>NZ_JACKQN010000002.1:0-481373 GCF_015524875.1 Glutamicibacter sp. FBE19 | reverse complement strand
GCAGCCGGCGAGGACTTTAAAGCTTGAAGCAGTATCAGGAAGCTTCGTACGGCTTGGCCGAAATGATTTCAACCTTGATGTCGCGGCCGTTGGGAGCTACGTAGGAAAGCTTGTCGCCCACCTTGGCGCCGTGCACGGCAACGCCGATTGGCGACTGCTCGGAGTAAACTTCCAAATCGGTATCGCCAGCGACTTCGCGGGAGCCAAACAGGAAGGTGGTTTCATCGCCAGCGATGCTCGCGACAACCATCATGCCCGGTTCGACAATTCCGTCATCTGCAGGCGCTTCGCCAACGTTGGCCCGGCGCAGCAGGTCCTTCAAGTACAGGATGCGGGCTTCTGCTTTGCCCTGCTCTTCACGGGCAGCGTGGTAGCCGCCGTTCTCCTTCAGGTCACCTTCGGAACGGGCCTGCTCGATACGGGCAACGATCTCGGCGCGTCCCGGGCCTGAGAGGAAAGTCAGTTCGTTCTGGAGCCGGTCGAAGGCTTCCTGAGTCAGCCAAACGACAGGTTCGTTGCTGTTGGTGCTCACGTTGTACTTCCTTTGGTCAGTTAGGACTTCGCTGTGGCTTGGTGGACTGCAAAGAGCCCCTCAAAGCCGAACGCCACCTGAACGGTGGCGTCGACGAAGTCGGATTCGGTACGGATCTGCGGGCTTGCGTTGTTCTATTGATGCAAGCAAAGACCCCGCCAGCTTCATGATCTGGTTTAAACCTGGACCAATCGCGGATGCGGGGCGAAACGTATCTTTTCAACGATAGTAGTCGCCAAAACGCTTTAAGCCCAATAGATTCAGCTATTAGGGAATGAACGGGCTGAAATATTAGCCCTTGTAGTCCTGGGGAACCTCGTAGCAAGTCTCGACGCCAGAGGTCACCGCAAGGTTATCGGTGTGCAGATCGACGTCGATCTGCTGATTGACCAAGCCGGTGGCCTCTCCCGGATCAAGCAGGATCGTCTTGTAGCCGACAACAGCCTTGGACTCGTTCATCGCGCGGATATCGCATTGGACACGGTCCTTGGCGTTGTATTCCACGGCGATGGTCGTCTTGGTCAAGGTCGGCGAAACGACCTCATAATGTATGTCCTGGGCGGTAATGGCGCTGTAGTTGCTAAACCCGATGTAGGCGGCGCCGGCCACGCCAAGAGCAATGGCCGAAGTGATCAGCCAATTGCGCGAGGATTTACTCAGGCTGCGTTTCTTGGGGTTGTTGTAGCGAGCCGTTAAGCTTGGATCAGACATTACTTGTCTTGCACCACTCTCTGTGCCTGGGCGGCATTTGAACTGGGAATGCCGTATGTTGGTTCCTTCAACAAGTTTACCGCCTGAGCTGAATTGGGAATAACCGGCAGTCGAGTATCAGTTGATATCAATGGTGAACAGTTTTCTCAAAAAAACCGCTGTTCAGCATAGTGGCGAAGGAAAGTAGATCAGTGGAGATTCACGACGTGAAGAAAATTGGCCCATCGCAGGGGCTCCGGCTCATGGCTATTCACGCGCACCCCGATGATGAATCTTCGAAGGGCGCTGCCACCATGGCTGCCTACGTCGACGCAGGCGCAGAAGTGATGGTGGTTTCCTGCACCGGCGGCGAACGTGGAGACATTCTCAACGCAGCAGCAGGAGAACTGGCACACGCACACCGCGATCTGCCCGGCGTGCGCCGCACCGAGATGGCCGAGGCGGCCGCGGTGCTCGGCATTAAGCACCGCTGGCTAGGCTATGTGGACTCCGGCTTGCCCGAAGGCGACCCGCTGCCCGACCTGCCTTTTGGCGCTTTTGCCCTGCAGCCGGTCGAAGTTGCCGCTGCCGGCATCATCAAGCTGATCCGAGAATTCCGTCCCCATGTCATCACGACCTACGACGAGAATGGCGGCTATCCGCACCCGGACCACATCCACAGCCACAAGGTGGCGACCTTCGCCTTCGAGCATGCCGCGAACCCCGAGATGTACCCGGAGCTGGGCGAGCCATGGTCGGTCAGCAAGCTGTACTACGACCGCGCTTTCGCGCCGGACCGCTTCCGCGCCCTGCATTACGCGATGATCGAAGCCGGCTACGATTCGCCGTATGCGGAACGGGTCGCCCAGTGGGAAGCGGACGAAGACAACCAGATGTTCAAGTGGGTTTCGCCACATACCACGACCACCCAGATTCACTGCGCAGACTTTTTCTCGCAGCGTGATCAGGCGCTGCTGGCCCACCGAACCCAGATTGACCCGGAAGGTTTCTTCTTCGCGGTGCCGGAGCACGTCTACGCTGAGCACTGGCCATGGGAGGACTACACCTTGATCTCATCCAAGGTATCCACCGATTTGCCCGAGTCGGACCTCTTCGCCGGACTAAGATAGCAATAAGCACTTCCTCGTTCCAGAAAAGAGTTGTCTGTACATCGTGAGTACGATCTTCGCGTCCTTGGCCGTAGCTTCTCAGACCACCAAGTTGGGCACGGAGACCAGCAGCGACTACGGTCCCGGATTCCTCGGCTTCATTTTCACCGCGCTCATGGTCATCGCCGTGATCTTCCTGATCCGCGACATGGTCCGTCGTGTGCGCCGCGTGCGCTACACCTCGGAAGCGGAGTCCAAGCAGCAGGATATGGTGGCCAAGGGCGAGCAGCGCAAGCTGCAAGAACCCGAGGGCCCGGTCGATCCGAAGACCGACGAATCCCAGTAGCTGCGGTGTGAGCCACGCGATAGCATGAAAGCGTGGCTCAACGACTCGCTGGCGCTGCCAGCCAATATCTCAGACAACACGCGCACCAATTAGTCGACTGGTTCCCCTACGGGGATGAAGCCTTCGAACAGGCCCGCCTGCGAGATGTGCCGGTGATGCTGTCCATCGGCTACGCCGCCTGCCACTGGTGCCATGTCATGAGCCACGAGTCATTCGACGATCCGCAGATCGCTGCGCTGCTCAACGAGAATTTTGTGGCGATCAAGGTCGACCGCGAAGAACACCCGCTGGTTGACGATACCTACATGATGGCCACCCAGGCGCTCACCGGTGCCGGTGGCTGGCCCATGACCATCTTTGCCCTGCCCGATGGACGCACCGTGCATGCGGGAACCTATTACCCCAAAGAACCCCGCGGACGCACCCCGGGGTTCAGCCAAGTGCTCCAGGCCGTGCATGAAGCCTGGGAAACCAAGCGCGAAGGCCTTGAAGAGCAGGCCGCAATGCTCGCCGATCACCTGGCAGAACTCGGCAGCAGGCAGAGCGCGCTGCTGGCCCTGGACTCCCGGGAACCGGCCCAGTCGGCTCTGGCCACGGCCACCGAACGCTGGATCCTCACGACCCGCGCCGAGGGCGGATTCACCCCGGCACCAAAATTCCCTCCCACCTGGGCGCTGAAGACGCTGTGGCATTCGATCATCACCCGCCCGGACAGCTCCCAAGAAGCCTTCAATGCCGCCGCTACCAGCCTCGAAGCGATGTTCCTGGGCGGGTTGCAGGACCATGTCGACGGTGGATTCGCGCGGTACTGCGTGGATGAAAACTGGTCGGTGCCGCATTTTGAAAAGATGCTCTACGACAATGCCGGGCTGCTTTCGCTGGCTGCGCGCAGCGCGGTGCTGGCATCCGAAGTTGCCGCAGGCACCAGCGGCAAGGCTGCTGAGCGGGCGCAGAACCTGGCGCAGCTGGCCAGGAGCAGCGCCCTGGGCATCATTGGCTTCCTCCATGAAGAACTGCTGATCGAATCCGGGCCGCACCCGGCCTTTGCCGCATCCCTCGACGCGGATTCGGCCCGCGATGGCGCACAGATCGAAGGCGCCTATTACAGCTACAACCGCGAGCAGATTACCCAGGCGACCGAACAACTGCGTTCCCGCTTGGCTCAGGGACTGGTCCGCTTCGCGCCCATTGCCGAGGATCCGCAGTACTTTTGCTTCTCGCTCGCCCGGATGCCCGAGCCCGGGGAACAAGGCGCGATCGATGAACTGGCCAGCGCTTTGCGCCAGCTGCGCAGCTCGCGCATCCGGCCGGTGCGTGATGAAAAGGTGGTTGCGGGCTGGAATGCCCTGGCCATCGAAGCGCTCTGCGATGCCTTCATGCTGCTTGGGGAGCCCAGGGCGCTGGAGCTCGCCGAGCGTGTTGCGGCCTCGCTGTGGGCCACGCACTGGGATGAAGAGACACGTCGCTTGGCCCGGGTGAGCTTTGCCGGTCGCCCAGCGCCGAACAATGAAGGGACCTTGCAGGACTATGCCGCGTTGGCCCTGGCCTTCCTGGCCTTGAAGCAGGCTACCGGCGAGGCGAAGTGGGGCCAACGCGCCAGCCAGCTGCTGCTCAGGGCCGAGGACTTTGTCGACCCGGCGACCGGGGTGCCCCGCGACGCTATCCAGGTCGATGCGCGTATTGCCGCGCAGCGCAGCGACGTCGCTGCGGTCAGCGTGCTTGATGATGCCCTTCCGGCTGCCGGCGCGCTCTATGCAAAGGCCCTGGCACTGCGCGCAATGCAGGGCATGGCCGAAGGAAACTATTCCAAAAACCATGCGGCGGGCCTCGAAACCGCGCGGGCGCTTTCGGCCCATGCGGTGGCGCTGGCTTCCGAGGCCGCTACCCAAGTGGCTACCGCCCTGGAAGTGCAGAGCATCATTTCTGCTCCCGTGCACTATCTGGCCTTGGGCTCCTGGGACACTGCCGAAGCCCAGCGGGTTCGCAAGCTTGCCTGGGCGCTGGGAGTGAATGTTCATTATGCGCCCGAATTGGCTGGTGAAGCAGCGGGGGTCAGAATCCAGCCGTGCCGCGAGGAACTATGCCAGATGCCGGTCGAGGGCTTCGGAAAATTAATGGATTTGCTGCAGATCAATGACCGGGCAGGGGGATCGGGAAATTGAGAATAGCCCGGCATTTTTTCCGCTGCGCCCGGCAGATCAGCAAAGGGCCGGGGGATTCGCGGTAGATTTAGAACCTAGACTTTTTGGATTCGATTGAAAGGCAGTGCCACGGTGCAGCTTCCCAACCTTGCGTACCGTTACTACGAACGGCGCTTGGCGAAGTCACTGCCAGCCGACAGGCTTCCGCACCACATCGGAGTCATGGTTGACGGCAACCGCCGTTGGGCCAAGCTCGCAGGTACGCCAACCATGGCCGGCCATCAAGCCGGGGCGGACAAGATCCTGGAATTCCTGGACTGGTGCGAAGAGCTGAACATCAAGATGGTCACGCTCTACATGCTCTCCACGGACAACTTGAACCGCGAAGCGAGCGAACTGCGCGACCTCTTGGAGGTCATCGGCGGAACCCTGGACCGCTTGGGCGAAACCAACCGGGTCAAGGTCCAGCAAGTCGGTGCCAAGGACCTGCTTCCAGAGGATTTGGCGCAGAAATTGGCGGCTTTGGAAACCGTTACCGAAAACCGCGCCGGAGTCCACGTGAATGTGGCAATCGGCTATGGGGGCCGCCGGGAAATCCTGGATGCCTTCAAGGCGCTTTTGGGGCAGGCCGCACACGACGGACGCACGCTCGAAGAGCTGGCCGAAAACCTCTCCACGGATGACATCGAATCGGCCCTGTACACCAAGGGCCAGCCCGACCCCGACCTGGTCATCCGCACCAGTGGCGAGCAGCGCCTGAGCGGATTCCTGACCTGGCAGAGCGCCTATTCAGAGTTCTACTTCTGCGAAGCGCTGTGGCCTGACTTCCGGCGCGTTGATTTCCTGCGAGCCCTGCGCGACTTTGCCGATCGCCAACGCAGGTTCGGCGCCTAGCGCCCGGCTGGGCGAACAGAGTTTAAATAATCGTTACCCAGAAGTTGCTTGCTGGTGGCCGTGCAAGGACTATGGTGATCATAAGGCAGGGGCATCAAGCTCCAGCTGATCGAAGGGTTCCGCACTAGATGACCAAAAGCAGCGCCAGCCGGTACAGCTACCGGACACGCCTTGGACATCCGGTGTTGGGCTTCCCCACTAACGCGTGGGGAGAGTCCCCACGCCGGATTCGAGAATGGGTGCGCTGCCATGAGCCGAACTGCCGAACAGGACGTACGAACCTACGTCATTGATACCTCGGTATTGCTTTCCGATCCGAAAGCGATGTTCCACTTTGAAGAGCATCATGTGGTGATTCCATTGACCGTGGTCACCGAGCTGGAACACAAGCGCAAGGATCCCGACCTCGGATACTTCGCGCGCCAGGCCCTGCGCCTGCTCGATGACCTGATCGCCAGCCACGGGGGACTTGCCCAAGCCGTTCCCGTGTCATCGGCCGGCGGCACGTTGCGCATTGAACTGAACCACATTGCGCCGGAAGTTCTTCCTGTGGGCATGCGCTCGGGCGACAACGACGCGCGCATCCTCGCCGTCGCCAAGCATCTGCTGGATTCAGGACTTGATGTTGCCCTGGTGACCAAGGACTTGCCGATGCGCATCAAGGCGTCAGCGATGGGGATCCACGCCGAGGTGTACCGCAACGAGCTGATCGCTTCCACCGGCTGGACCGGAATACAGCAGCTGGACCTGGACGAGGAATCGATGGCCACGCTCTATGAGCGCGAGCAGCTCTTGAATTTGCCAGCGGCGGCCGAAGCGCCTGTCAACACCGGCTTTGTCATCACCTCGCCCCGCGGCAGCGCGCTGGCCAGAAAGACCGATGACACTACCCTCAAGCTGGTTCGTGGAGACCAGCAGGCTTTTGGGTTGCACGGCCGCAGTGCCGAGCAGCGAATCGCCCTGGACCTGTTGATGGATCCTTCGGTGGGCATCGTTTCGCTTGGCGGCAACGCCGGTACTGGCAAGTCGGCTCTGGCGTTGTGCGCCGGGATGGAAGCGGTGCTGGAGCGCCGCGAGCACCGCAAGATCACCGTTTTCCGACCGCTGTACGCCGTGGGCGGCCAGGAGCTGGGCTACCTGCCGGGCTCGGAAGGCGAAAAGATGGGCCCGTGGGCCCAGGCCGTGTTCGACACCCTGGGTTCCATCGTGTCGAAAAACGCCATCGACGAGGTGCTGGAGCGCGGCATGCTCGAGGTCCTGCCGCTGACTCACATCCGCGGGCGTTCCCTGCATGACTCATTTGTCATTGTTGATGAAGCGCAGTCCCTGGAACGCAACGTGCTGCTCACGGTGCTCTCGCGCATCGGCCAGAACTCCAAGGTGGTGCTTACCCACGATGTGGCCCAGCGGGACAACCTGCACGTGGGACGCCATGATGGCATTGCAGCGGTGGTGGAACAGCTCAAGGGGCACTCGCTGTTTGGCCATGTGACGCTGACTCGTTCCGAGCGTTCAGCGATCGCCGCTTTGGTGACCGAAATGCTCGATGCGCCGATGCTGCGCTAGCTTCCAGCACATGCGCCGGCTCCCGTGCCGCGGGTGGTCAAACACCAGCGGCACGGGAGCCGGAACTGCGTGAGCAAGCATGGAACGGGGGCTACGAGCGCACTATCGGCTGATCAAGCCAATGAACCTTCTGGAAGTGCGAATTGATGTAGTACTCATCCTGGGCCAGAATCCGAAGCCTCAGATCAGGTGCGGCTGGAGCGGGGCCTGACAGCCTCTGGCGCAGAAGGCAAACGCCGGTGCCCAGATCCAATACCAGCAGCGTGCGCGTGCCAGCGGGAACCAGCGCGAAATCGGCAAGGGCCGCTTGATATGTGTGTCCGGAACTGAGCACCGCTGCCAAGGCTGGACGTCCCTCATGCATGATCTCGCTGAGTTCATGGATATAGGTGGGATGGTCAAAGGCCAAGTCCTGCGCTGCGGGCTCAGTACCGGCAATTTCCACCGGATCCAAAACCGCCGCCCAGTATTCCAGCGGCAGCAACCCATTAAATCCTGCGATCTCCGGGCGGCGGAGCACTAGGTGATCCGTCGTATAAACCGGTGTGATCAGCGTTGATGGCAACTTCCACGACGCATTGGTGGCGGCGACATAATCGCGACTTCGCTGGGCACTGAAAGTCTCTTTCTGGAAGACCAGCGCGCCCGCGGCGTTATGCACGGCGATTCCTTCGCGCTGGCGAATCTTGGCGGTCACTGTGCCGGTCAGGCCGCGCCCGGGATCGCCCAGCTCATCGGGAATATCGATTTCGACTTTGAGCGAGGTGCTCAGCCAGGGCGCGGACCGGGCCAAGGCGCGGAATCTTCGCCGCGCGGTGGAATCCGGCTCAGGGGAGCCGGGGAAGTACAACGGAGCTGAAGGCACGTCCATAATCTAATTGTATAAGTGCCTGAATTATTCACAAGGGCGAGCTGGCCATCCCATGGCATTGGGAAGATGCCTATGCTCTATACATGTCGCAGATATGGAGCGTTGCCCAAGAAGGGCCGATCGAGGGAGTCCTGGTGGCGCTCCAATTGCTGTGCTTTGGCGTTTTCGGAGTACTGCTGTCCAAGGCCGACATCGCCAGCCATCGACTCCCGAATCGGCTTGTGGGCTCGTGGCTCCTGGCCAGCCTGGCCCTGGTGATTTGCTTGGGCGCCAGCAGCGGGGGCCTGCCGGGAATCCTGCAAGGGTTCCTGGGGATGCTGCTCCTCGGCGGCGGATATTTGCTGATCAGCCTGATTTCAGCTGGGGCCATGGGAATGGGCGATGTAAAGCTGGCCGGCGTCCTTGGCCTGAATCTGGGTTACTATTCCCTGCCTGCGCTGTTTCTTGCCACGTTATTAACTTTTGTCTTGGCCACATTCTGGGTGATCGGGGGAGTGATCGTGCGCAAGCTGACATTGAAGTCGGCCGTGCCGTTTGGGCCATTCATGGTCATTGGGGCATTTGCGGTGCTGCTTGTGGCACGATGAATTTATGGCAACTCCGGAATTCATCACCAAGCTGCGAACACATATAGGGCACGAGATGCTGTGGCTCTCCGGGGTAAAAGTTGTTGTATTCCACGGTGATCGAGTGCTGCTGGTGCGCCGTGCCGATAACGGACTGTGGACTTTGCCTGCCGGCATCATTGACCCGGGAGAAGAGCCATCGCATGCTGCCCAGCGCGAGGTCCAGGAAGAGACCGGGGTGTCCTGCGAAGTCACAGATCTGGTGGGGGTGGGAGTGACCGCACCAACCGTTTATCCCAATGGCGACCATGCCCAATATCTCGACATCGTCTTCAAGGCCCGGCACCTTTCCGGGCAGGCGAGGATAAACGATGACGAAAACCTCGAAGTCGGCTACTTCGATCTGCAGGACCGTCCGAAGCTGCCGCCCTTGCATGAACGAGCTTTGTCATGGGCGCTGGAACCCCGTCCAGGTGGCTATTTCGCCTAGCTGAAAATGGAAAGAGCATCGGGATGCGGACCAGCTGGTCCGCATCCCGATGCTCTTGAGCCAATAGAACTAGTGGCTGCCGAAACCCTACTTGGCTTCCGGCGGGGTGCTCTTGTCGCTTGGGCGCTCAGCGACCAAGACATTGCCCTCGGACTCCATTGCATTCTCCGCAGGCGCAGCCTGCTGGGCGCGCTGGGCCTCTTCGAAAGCTATTGCTTCTTCTCCGCCGATGGCCTCGCCGCGGGCAACCATGCCTGCGGTGTCGGAGAGTGGAACCTGCTTGAGGAACAAGGCCAGGGCGAACGCCACAACCAGGAACGGAATCAGGTACCAGAACACCGGGGCCAAGGAGCTGGCGTAGGCGTCCACGATGCCATCACGCAAAGCATCCGGCAGTGATGACAGCGTCTGCGGATCCAAGGTGGATGCCGCCTGGCCGGCATCAGCAGCGCTGGCTCCAGCGCCGGAGAAGACATCCAGGAGCTTCTCGGAGAGGCGGTTGGTGAACAAGGCGCCGAAGATGGCCACACCCAGCGACGCACCGACTTCACGGAAGTAGTTGTTGGTGGAGGTGGCGGTGCCGACCATCTCTGGTCCGACAGCGTTCTGAACTACCAGGACGACAACCTGCATGATCAGGCCCATGCCGGCGCCGAGGACAAACAGGTAGGCGCAGATCAGCCACAGCGGGGTCTGTGCGGTCAGGGTGGTGAATGCCAGCATGGCGGCAACGGTGACGATGGTTCCGGCGATCGGATAGCCCTTGTAGCGTCCGGACTTTGAGATCGCCATGCCCGAGTAAATGGAAGTACCCATCATGCCGACCATCATTGGAACCATCAGCAGGCCGGAAACGGCGGCGGAGGTGCCCGAGGACATCTGCAGGAAGGTTGGCACGAAAGCGATCGCGGAGAACATTCCGATGCCCAGGGTGAAACCGATGGCGGTGGCGTTGATGAAGACCTTGTTCTTGAACAGGCTCAGCGGGATGATCGGGTCTTCGGCCTTGGCTTCAGCCAGGATGAACAGCGAAGCGGCGATCACCAGGCCGGCACCCCAAGCCCAGGTTTCCAGGGCTCCCCAGCCGTGAGCAGCGGAGCCGCCGAAGTCGGTGAAGAAGATCAGGCAGGTTGTGGCAATCGACAGCAAGAGCACGCCCAGGATGTCGATCTTCTTTTCTGCCTTCTTGTTTGGCAGGGTCAATGCAAACCATGCGATGGCAAAGGCGGCAATGCCAACAGGGATGTTGATGTAGAACGCCCATTCCCAGGTCATGTGGTCAACGAAGAATCCACCGAGCAGCGGGCCGGCGACGGCCGACAAACCGAAGATGCCGCCCAGGGGTCCCATGTACTTGCCGCGCTCGGAAGCCGGGACGATGTCGGCGATGATGGCCTGCGAGAGGATCATCAAGCCGCCGCCACCCAGGCCCTGGATGGCGCGGAAGACCACGAACATCCAGAAGGTGGTGGAGAAGGCGGCGCCGACAGATGCCAAGGTGAACAACGCGATGGCAATCATGAACAGGTTGCGGCGTCCGAGGACATCGCCAAACTTGCCATAGATGGGCATCACGATGGTGGTGGCCAAAAGGTAGGCCGTGGTGATCCAGGCCTGGTGCTCAACGCCGCCGAGCTTGCCGACAATGGTTGGCATGGCAGTGGAGACGATGGTTTGGTCCAGTGATGACAGGAGCATTCCTGCGATCAAGGCGGAGAAGATGATCCAGATGCGCCGCTGGGTCAATACCAGGGGTGCATCGCCCGGGGTTTTCCGGGAACCGGTAGTTGCGGTCATTGCAATCCTTGCGAGAGGTGTTGAAGGAATTATTTAGTCGTTGCTGCGTCTCAGGGGCTGGCCCATGATGTTTTGGATCCGGCCCATCAGTTCCAGGAACTCCTCGGTGAGCGAGCGTTTCCCGGAACCTTCGACATAAGCCTCGATGGCTTGGAGAGTGGTGTGCTTGAGAATGTGCAAAAGGCTTGAGAGCAGTGGATCCTGCGGATCGACTCCTTCGCGCGATGCAATGAGTTCACGGAACTCCGCGTCTTTCTTGGGTCCGGCCTGGACCATGTGCTGAAGGAGTTCCGGTTCGCGGTGGGCCACGGAGAAGAACCCATGGGTGCTCACGATTTCGGTTTCATCAAAACTCAGCCGTTCAATGACCATGTCCACCAGGTCTGCCAGAAGCGTGGGGGAAATCCCGGTGATGCCCTCCGGCCGAGCCGCCATGAAACGCTCGATGATGCCTTCTGGCATGGCGTCGGCATCGTGCCCGAAGACTGCGTCGATTTTGCTGGGGAAGTAGTTGAAGAAGGTTCTCCGGGAGATGCCTACCCGTTCGCATACCTGTTCAATGGTGAAACCGTTGAAGCCGAACTCGGCCGTTAGCTCGCGGCAATGGCGAGTGATGGACGTCCGGGTTTTTTGCATGCGTCCGCTCAACGTCGGTGCCTCGGTGGGCACTCCCGCTGCATCTTTTGCACTATCTTTCATACAGTGCAGTATTGCACTATGACTTCAAGGGTGCAACTTAAGTGATCTGCGGCATTCCATCCCTGCCAAGCCTGGGCGGAAAGCTGGATGGCGATCTGTACTAGGCTGACCCCATGAGCCAGATAGATCTCCGTAAACCAACTACTGACCTGCACCAATCATTTATGCAAAGCACCGCAGAATGGAACGGCGAGGAACAAGACGGCGCTTCGATGTTCTTCGCAGATAAATATGGCTGGGACTTGGCTGACCACACGGATTTTGAGCGCTGGGTGAAACTTCTCAACGACCTGGCAAAGCCAGAATTCACGCCAGCGCCAGGATTCGTTTCGCAAAGCACTCTCTGGGTAGTGGAAAACGGCAAGTACTTAGGCGCCGTGAGCCTGAGGCATGATCTTGGCACCGGCTACCTGGCGGAAGTCGGCGGCCATATAGGCTACGGCATCCGACCCAGCGCGCGGCGGCGAGGCCTGGCCAAGCTGGCGCTCGCCGGATCGCTGGAGCAAGCACGGAGCCTGGGACTGCCGAAAGTCCTGATCACGTGCAATGACTCCAACATCGGATCCGCTCGCACTATCGAATCATGTGGCGGTGTGCTTGAAAGCATCAAGCCGCAAAGCGAAGTTGGCCCGATATTCGGTTCACCGGAGGATGTGCGCCGCTACTGGATCACGCTGGATTAGCAGGCGCTTCATGCAGCTGCGATCCGATGCGAGCTGTTCGGGCGCTCCGGGGGCTGGCTAGCTTGCCAGCCCCGCAATAGCGGCGGCCCCTTGCCTTCCGCGATCATTGATCCGGATAGCAAGGGGTCGCCGCTTGCTCTATGAGAGCTCTAGTGCTTGCCCACCATGGTGGAGACATCAAGCAGTTCATCAAGCTGGGCTTCGGTGACTTCGCCGCGCTCGACGAATCCCAGCGCGATGGTGGCCTCGCGGACGGTCAGGCCTTCGGCGACGGCTTTCTTGGCAATCTTGGCCGCGTTCTCGTAGCCGATCAGCTTGTTCAACGGGGTGACGATGGACGGGGAGGCCTCGGCCAGGAAGCGGGCGCGTTCAACGTTGGCCTTGATTCCATCGATCATCTTCTCTGCCATCACGGTGGCGGTGTTGGCCAGCAACCGGATTGATTCAAGCAGGTTCGAGGCCATGACCGGGATGCCCACGTTCAATTCAAAGGCTCCATTGGTGCCTGCCCACGCAATGGCGGTGTCGTTGCCGATGACCTGGGCGGCAACCTGGATGGTCGCTTCGGAGATTACCGGGTTGACCTTGCCAGGCATGATCGACGAGCCTGGCTGCAGATCAGGGATGGAGATTTCGCCCAGGCCGGTGTTCGGGCCAGAGCCCATCCAACGCAAGTCGTTGGCGATTTTGATGAGCGATATGGCGATGGTCCGCAGGGCAGCCGATGCCTCGACAAGGCCATCGCGGTTGGCCTGGGCTTCAAAATGATTGCGTGCTTCGGTAATAGGCAGGCCGGTGTCCTCGCGAAGGAACTCGATCACCTTCTGCGGGAAGCCTTCAGGAGTATTGATGCCGGTGCCGACTGCGGTGCCGCCCAGCGGGACTTCGGCAACTCGTGGCAAGGCCGCCTCGACTCGCTCGATGCCGTAGCGCACCTGTGCTGCATAACCGCCGAACTCCTGTCCCAAGGTGACCGGGGTGGCGTCCATCAGGTGGGTGCGGCCGGACTTGACGACATCCTTGAATTCGGCCGATTTTGCTTCCAGAGCGGCGGCCAGCTGGCCCAAGGCAGGGACCAGGTCATTGATCAGGGCGCCGGTGGCAGCTACGTGGACCGAAGTCGGGAATACGTCATTGGAGGACTGCGAAGCGTTCACATGGTCATTGGGATGAACCTCGGTGGCGCTCTGTTTTGCCTTCAAGGCGCGGGTGGCCAATTCGGCAAGGACCTCATTGGTGTTCATATTCGAGCTGGTTCCCGAACCGGTCTGGAAGACGTCGATGGGGAAGTGCTCGTCGTACTTTCCGCTGGCCACCTCTTCGGCAGCATCGGTGATAGCTCCGGCGCGCTCGGCATCAAGCACACCCAATGCGAGGTTTGCCTGGGCCGCGGCCTTTTTCACCTGGGCGAGGGCCTTGATATGCGATGACTCCAGCGTTTTGCCTGAGATTGGAAAGTTCTCGACCGCACGCTGAGTTTGTGCGCGATACAAAGCCTGGGCCGGAACTCGGACTTCACCCATGGTGTCATGTTCAATGCGGAAATCGTCACTGTTAGTCATGCGCCCAGATTACGCCTCGAATGCAATGGAAGGACAGGACTCTGAAGCAAACATCACAACCGCTAGTGACGCTGCGCCGATACGGGAATAAAACCCACGGTGCAAGGCGGTTCCCGCAGTGCGGATGCTCCCTAGTCCAGGCCCAAGCTTGAGACGAGCTGCGCCCGGCCATCGTCGAGGTGGTAGGCCACGCCAGCTACGGCTGTGCGGCCCTCTTCGATAGCGTGCGCGATGATGGTGGACAGATCGACAAGGCGGTCCGTGGTTTGCTTTACGTGCTCAACGACCGTGCCGTTGACATCGGTGATGCCCTTGCGCTCGGCGGCCAGGACGGATGGAGTGATGTGCTCGACCAGATCCCGCACGAAGCCCTTGGGCATGTCCCCGGACTCCTTGACCTTGATGGCGCTCGTGACTGCGCCGCAAGAGTTGTGGCCCAGAATGACAATCAAAGGCACGTTGAGCTCGTCAACCGCGAACTCCAGAGAACCGAGGCTGGCCGGATCGATCACGTGGCCAGCAGTGCGGACCACGAACATGTCGCCCAGGCCGACGTCGAAGATGATTTCGGCTGCGAGCCGGGAATCCGAGCAACCGAAGATCACCGCAAACGGCTCTTGGCCTGAAATCAGCGACTGGCGCCGGGCACTGTCCTGATTAGGATGTTCGGTTTCTTCATTGACGAAACGCAGGTTACCGGCGCTAAGCTTCTCCCAAGCCTCTTTGGGGGACAAGGATTGAGTGGTTGATTCAGATCGCATAAGCCAAAGTCTACGGGAAGATGTTCGAATATCGAATATTTGCGGTCAGGGTGAAGTCACAAAACCGACTAGCTAAGCGTGGATTCTGCCAGCTCGGCCACATCCTCAAGCTGCTGCTGGGAAGTGTCCGTGGACAGGATCAGCGTTGACTCCTTGCGCTCCGAAATCAGATACGTGGTTTCGTCCTTGACCCGGACTTCCCATTCCCAGCCACCAATGGTCCTGGTGCCGGTCGGAACGGCGGTGTCGGTAGTCAAGGCGATCCACGTGGCGTTTGCTTCAGCGGCCTGGCGTACCCAGACAAAATCCTTGTTCTTGGTCACGATGCCAAATTCCCAGTAGGGGACACCCTGAGCGGTATTGGCCTGCCAGCGGGCAAAGTTGGCATACTGTCCATCGCCCAGGCTTGGCGCGAAGACGTCGAAACCTGCAATTTGTTCGGTTTGCTCCGCGGTCTGCTGCAAGTTAACCTTGCTCTCGAAGGCTTCATCTTTCGGAGCCGGGTTGAGCAATACCAGCGGAATAACAACAGCGAGGGTGAAGCCAACCGAAAGGACCATGCCCTTGAAGGTCTGGTTGGCACGCTTGGCCTGCTTCTCGGTGAGCTGCGGCTTGAACGGCAAGTCCTCAAAGGTCGCCTCAGGATCATTCAAATCGCGACGAGGCTCCGGTGCCGACTTTGCGGACTGATCCGACGGCTCGTTCACAGGCATGGTATTCCCACTGTTGTTCTCAAGTTGCACGTCTTCTATTCTCCCCGAAGATTCTGTGTAATTGGAACTAGCGTGCCCAACCCCACGTTGGGCTTCGAAAGCCCTGGCGACACGAACTGTCACTGCAAATTCTAAAGAGATAGAATGAATATGTTTGCATAGGCGCAATGACTACGACTCAGTGATGGGATCTTTCGTGACCGAAAAGAACAATTATGCCCACCTTTCCTCGCGACTGTCGGTAACCGACTCGGAGCCGGACCGCAACCTAGCACTGGAACTGGTGCGCGCTACTGAAGCTGCCGCCATCGCGTCCACGCCATGGGTTGGATTCGGTGACAAGAACGCGGCCGACGGCGCTGCAGTAGACGCTATGCGAGGTCTGCTCTCCACCGTGAACTTCAATGGCGTTGTTGTCATCGGTGAGGGTGAAAAAGATGAAGCCCCAATGCTCTTCAACGGCGAGCAAGTCGGCAACGGCACCGGTGCCGAATGCGACGTAGCTGTTGACCCGATCGACGGAACCCGCTTGACAGCCCTCGGCTTGAACAATGCGCTGTCGGTATTGGCAGTGGCTGACCGCGGATCCATGTTTGATCCTTCAGCTGTTTTCTACATGGAAAAGCTGGTCACCGGCCCAGAAGCCGCTGACCTTGTTGACCTGCGTTTGCCAGTGAAGCAGAACCTGCACTTGATCGCCAAGGCCAAGGGCAAGAAGCTCAGCCAGATCACCGTGACCATCTTGGACCGTCCGCGCCATGCCGGACTGATCGAGGAGATCCGTGCAGCTGGTGCTCGCACCAAGCTGATCATGGACGGCGACGTCGCCGGCGCCATCGCCGCAACTCGTGAAGGCACTGGCGTTGACGCGCTGATGGGTATCGGTGGCACGCCGGAGGGCATCGTGACCGCCTGCGCTATCAAGGCGCTGGGCGGTGTCATCCAGGGGCGCTTGTGGCCAACTGATGACGACGAAAAGCAGAAGGCACTGGACGCCGGCCACCAGCTGGACCGCGTATTGACCACCAACGATCTGGTGACTTCCGATAACTGCTACTTCGCAGCGACCGGCATCACCGATGGCGACCTGCTGCGCGGCGTACGTTACAAGGGCAACCGCATCAGCACGCAGTCGATCGTGATGCGCGCGAAGTCCGGAACCATCCGCTTCGTTGAAGGCGAGCACCACCAGGATAAGTGGGAAGCCTACACCCGCTAAATCCTTCTGGGATACGCCGATGGCCATGAACCTTTTCAAGGTTCATGGCCATCGGCGTATCGGAGCTAGATTCGGTCCAGCAAGGAGACTTCTTTAATCGATCTGTGCACTGGCGGCAAAGAGCTGGCCAGGTGCATTGCCCTGCAATGTCGCCGTCGCAGGCAGCTCGGCGGCGGTAATGAAGAGGGACTGTCCGCGCTTGATGCTTCGCTGGCCTTCCTGGGTTTTGACCAAGAACTCGCCCGCGGTGCACAAGACCACTCCAGCACCGTGCAGCTGAAGTTCGGAAGCCTGGCCTGCAGCCTGCGGATCGAGCACCTGCAGCTGGAACTCTTCGAAGTCCGGCTTGTACAGGCGGTCGTGCGAGTCCAGCGCGACCGGGGCAAGGATCGGCGCAGGGGAGGGCTGGCTGATGGTGACATCCAGAAGTTCGGGAACATCGATATGCTTGCTGGTCAACCCGCCTCGCAGAACGTTGTCCGAGTTGGCCATGACTTCGATGCCTAGCCCGCGCAAGTAGGCATGAACATTTCCAGCGCCCAGGCTGATGGCCTGGCCCGGTTCCAAGAACACCAGATTCAGCAGTAGTGCGACCAATACGCCTGGATCCGAAGGGTAGATCTTGTTGATCGACACCAGCTCGGCAAAGTGGGCGTTGGCCTTCAACTGATCCGAGGACTCAATGGCTGAGCAGATCAGCTCCACGGTTTGGGCAACAGGTTCCCCGGCGGTCAGCACATGGCTGAAAGCAGCGGCCAGTGGATCCTGCCCCTGCAATGAACGAATGATCGTCTCAATCTCGCCCAGCTTGTCTTCCGGGAGTCCGGCGGACAACAACTGCAGATCCTTGATGATTTGGCCAGGCTGGCGGAATCCGGATAACGCCACAAAATCAGTCAGTGCATAAAGCATCTCTGGCTTGTGATTGTCATCCCGATAGTTGCGGTCGGCCGCATCAAGGGTCTTGCCACTGGAGTTTTCCAGGGCAAAACGCTCCTGGGCCTGCTTGAGGGTCGGGTGCGTCTGGATCGACAGGGGCTGGGTCGCCGAGAGCACCTTGAACAGATAGGGCAGGCGGCCAAATCGCTGCGCAACAGTTGCCCCCAGTACTTGCTGCGGGTCTTGGGCGATGAAGTCATTCAGGGCAATGTCTTCATCAACCAGCCGGCTGGGGCATCCTGGGTGGGCGCCAAGCCACATCTCTGCCTGCGGGGAAATATCCGCAGGCAGATCCAGCAAATCAGAGATCTGGGAATCAGAACCCCAGTGGTAATCCCTCATCGCGTTTTTCAACTCGAACACGTTGTTTGACCATAGCCTTTCAAGAACAGTGATTGGGTTGCATTGCGGTCGGGGGGTCTAACCGTTTACGGAACAGAGCATTCGTCGTTGTTAGCGGCGATCTGTGAAATGCGGGTGTTGTATCCAGCCATTTCCAGCTGCACCAAGTACTCCTCGGTGATTGGACTTCCATCAGGCTGGGTGAATTCCTGATCTCCGCCGCCGGAAAGCTTGGGAGCGTTATTGATATCCGTGGTATCTGCGCTCTCTTCAGTGCTTTCTTCACTTTCCGAGCTCTTGGGGGACTCGGAAGCCTTGGAAGAATTTTCGCTCTTCTTAGAAGAATCGGACTTCTCAGTCTTCTTCTTCTCGCTCTCCGACTGCTTGGCAATCAGGGTGCGGATTCGCTCCTGGAGCTTGTCAAAGTCCGGGTACGTGGAGAAGGATCGCTCAAAGTCCGGTGCGCCCAAGGTCAGGCGTGCCATCGGCTGTGAAGAGACCTTCTCGGCCAAGGAGACGAAGGAGCCGAGCTGGCCGGCTGGAATGTTTGTCTCCACCAGCTGCTCGCCAGCGGACATGATGCTGGTGAAGTTCGTCAGAATGGTCTGCGGAGTGAATTGCTTGATGATGGCCTGCTGCAAGCACTGCTGGCGCTTGATGCGGTGGTAGTCGTCGGTGAAGTCGCGGGAGCGGGCAAACCACAGGGCATGCTTGCCATTGAAGGTTTGGGTGCCAGGGGCGAACCAGTGGGTGCGCACGGTGCTGTTGGGGTAGTACTTGCCGTTGTATGGAACCCAGCCGCCGGAATTGATGGTGACTCCGCCCAGGGCGTCGACAAACTGCTCAAATCCTGCCATGTCCACCATGACGTAGCCCTGCACGGGCAGTCCGGTAGTTCCTTCCAGGGCATCCATGGCCGCCTGCGCGCCTACATTCTTCACGGACGCCGGGAAAGCATCAGCATGCTCGTCAGCCGCGTTGCGGTAGATGGCATTGAAGATGCAATCGTTACCGCAGTTGTAGCCCTCGGGCCAGATCTTCTTCATTGGCGAGTCATCTGCAAAGCGCGCGCCTTGGAAGTTACGCGGCACCGAGATCAGCAGGGTCTTGCCGGTCTTGGCATCCACCGAAAGCAGTGCCACCGAGTCGGTGCGCACACCCTCTCGGTTGGATCCCGAGTCAGCGCCGAACACCGCGATGTTGTAACGGCCATCGATCGGGTCAAAAGCAGGCCCTTCATCGAAGACCGAGACAATGGTCTCGCGTCCGGTGTTCAACAAGGACGCACCGTAGATGAACACGCCACTGGTGGCGACCACCGCGGCCAGCGTGAAAACGGTGACGATGGCGCGCATGCCGGGAGCCAGCATGCCGGGCCGAATGATCACCAGGGTATTGATGAACATGATGAACCAGCCGACAGCCAAGCTGCCGAGCACGATGATCAGGAACAGCTGGAAGTTCGGGTGCGCTACCCAGCCGAGGATGACCGACCGGTTGATGAAGTAGATTGCCAGGATGCCAAGAATGGCGACCCAGCACAGCATCGTAATGGAGACCGCAAGCCTTCCGAGCTTCCGATTGCCGGCAACCAGCTGAGCGCTGCCCGGGAAGAAGATGGTCAGAAGAACCAAGATCAGCGCACGTTTGCTGCGTTGCGGAGCGCTAATTGTCTCCGGCTGGCGCAACGGACTCGGTGCGCGGTGACTGGCAGAACCCATGTACTTGTTTGACTTTCCCTAGGAAGCGAAATTCTCGTTGGCTACTTCATCGCGCAGTGCAGCGCCCTTGGCGTGGGCTGACTCGCGCAGTGAATCTGCGAACTGAAGCAACTTTACCTGCAACGACTGTGCAAGCTCATCCGTTCCCGCGGCTAGGGTGCGCACCGCGAGCAAGCCTGCGTTGCGTGCACCGCCAATGGAAACTGTTGCGACGGGGACTCCTGCTGGCATCTGGACGATGGACAACAGGGAATCCATTCCATCAAGCTTAGCCAGTGGAACTGGAACTCCGATGACAGGCAGCGGAGTAACAGCTGCGAGCATGCCGGGCAAGTGGGCCGCGCCGCCTGCTCCAGCAATGATCACGCGCAGCCCGCGCTCATGTGCCTTTTTGCCGTACTCGATCATCTCGGTTGGCATCCGGTGGGCGGAGACCACGTCGGCTTCGAATGGAATTCCGAACTCGGCCAGGGCCTGGGCGGCCAGGCGCATTACTGGCCAATCGGAATCCGAACCCATGACCAGGCCGACAAGAGGTGCTTCAGACATCAGATTTTTCCTTGGTTGTGTCATTGGGCAAGAGCCACTGCGCAGTTGCGCGCAGTGGCTCTTGCCGGAATATCAGGTTAGTTCTTGGCGTCGACGCCGTCGCGGATCAGCGCGGCAACTTTGTTTGCCTGCACGCGAAGTTCATCTACGGTTTGCCCGGCATTTGCCACCACGTTCACATGCCCGATCTTTCGGCCCGGGCGAACGGACTTGCCGTAGGCGTGCACCTTGACCTCGGGGGCCGCGGCCAGTGCAGCGCTGAATGCCGAGTAGAGGTCCTGGTTGGCGCCGCCGAGGTAGTTCTTCATGACGGTGACCCCCAGCTCGCGGGTGTCGCCCAGCGGAAGATCAAGGACGGCACGCAGGTGCTGCTCGAACTGGCTGGTGACCGAACCATTCATGGTCCAGTGCCCGGTATTGTGCGGGCGCATCGCCAATTCATTAATGACATAGCCGGCTCCCTGGCCGGGCGTCTCGAACAGCTCCGCGGCCATGACGCCGGTCACTCCGAATTCGTTGGCGATCCGCAGGGCCGCCTCGGCGGCGCTGCGTGCGGTGGCCTCGTCAAGGTCCTGGGCCGGGGCGATCACTTCGTCGCAGACCCCGTCAACCTGAATGGTGTGGACTACTGGCCAGGCTTTGGCTTCGCCGGAAGGGGTGCGCGCCACCAGGGCGGAGAGCTCACGGGAGAAGTCGACCTTGTCCTCGGCCAGCAATGGGCCGTTGGCAAACCAGTCGGCGGCGTCTTTGGCATCTTGGATGCTATCGAGCATGCGCACGCCCTTGCCGTCGTAGCCGCCCCTCGGGGTCTTGAGCACAATGGGCCAGCCGGTCTGTTCGCCGAAGCTGATCAGCTCCTCGACGTTCTCCACCTTGGCCCAGGCCGGGTTGGGAAGGCCCAAGCGTTCAATGGCCTCGCGCATCACCAGCTTGTCCTGGGCATGGATCAGTGCCGCGGGGCGAGGCTGGATATTGACACCCTCGTTGATCAGCGTGGTCAAAAATTCGTTGGGGACATGCTCGTGGTCAAAGGTGACTACGTCCTTGCCCCTGGCAAAAGCGCGCAGGGTATCGAGGTCCTTGTAGTCACCTACCGGTGCGTCAGGAACACTTCGGGCAGCCGAAACTTCAGGCCCTTCGGCCAGAATATGAAGTTCGAATCCTAGGTTCAGGGCCTCAGGGGCCATCATTCGGGCTAGCTGCCCGCCACCAATCACGCCAATTTTTGGAAAGCTCACGTTATCTAGGGTATCGAAAGCGCGGATCAGATTCGCATGCGAGATGTCTGATTACTCTCACAATTCGGACAATCCTCAGAAATTGGCGATAAAATAGCTAGATCGCGTGCTTCAAGTTGTACTTTGTGCGCCCTGTTACTGCTAGCCAGACGGGAATCTCATTCCCTGGAGGACCCTTGCTCGAACGCATCAAATCAAAAATTGCCGGACTCATCTCGCTGTTCTGGCGTGAAGTTGCGAAGTTCGGCGTCGTTGGTGGAGTCGCGTTCATCATTGACTCGGGCATCTATGTCTGGCTGCTGCATGGCTCAATGAGCGACTCGCAGGTCAAGGCAAAAATTATTGCCGGTGTCGTGGCAACCATTTTCTCGTGGGTGGCCAATCGCTATTGGACCTTCCGCCATCGCCGCCAGGCCAACGTGGTGCGCGAGCTGGTGATGTTCATCATCATGAATGCCATCGGCCTGGGCATTGCCGCAGCCTGTGTGTGGGTCACCAAATACTGGATGGGCCTGACCGACCCGACCTCGGTGTTCATCGCCGGTTCGGTGGTCGGTTTGATCCTGGGCACCATATTCCGCTTCTTCGCCTACCGGTTCTGGGTCTTTGGCAAGGAAATGGACCAGGAGGAAGAGTTCGCTCACGATCACGAACTTCTCGGACGGCCTAAAACCGATATCGGTGCGGCTGCGAATGGATCCACTGGTCCAACCGATACCGGTTCCACGCCGAAGGTCTTGCGCTAGCTGGCAGGTTCGTAGTCGAAGCTGATGCGTTCGCCTTCACGCAGGCGCTCAGTGACTTCCACGCCGTCTTCCACAAGAACCACTGCATCACCGGCCGCCCACTGGCTCACCAGATAGGGGAGGAGGGTCAGCAGCGGTTGCTGTGCGCGCACCAGAATGGTGCCCCGTGCTGGAACGGAACTCCCAAAAAGCTCATTGAGCGTCATAGCAGAACCGCCAGTGGCGGCCAGTGCCGTTGCGGAAGAAGCAACAGCTGACGGGTAGAACTGGTCGCCATAGGAACGCACTGAAGCATTAAAGTCCTCTGCGACGGGGCCGAGATCCGAGCCGAAGGACAGCGCGAGAGCTGCCGGGTTCACGGCGAGGATTTCACTGCTTGCGGGAATGCGTTCATCATTGGGTTCGGAGCTGATCCACAGCGCGGCATGAGCTGCGTCGCTGTGTTCGGCGTCAACGAGGGTAGCGCCATGGTGCAAAGCAGCCAAAGCGAGCACCACGGATTTCCAGTGCGGGGCGAGATCGATGACGACGGTGGACTCTTCGTCGAGGTCAAAAAGATCACTGAGCAAATTGGCGCTTTTAGCTACCCAATTGTCAAAAACTCGACCGGAGAGCTCGATGCGCTCACCGCTCAGTGAATGCCACGTCAGCCACGGCGAGGCCGAGGCCCGTCGCGGTGCAAGTAGATCCTCCACGAAAGTTCGTTGTGGTTGAATGCTGCTCATTGAACGTCCTTTGAAATTAGATACTGAGAATTCACCGAGAATTCAAGCAAGTGAAGACTCGCCCGTCTCATCTGCCTGTTTTGACGGCGTGTTGTGCCGAGAGTTTCCTGAGAAGTCTTCTTAGAATGACCTCCCCACTTGACTCTAGCGGAGTTACACGGATGTAATTAGAGTGTGAGTCCGGCAGGATCCATCACATTCTCTAGATTGATGGAATAAATGCTGCCGGATGGGTAGGGACCATAGATGGCCCAATCCACTCAAACCAATCGAAAGGTCAACATCACCATGGCGAATCTGGAGCAGGGGTACTCCGAATTTTCGACCTCGGCTGTTGCGTCCGCTCAGTACGGGCTCGAAGACGCACCGTCTGACTGGTTTGTCGACCCTCAAGCCGGTGAGTCCGCACGTGTTGCAGTAGCAGCCGATCTGGAGACCGCGGCCGACAACTATCTCAAAGAGCACGACGCGGAACTGGACGCTGAAGAAATTCCTTCAGTTGGTTCCTGGGCGCCGGAGCTCGATGAGGACGATGAAGTACGCGACACCATCAAGGCAGTATGGCTCGGTGTTGGCGGCGAAGTTGATGAAGGCGAACTGGGCTGGCAGGCCCGCGCGCTGTGCGCGCAAACTGACCCTGAAGCGTTTTTCCCTGAAAAGGGCGGCTCGACTCGCGACGCGAAACGTGTCTGCGGCGCATGTGTTGTCCGTTCTGAATGTCTAGAATATGCCTTGAGCAATGATGAGCGCTTCGGCATATGGGGAGGGCTCTCAGAGCGCGAACGTCGCCGTCTACGGAAACGAGCAATCTAATTCGTCCGCCAATTCACGTCACCGCCATCGTTGCTTCGCACGATGGCGCTGACTTTTTACCACGCACTTTAGCCGCGCTGCGCAACCAGTCCCGGCCTATTGAACGATTTGTCGGAGTCGATGCTTCTTCCTCCGATGCTTCCCTGGAGGTGCTCCAAGCCAATCTGCCTTCCAACGCAGCCCTGCTGGTAGCCGAGGAAGGGTCCTTGGGCCTGTCTCTGGAATTGGCTGTTTCACAACTGCCAGAAGCTCGGCAAGACCGTGACGAATGGCTTTGGATCATCCACGATGACTCCATGCCGGCGCCCGATGCACTTGAACACCTGACTCGTGCCGTTGAAGCATCCGAGTCCGTGTCCATCGCCGGATGCAAGTTGTTGGATATCGACAACCCCCGGCACCTGGCCGAAGTCGGCCTGAGCGTAGACCGCAAGGCCCAGCGGCTGACCATGATCGATACCGACGAAGTCGATCAAGGGCAGTACGACGGCCGCAGCGATTACTTTGCCGTTTCCTCGGCGGGCATGTTCATCCGGCGCGAAGTATTCGAGGACCTCGGCGGATTTGATCCTGCCATTCCGGGCCGTGGCGACGACGTGGATTTGTGCTGGCGAAACCGCCTGGCCGGGCACCGCGTAGTAGTGGTTCCGACAGCAAAAATGTACCACCAGGTCGAGGTTGTCGACTCCCTGGCTGGACCGCGCGAAGCGAAGCGTTCAGAAGTTTTCCAGCGCTTGAAGTTCGCCTCGCCGCTGGCATTGCCGTTCTTGTGGGTCGGTCTGCTCCTTGGAGGCATTGGCCACTTCTTGCTGGCCCTGCTCGCCAAGGATCCTGGCCATGGATTCAGCCACCTCGGTGCCGTCCTGCGTGGCCTGTTTACTCCAGGCAAGCTGGCGGCCTCGCGCCGCAATGTCGCACAGATTCGCCAGATTCCGCGCCGGCAGGTACGCAAGCTGATGACCTCGGCGGCCCAGGTTCGCGAATACCGCCGCAACCTGACTACCGGTCGCGACGACACTGAAGTCTATGGCGACGGCAGCGGCGCCGACGCCATGGTTGAGCCAAGCGGCGACAACTTCTCGGACTTCGTCCGCATCGCCCGCCCACCACGCACCACCGCGGTGCTCTCCTTGATCCTTGCCCTGTTGCTTTCGGCAGCTGCCTCGCTGATTGCCTGGCGCAATGTGCTCGGCGCTTCGGCCCTCTCCGGCGGCGCCTTGCGCCCGTTCTCGCAGAGCACAGAGGAAATCGGCGCCAATGCGCTGTCGTGGTGGCAAAGCATCTCCACCGGAGCGGGCGCGCCGCCAGATAATTCGGACGTGCTGTTCTGGCTCTTCTCGCTGGTCACGTTTGGCCACGCGAATCAAGCATCGCCCTACTTGTTCCTCGCCGCCATGCCGCTTGCCGCGCTGGCCGCCTGGTGGGGTATCGGCGCGGTGAGCCGCTCGCGCGCCGTGCGATTCTTCGCAGCACTTATTTGGGCGTTCCTTCCATCGCTGGGCTCCTCCTTGGCATCGGGCCGAATTGGCTCGGCCATGGTGCACATTCTCCTTCCGGTCTTTGTGCTCGCTGTCATGCGTTCCGTGAACGCACAGGTAGCCGTTGAAGGCGCGAAGCCCAAAACCCCCAAGCAGCAATCCGTATCCGCATGGACCGCATCAGCGTCTGCCGCTTTGCTGCTCTGGGCCATTTCCGCCGGCTCAATGGCATTCTTCCTGACCGCAACCGTGCTGGTCTACGCGCTGGCTCTCTCCTCGCTGCGCCGAGCTCGCAGCCTGTGGTGGATCCCGTTGCCTGCTGTGGTGTGGAACCTTCCTCTGCTGGTTGCCGCACTGGGCGACCCGCGCCTGTTGTTCACCGAGCCCGGTGCTGCGACAGCGTTTTCGCCTGCGTCGCCGTGGCAGATGCTGCTGGGCTTCCCGGAAGCATTTAACCCGGCGGTCGGCCTGGTGGGCTGGGACATCCTGCCAGCCGGTCCATGGGCACTCGTAGCAGCCCTGCTGGTCGGCGCCCCGGTCATTTTCATGGCCGTTTTTGGCACGCTGAGCACCGCATTCAGCGTCAATGCCGTCATGCGCCGGAACTCGCGGCGGCTGCTGTGGGGCGCCGTGATCGCTGTGGCCGCTGGATGGGCTGTTGGCTTCGTCCCGGTCACCATGGATTCGCACACTGCGGTCACCGCCTACACCGGTCCGTTTGTTTCCTTTGCGGTTTTCGCGTTGATCGCCGCCGCGGCGAACGCTTTGGCCGCATTGCGGCACGAGGACAAGCCGCGCGCTGTCCGCGCAGGCGCACCCCGCTTGGCCTTGGCCTTGACAGCTGCGCTCAGCGTGGTGGCCGTACTGGCCTCCGGCTCGGTGCTCCTGGCGACTCAGCTGAATCCAGCTGCCGCATCGGAATCCATGGCCAAGCTGGTGAACACCCAGCAGGTTGGCTCCTCGCAGCCGCGCACCTTGCCGGCTACAGCAGCGGACGCGGGCCGTTCGGAATTCCAGGAGCGCACCCTGGTGCTCAGTCCGCGGTCTTCCGGCGAAATCGATAGCCAGCTGGTCTCCGGCTCCGGTGAAACACTCGATAGCATCAGCCGGTATTCGCAGGTCAAGCAGCTTCGGGGAAGCATGCTGGATCCAGAACGCAACGAAAGCTCCATTACCGCATCGGTGCAGAGCAAGGCGGTAGCCATGCTGCTCTCCGAATCGGCACTCGATTCCCGCAAGTCCCTGCGTGAATTGGGCATCGGCTACATCGTGTTGAACGAAACCGGCGAATCGGTTCCAGCAACCGTACGCGCCCTTGACTCTGCTACCGGATTGGCCGCCGTGGGACAAACCGACAGCGGATGGCTCTGGCGTGTGGACTATGGAACCTCAGCCGGCGCCGAAGGCACCGGTTTTGCCCGCATCGTCGGCGAGGACGGCGCGGTCACCGTGCTGCCTGCCAGCCGCGGCAAGATCAGCAAGGTGCAGATCCCGGCTTCCGATTCGGAACGCACCCTGGTTCTGGCCACGGCAGCCGATCCGAAACTGCGGGCAAGCATCGACGGCGAGCAACTGCGCTCCGTGGCTTACCCGGAGGATTCGGAGACCCGCTGGGCACAGGCCTTCGAGATTCCAGCAGGCGGCGGCGAACTGTCGCTGTCGCACAAGGAAGCCATGGCAATGCCTTTCTTGATTCTGGCTTGCGTCGTCCTGCTGATTACCGTGTTGCTGGCCATTCCGGTGCCAAGCTCGCGGCGTTTCGCGAACTACCGCAATAGCGAGTACCGGTTCCGCGAACCCCGCGCAGAGGACGAAGCACTGGCTGACGCCTCTGAGGTTCTCGCCGCGGCCGAAGTGCACAGCCCCCCTGCGGCAACTGGCATGCTTCCACAGAGCCGACGCGAAGCCCGTGAACGGGCCAGCGGGATCCGAGACAACTTGACCCCGAAGCTCAACGACCGGATATCGGGCGATGACGCCGAGCAGGAGAAGAAGTAGTGAGCGACGAGAAGAACGTGAACTCAGCGGATTCTGCTGACAAGCCTGCCGAACAGGTACCCGCGCCAAAGCCAGCGGCCAGCTCCCAGGGCGCTGCAGGATCCGGGGAACAGGTATCCGCGGCGCTCTCGCGTGCCGAGCAAAAGGCCGCCAAGGCCAAAGCCAAGGTTGATGCCAAG
This sequence comes from Glutamicibacter sp. FBE19, assembly GCF_015524875.1. Classification (NCBI taxonomy): domain Bacteria; kingdom Bacillati; phylum Actinomycetota; class Actinomycetes; order Micrococcales; family Micrococcaceae; genus Glutamicibacter; species Glutamicibacter sp. FBE19. The sequence goes on along the minus strand of NZ_JACKQN010000002.1, from coordinate 454,006 downwards.
CTCGAGAAAGCACGGGCCAAGGAAGCGCAGCTGCGTGCCAAGGCCGACGCCAAGAAAGCGGCCAGGGAACAGAAGTCCCTGGAAGCCGAGCAGGAATCGGCGGCCAAGGCCGAGGCAAAGGCCCAGAAGAAGAGCGCAACCCCAGCACCTGCCAAGCCTGGGGCCGCGCCAGCCCCGGCAGGTGAGCCAGCCACTGCTGGCTCGGCAAAAACCGGCCAGGCCGATCAGGGCAGCAAGGCCGAAGCCGAAGAGAAATCCGGGCCATCGGGCAACAGCCAGCCAAACGCCACCACGGCCGCGACCGGTGCGCCCGAGGCCAAACCGGAAGCAAAAGACCACTCGGCCCAGACAGCCCAGCAAAATTCTGCTGTCGCGCATCCGGCTCATAAGAGCACCGACCCAGCAGCACCAGCTGTGCCCGCGGCAGCTCACGAGCCCAAGGCCGCCCACAAGGCCGAGCCCGAACTGGCTGCCACGCCGGAGAAGCAAAAGCCGGCGGAAAGCAGCAAGGACGCGGCGGCAGACAGCCCGACTGCCAAAGCTGCCGAAGACGCTGGAACGGCAGCGGCTTCGCCATCGACGGAGGCTGCTTCGAAGGAACCTGCGCCGATAGCCAAGGAACCAGAAAACGCCAAGGCGGCCAAGCGCCGCCGCAAGCTGGAAAAGATTCGCGCCGCAGAGGCGGCTAAGGAAGAGCAGGCTCAACTAGCCCAGTCCACCGAAGCTGGCATTGCCAGCGAATCCGCAGCCGGCAGCGTGAACGCACGCCGCAAGAAGCTGGACAAGGCGCGAGCTGCTGCCAGCAAGGATGCTGCCACCGCATCCACCCGCAAGAAAACTGGTGCAGTGCTGTTGAGCCTGGCCGCTGTGCTTGCCGCCAGCGCCGCAGTGGGCGCAGGATCCCTGGTTGCCCCGAAGGCTGCTGAAAAGACCCTGCCGGCCGCGGTGACCAATCTGCCAGCCGGCGATGCCAGCAGCGTCTGCGCGCCCACCCCGAAATTGCTGAAGGGCGTTGACGGAACAGATCCGCAATTTGCCGCGGGCGGCAAGGAAATCTCCAGCAACCTGCGCAGCATCGCCGTCTCCGATTTGGCAAAGCGCATCCCGGGATCATCCTTCGCCAAACTCGATGGAACCTCGGAACGGCCGCTGACCGAGCGCATCGCAGAAGACCAGGCGCTTGAAGCCCGCGGATCGGATGATGATGGCCAGACCGGGCGCACCAGCAAGGTCTCGACGGTTAATGGCGTCGACGACGCCCAGGTGTACTCGCTGCAGCCGCTGGGCGGCCTGGCCTCTGAAGGCAGCGCCCTGCGCAGCTACCAGGCCAAGGACGGCGACCTGGCGGGCTTGGCGACGGGCACCTGCCAGGCGCCGGCATCAACCTGGAGGTTCACCGGACTGCAAACCAGCACCGGTTCCACCAGCGTGATGAACCTGGCCAATCCGACGCATACCACGGCCCAGGTTTCCTTGCGCCTGCGCGGGCCCGAAGGCCTGATCGACACCCCGACCCTGCAGAGCATCGTGTTGGCGCCAGGGGAGAGCCGCGCTCTCGTACTTGGCGGCTACGCCCAGGATATGGACTCGGTCTCTGCCGAGGTCACCAGCCTTGGCGGCAAGATCACCGCGTCGGTGCAGCAGGCTGCCCTGCGCGGGCTGACCCCATCGGGTGTCGATCTCGTGGCAGCCAACGCCTCGGCCTCGAACACCCAGGTGATTCCCGGTGTTTGGATTGACGAGAAATCGAATTCCGATGCGCTGAGCAAGGACGATGGCACTCTGGTTCCGCAGCTGCACGTCTCGGCCACAGGTTCCTCCGGTGCCGGATACAAGGTCAAGGTGCTCGGCAAGGACGGCGAAGTAGCTGCCAGCTTCGATGACAACCTTGCCGTATCCTCCAATGCCACCGGCGTGCAGAGCCTGAAGCAGCTGGCAAGCGGCTATTACACCATCGTGGTTGAATCGGATGCTCCGGTGACCGCAGCGGTGCGCATGGTCCGCGGCAGCGATCCGAAGGACTCCTCGGATACCGCATGGGCCGCCAGTTCCAACGTGCTGGCCGGAACCCAGGCCATGCCGCTCTCGGCCAATGGGACCGGAAAATTCGCTTTGGCCGCTGTTGATTCCGACTCCACCGTGGAAGCCACCGTGGTGGGCAAAAATGGCAAGCTCAACAAGGTCAAGAAGTTGGCGATCAACGCCGGCTCCAGCATCGTCTTCGACCCGAAAACCGTTGCGGATGACGCCCAGGCTGTGATTTTCTCAACCGACGCGAACACGTATATTGGACAGCTGACCCTGGGTTCTGAACGTTCTATTGCCTGGGCTGCCATGCCCCAGGCCAATGCCGGTCGCGACGGCATCGTGGTGAATATCGGCGGGTAGCCTCCCGCCACCAAGGAATAGTTTTATGGTTACCCCCTTCGGCTGGCTTGCCAGCCGAATCTCACTGGAGCGCCGCAGCTTGCGCGCGGCCAGCCTGACCGCAATGATTGCCGCCATCTTGATCATCGTTGGCGGAGGTGTCGTGCGCGTGACCGGTTCGGGCCTGGGCTGTCCCGACTGGCCGGCCTGCACCGACGGGTCGTTGGCACCCACGGCGCAGATGGGCATTCATGCGACCATCGAGTTCGCCAACCGGTTGCTCACCACGGTGCTCTGCGCTGCGGTGGGATGGGTGATCATTGCCGCTCGCCTGCAGCGCGAACCGGTGCCAGCCATTACCCGCTGGGCCTGGGTGCAGTTTTGGCTCGTGGTGCTCAACGCCGTGATCGGCGGGGTCACGGTGTGGGTGAAGCTAAATCCCTTCATGGTGGCAGGGCATTTCCTGGCTGCTACATTGCTGCTCACGGCCGCGGCCATCACCTGGGACAAGACGCAGAACCTGATAGCCGGGGAGCATCCGGCCAGCACCGGCAAGCTCAAGGCCCTTGGCACCATCATGCTTGCAGCCAATGCCGCATTGGTCATCGCAGGTACCGCCGTAACCGGCTCCGGACCGCACGCCGGGGACTCGGCCGACGTGCCGCGCATGGGCTTTGACTGGCTGGGCATTACAGTTTTCCACGCCTTGGTGGCGGTGCTGGCCCTGGCAACGGTGGCGGTCATGTGGCGCACGGCGAATCAGCAGCAACTAGCCAGCGTGTCCCGCAAGGCGAAAATGTATGTGCTGGTCTTCGCCGGGCAGGGCCTGATCGGCATCGTCCAGGCGCTCACGCACCTTCCCGAGCTATTGGTGGTCTGCCACCTGGTCGGTTCTGCGCTGGTCTGGATTGGCGCGATACGCCTGCTGCTGGCCAGCCATGCACCGCAGCGCTCGGCCGCCGCGGCGGCTCACTCGTAATCAGGGTCGTCGGGGAAATACGACGGGTCGATCTCGTTGATTGGCTTGACCCACAGCTGGGACACCTCGTGCACCACGCATTGATGGACCAGGTCCAGCAACTCGCCAGGGCTGTCGGCTATCTGCTCGATGGGCAGGCGGAAAATGATGATTCTTGCCCGCTCGCTGGCGGTGGCCGCCACGGAGGACGCCAGCGGGATCCGGTCACCAACGGCCTGGGCCTGGTTGATGAGAGTGTCGCTGGGAACCGGCTCGATCAAGAAGTCGATAAGCTCAATCTTCTGCGGCCAGCGCTCGGAAAGCCGCTGGGCACTGGCCATCACTGCGTCATCGAACCGCTCTTGCCTGCCTCGGTAGGCAGGAAGATGCATCGGCAGCAACGGCCCGCGGCGCCCCCGGCCGTGGCGATTGCGCCGCGGCCCGCTGGGCTGATTCGGCACCTTGGAGTTCATCACCCCAGCCTATCGCCCCGGATGGCCTCTGGCCGCGCATCGGCCCGTAAACACCGCTAGATCCCCGGTTAGCGCCAATGGCACGAGTAGAATGGGAACCGTGGAAGGTCTTCGTCTTTGTTCTCGCCCAGCTTGCCGTGAAGCAGCTCGTGCAACCCTCACCTACGTATATGCGGATTCAACTGCTGTACTGGGTCCGCTAGCGACCTATCCGGAGCCGCACTGCTACGACCTGTGCGCGCGGCACGCCAATCGCCTGACCGTCCCCAGCGGCTGGAACCTGATTCGCGGAGCCATGCCGGATGTGCTGGAGCCCGAAGACGAACTGAATGCGCTGGTGAATGCGGTGCGCGACAAGCAGCCGGCGGCCCGCGAGCCGCGGCACGCCTCAACTTCCCCGGTGGATTCGGTGCGTGCTCGCGAAAACCGCGGCCAGCGCTTTGACTCTCGTGTGCGCCTGGCCGTTTTGCCGGATAAGGAACAGTAAGTACCGTTCCAAGAACTTTTCCCAGCACTTCGCGCTTGTGTCTTAGCCGAAACATGTTTTAGGTGTGGTAATCCGTCGCAAGAGCCTTTCGGGTGGATATGCTGAAGGCGCGTGAGCCCTTCGCGGCTTGCCAATTACCCTAAAACATCACACCATCGCGCGAATTGCAGGAGGTCTGCTCATGGCTGAGGCGGCGAAAAACCCTTCCGGAGGGCAAGGAAATGCGGGCCAGCCCGCATCGGCTGGCCCGGAAGGCGCGCCAAGTCCCAAGGCATCCCTGAGCCAAAAGGCCGAGGAGCTGGCAGCGCGTTTGGAAGCCCACAAGAACCAGGCGCAGGCTGAGGCGGCCAAGGAAACCGTTGCCCGGGAAGCCGCCCGCAAGGAAGCAGTTCGCTTGGCGATGTCCGGCAAATCCGAGACTCCTGCGCAACCCGAAGCCAGCAAGCCTGCAGCCCAGAAAGCAGCGCCTGCCAAGCCAGCCGCGGCCCCGCCGGCGCAGAAGCCAGCCGCAGCCAAGCCAGCAGCTGCTGCCGCGACGAATAAGCCCGCGGAGGGGAAAACCGTGGCTGCCAAAACCGCTCCAGCCAAGCCCGCAGCGGCGAAGCCGCAGGCCAAAGAGCCAGTTGAAGACGTGATTCGCGCAATCAAGCTTCCCCATGAACTTGAAGCCGAAAAGAAGACTGCAAGCCAGCCCGAAGCACCGGCAACGAGCGTGCAGCCTCAGGCAGAGGAGCCAGCCACGAACACCGCACAGCAGGTACCGCCGGTTTCGGCGGCTCCGAAAACTGGATCGCTGCCCACCACGAAAGCCGCTGTGGCACAGGCCCGCAATCGCGTCTTCGGCAGCTACGAGCCGGAGCCAGAACCTTCGGAGGCGGCCGTCAAGCGCCGTGTCGCCCGTGAACGCGCCCTGAACTCCAAGCCGCCCCTGGGCCGCACCGCGCAGGTGATAGTAGCCCTGGTCTTCCCGCTGCTGACCCTGATCGCTGCCATCCGCCTGATCGCCACCCCTGCCTTCTTGGCGCTGTCCTACGCACGCCCCGGATTCCCCAGCGACAGCTTCGGATTCACCGATGCCGAACGCCTGACCTACGGCAGCTACGGCGTGGACTACCTGAACAACTTCGCCGGGCGAGAGTACCTGGCCGGGCTCAAGCTCTCCACGGGTTCGAGCATGTTCTCCGAAGGCGAGGTGCAGCATATGGTCGATGTGAAGCACCTGATTGGCTTCGCCTACGTGCTTGGCGTGGTCTTGGCAATCATCCTGGTCATCGGCGTCTGGTACCTCGCCAAGCGCTATGCCGGCGGCGTGCGCAGGGCCCTGTTCTCCGGCGCCATCGTGACCCTGGCAATGATTGCGGTGCTCGCTGTGGCAGCGCTGATGGGGTGGGAAACCTTCTTCACCCAGTTCCACGCGCTGTTCTTCTCCGAAGGAACTTGGACCTTCAGCGTCAGGGACACCCTCATCCGCCTGTACCCCGAGCAGTTCTGGGTTGATAGCGCCATTGGCATTGCCGCCCTGGTGCTGGCAACGGTTCTCGTGGTTCTGGTCAGCTGCTGGCCGACCGGACGCCGCCGCGAGTCCTCCCGGCTGCGCCAGGAAGCCCGCGCCTTCGGCATCGGCAACTAGGCACCAGCGAAGCAAACTGGTTCAGGCGCCGCATCTGCGGCGCCTGACCTATTTAACTGGCCTCCTACTTGGAGTAGAACTCCTGGATCCGGTCTTCGAACTGGTCGAGGACGCTCTGCCGCTTGAGTTTCAGCGAGCTGGTCAGGTGGCCTGAGGCCTCGGTGAATTCCGCAGCGAGGACCACGAACTTGCGAATCGATTCGGCCTTGGACACCGTCAGGTTCGCCGTGTCCACATATTGCTGGATTTCGGCAATGACTTCGGGATGAACTGCCGCTTGCGCCAGAGACAATTCGCCCAGACCCTTGGCTTTGCCCCACAGGACTAGTTCTTCATGATCCAGAGTCACCAAGGCTGAAATAAACGGACGCTGTTCGCCGACCAGGACGCACTGGGCCACAATGCGCCCGGCACGAACCATCTCCTCCAAGGGACCGGGGGAGACGTTTTTGCCGCCGGCCGTGACAATCAGTTCCTTCTTGCGCCCGGTGACCTTCAAGTACCCGGACTCATCCAGGACGCCGGTATCACCGGTCTTGAAATAGCCGCCAGCGTCGAAGGCTTCCGCGGTAGCCTGGGGATTGTTGTGGTAGCCGGAGAAGACGCCGATGCCCTTGACCAGGATCTCGCCATCGTCGGCGATCCTGACGCTGGTTCCGGGGATGGGACGCCCCACCGTGCCTACGCGGGTATGCGAGGCCTGGTTCACCGTGGCCGGCGCGGTGGTCTCGGTCAAGCCGTAGCCTTCCACCAGCTGGATGCCGGCGCCCCGGAAGAAGTGCGCCAGATCCTGGTTGAGCGCGCTGGCCCCCGAAATTGCGTAGCTGCATTCGCCGCCAAAAATGCCGCGCAGTTTTGGATAGAGCACCTTGTTGAACAGCGCATGCCGGGCGCGCAGGCCCAGGGGCAGGCGTGCCTTGAGTCCACGGGCACGTGCATCGCGGATCTTGGAAACGTCGATGGCAGTCTGCTCGGCCTTCAAGAACAGGCCGGCCTTGCCGCTGCTCTCAGCTGTTGCCAGCGCGGTGGTGCGAATCTTCTCGAAGACGCGTGGAACGGCCAACAGGAAGCCGGGCTTGACGGCTGCCATGTCCTTGACCAGATGAGCCATGGAACTTGAATGGGCGATGATGGAGCCGCCGTGGATGCAGGTCTGCTGGACGGCGCGGGCGAGCACGTGGGCCAGCGGCAGGAACATCAGGGTGCGGCGCTGGTCGCCGAGAACTTCGCGCATGTGCCCGGCCAGGTTATGGGCGACCATGGCGAAATTGGCGTGGGTCATATTGCAGCCCTTGGGGCGGCCGGTCGTGCCCGAGGTGTACACCATGGTGGCTACGTCTTCGAGCTTCATGGACGAGCGGCGGGACTCGATGGCCTGCTCGTTGACTTCGCCAGGCTCCACGAGCAGCCGGTGCAATCCTGCTGAAGGTATCAGCGCCTTGTCGGACTGGTCCGAACCCTCGAAAATATGGATGAGGATCTCTTCGCCCAGCTGCGCGGCGGCCTGCCGCACATTGGCCCGCAGCGCGTGGTCCTCGGCGAAGACAACGCGGGCGCCTGAATCGCGGAGGATCCATTCGATCTGAAAAGGGCTGGAGGTCTCGTAGATGGGAACCGAGATGCCGCCGGCAAACCAGATGGCTTCTTCCGCCAGCGCCCATTCGTAGCGCGTTCTTGAGACGATCGCGACCTTGTCGCCTGGCTGGAGCCCGTCATTGATCAAGGTGGTTGCCAGGCGCTTCACGTCGGCGAGGAAATCTCCGGCGCTCACATCGTGCCAGGAGCCCTCGCGCTGCACGCTGAACAACGGCTGGTCCGAACCGCGGGCGACGCGGTCGAGGAGAAGATTCGTCGTATTGACTTCTGGCGCTAATTCAGTAAGCAGCTCGACGGTTACTTCGTGCATGGAAGCTGAACCCTTCGGGAATCGATAATCGTCAACGTGGCCTGGTTCATGGCATCAAGCGCCGATCTGCCCCGGTGCCTAGCCCCAGCTGGGGATCCACACGTGCAGGCGCCAGAGCTCATCTGCAATCATTTCCCCAGACCAAATCGACCAGAAGAAGGCCGATGTGACTAGGAATAATGCAATAACCAGGGTGACCACGATAATGCGTGAGCGGTATACGAGTCCGGAATTCGGCTCACGCGGAATGAACCTGCCAATCATATACGTCAATGAAAGGATCATGAACGGCACCAGTGGCAGGGTGTAGAAGAAGAACATCGTGCGTTCCGGGTACATCAGCCATGGCAGGAAACCGGCCACGGCCGAGGAAAGAATGGCCCCGGCACGCCAGTCGCGGGCTCCGATCCACCACAGGATCAACAGGAACATGCTGATCGAGCAGGCCCACCACAGCAGCGGGTTGGGGAGGTCGGTGATGACTTCGGTGCAGCGCTTCAGATCGCAGCCGTTGACGCCCTTGTCGTAGCCTTCGAAGTAGAACAGCACTGGGCGGCCGGCGAAAGGCCACGTCCATGGCGAGGATTGCCATCCGTGTTCTGAACTGAGTCCCGTGTGGAATTCGTAGCCAGCCTGGTGATAGTGCCAGAGCGAGCGCAGCGGAGCGGGCAGCCAGCTGACGCCGTCGCCGGGATTTTCTTCAGCCCATTGCCGGTAGCGCCCGCCGGCAGTGATCAGCCAACCGGTCCACGTGGACAGGTAGGTGAGCAGCGCGAGCGGGATCATCGTGAAGAACGAGTAGATGCCGTCGCGGGTGAAAGCGGCACGCTGCCAGTGATGAATGCCTGCGGTGCGGCGCGCGGCGAAGTCCCACAGCACGGCCATGATGCAGAAAACAGCCACAAAGGACAGCGCTGACCACTTGATGCCGACCGCCCCGCCGAGCATGACAGCTGCAACCAGGCGCCACGGGCGCCACCACAGCATCGGCCCGTACCCCAGGAGGAATTCATCGGGCCTGTTGCCCCGGGGGACACTGAGCTTGCGAGCCAGTTGGGTCCGCCCGTGGATTCGGTCCTTGAGCAACGCGTAAAACGCGGCCAGGACGAAGAACATGAGGAAGATATCCAGAAGCGCGGTGCGTGACATCACGATGGAATGGCCATCGATGGCCATCAACAGTCCGGCGATGCCAGCCAGGATATGCGATCCGAAGAGCAGCCGGGCGCAGAGGGTGACCAGCAGCACCGAAAGGGTGCCGAACAGCGCCGTGCTGAAACGCCAACCGAAGCCGTTGAAATCGCCAAAGAGCAGCATTCCAATGCCGATGAGCCATTTGCCCAGTGGCGGATGGACCACGAAGGAAGAATCCGTGGTGAGCTGGGGATCCCCGGCGATGAATTGCGCGTCGCTGTCATCGGCCCATTCGCGTTCGTAACCGCTTTGCAGCAGCGAAAACGCGTCTTTGACGTAGTAGGTTTCGTCAAAGATCAACATGTGCGGATGAGCAAGGTTGATGAAACGCAGCAAACCGGCAAGCAACGTCACCGCCAGTGGAATGATCCACAGCAGCGGTCCGCTGAGCGCTACCGTGGGCAGGAGCCGCTGTTTCAGGCTCTCGAAAGTGAAGGCCTGCCGCGTTGAACGGACGTGGCCAATAATCGCGGAGTTAGGAGTCGAGATGCCCATCACCAGATCATGCTACCGGCGTGAAGGGAGGAATGTGGGCTTTTCATACTTCGCGTAGGCTTAAGAATGTGCAGATCTCAGAGAATGAGGGCGTAATCGTCCTCGGCGCTACCCCAATTGGCAATTTATCCGATGCTTCCCCGCGGTTGCGGGAAATGATGGCGACCGCGGATATCATCGCCGCGGAGGACACGAGGAACTTCCACCACCTCGCCCATGCGCTGGGAATCAAGATCACCGCCAAGGTGATGAGCCTTCATGAGCACAACGAAGCCCACAAGCTTTCTGAAGTCATCGACTTGGCAGCCCAGGGGGCAACAATCCTGGTAGTCTCCGACGCGGGAATGCCAGCTGTTTCGGATCCGGGCTACCCGCTGGTGGCGGCCGCGCTCAGCGCAGGCATTCGCGTCACCGCCGTGCCTGGCCCTTCTGCCGTGTTGACCGCGCTCTCGCTTTCGGGCCTGCCGACAGGGCGCTTCACCTTCGAGGGGTTCTTGCCACGCAAGGCAGGGGAGCGGCGCAAAAGGCTGGAATCATTGCTGGCCGAAGAACGCACCATGGTCTTCTTCGAAGCGCCGCATCGCCTGGGCGATTTCCTGGAGGCCGCCGTCGAAGCCTTTGGGGAAAACCGCCAGGCAGCCGTGGCCCGGGAATTGACCAAAAAATTTGAGGAAGTCCGTCGAGACTCGCTCGGCGCCTTGAAACAGTGGGCCGAGGATGGCGTGCGTGGCGAAATCGTCGTGGTGATCCACGGCGCTGAAGAAGCCGAACCGGCCACGGTGGATGAGTTGCTGCCCAAGGTTGCGGCACTCGTGGAACAGGGCACTCGAATGAAACAAGCCGTGGCTGAAGTTGCCGAAAAATTTGGCGTGAAGAAACGCGATCTTTATGAGGCTGTCCTGGCCGAACGTCACGAAGCGGATAAATAGCGGAATTCGCATAGGCTGATTGCACAATGAATCTGCGCTTTTATAGTGCACAGGGCGATTTACAGTTCGCTTGTGCCGAGAATAGCGTAGGCATCAACGACGATTAGTTTCATTTATAGTTTCAGGAGATGCGCGTATGTCGATCACTGCCCAGTGCGAAGCAGAACTGCTTGCAAAGGTTCCAACCGGTCTTTTGATCAATGGCGAATGGCGCGATGCCTCGGATGGCGGCACCTTCGACGTGCTGGATCCAGCCACCGGAGAAAAGCTGCTGACGCTTGCCAGCGCCACGAGCGAAGATGCCATGGCCGCTTTGGACGCAGCGGATGCCGTGCAGGCCGAATGGGCCTTGACCGCACCACGCGAACGGGCTGAGATTCTGCGCCGCGCCTTCGATCTGGTCACCGAGCGCAAGGATGACTTCGCCCTGCTGATGAGCCTGGAAATGGGCAAGCCGCTGGCCGAGGCCTACGGCGAAGTGACCTACGGTGCCGAATTCCTGCGCTGGTTCTCCGAAGAAACCGTGCGTCACTACGGCCGCTACGTGACCACCCCCGAGGGCAAGAACAAGGTTCTGGTCCACCACAAGCCGGTGGGCCCATGCCTGCTGATCACCCCGTGGAACTTCCCGCTGGCCATGGCCACCCGCAAGGTCGGCCCAGCAGTTGCCGCAGGTTGCACCATGGTGCTCAAGCCAGCCAAGCTGACCCCGCTGACTTCCCAGCTGTTCGCTGCCACGATGATGGAAGCTGGCCTTCCGGCAGGCGTGCTGAACGTTGTTTCCGGAGCCTCGGCTTCGAAGATCTCCGGCCCATTGATGCAGGACGACCGCCTGCGCAAGGTCTCCTTCACCGGTTCGACCCCAGTGGGCAAGCAGCTGATGAAGGACGCCGCCGACAAGGTGCTGCGCACTTCGATGGAACTGGGCGGCAACGCGCCGTTCATCGTCTTCGAAGATGCCGACCTGGATGCCGCAGTCGAGGGCGCCATGGCTGCCAAGATGCGCAACATGGGCGAAGCCTGCACCGCAGCCAACCGCTTCCTGGTCCACGCTGATGTTGCCGAAGAGTTCACCGCAAAGTTCGCTGAAGCGATGAAGGCACTGAAGCCAGGCCGTGGCACCGAAGAAGGCACCACTGTGGGACCACTGGTGGAGGCAAAGGCTCGCGACGAACTTCACGCACTGGTCGAGGCCGCAGTCAGCGCTGGCGCAACTGCTGTTACCGGTGGCGCACCGGTCGAGGGCCCAGGCTACTTCTACCAGCCAACCGTTCTGGCCAACGTAGCCAACGACGCGAAGATCCTGACCCAGGAGATCTTCGGCCCGGTTGCTCCGGTGACCACGTTCACTTCCGAGGAAGAGGCCATCAAGCTGGCCAACTCCACCGAGTACGGCCTGGCCTCCTACATCTACTCGCAGGACTTCAACCGCATGTTCCGCGTTTCGGAGCAGATCGAATTCGGCCTGGTTGGCTTCAACGCCGGCGTTATCTCTAACGCAGCAGCACCATTCGGCGGCGTGAAGCAGTCCGGTTTGGGCCGCGAAGGCGGCGCTGAAGGATTGGGCGAATACACCACCGTGCAGTACATCGGCATCGCCGATCCATACGCTGCAAAGAAGTAGATCTAAGCATCCAACGATGCGTCGCAGATAATTGATGCCCGGCCAAGTGGCCGGGCATCAACTGTCTGCAGGCTATTTTTTGGCACCATCTGCCGTGGCTCTTTTTCCTGGCGTAGAACGCAACGAGCGCGGGAAAAGGAAACTGAGGATCCGGCGTCCTGCGGGCAGTTCCCCGCGAAGCTGGCTTTGAACCTCGTGCAATGCGTCCAACAGTTCAGGCGCATCACCTGCAGGTACATGCCGACCTGCGTAGAAGCTCTGCTCAATAGCGGCCTGGAGCAATTGCAGTGGCTTGGCGAGCCGCGGATGGTCATCGGCCAGGCGCACCAGATAGTCGCCCACTGATTCATGGACGCCTGCTTCAACTCCAGCATCCATTCCAACACTGAGCAGTTCGGCCCACAATGCTTGTGCCGCATCAGGGGCGCCGGAACGGACCAGGGCCAGGCGCTTTTGCCGGGTGCTTTGCCGGCGCCAAGGACCAACGCATAGTCCGGCGGCAGCCAACAAGATAGCCAAGGGCGCCAACCAGATGGCGGTACTGCCATCACGTGAAGAAGAACCCGTCGTCGCCTGAGGCGTTGGATCGGGAGACTCGGAACGAGGCGGAGTGCTGCGCGACGTCGGGACCTCAGGCGCCGTACTCTCTTGAGGCGCTGCGGTACTGGTTGGTCCCGGCGCATAGGTTGGCGTGTAGCCTCGGCCCGGAGTCGGTTCGAAAGGCACCCAGCCCAGCCCGTCAAGATACAACTCTGGCCAGGCATGTGCCTGCTGCCCGCTGACCTCATAGCCCTTGAGCTCGGTGCCCGGCTCCAGCAAGCTGGCGAGCGAGGTTGCAGCATCAGAATTATCAACCGTGATGGTTTCGCCGGTGGCCACGCCAGGGGCGTAGCCCACGGCAATTCGCGAAGGGATCCCCGCCTCACGCGCCAGCAGAGCCATGGCCGACGCGAAGTGCACGCAATACCCCTGGCGGCGGTTCAGGAAAGCCTTGACTACCTCAGCGTTGGCCCCGTCGTAGCCTTCCCGCAAAGGAGTGCGCTCGGAGTAAACGAAGTTCCCGGAGCGGAAGAAATCCTGGAGGGCCACAGCCTTTTCCAAATTGGTTCTCGGCGTGCTTCCCTGATCGTAGGCTTCCTCCAGGGCCTGTTCGAGCATCGGCTGCAGGGCGTTGTCCGAGTCCTGGGGGAGCTGCGTGTAGTCCGACGATATGAAATCGTTCGTGCCAATGCGCCGCTGATCGAGGTACTCAACCATCTCCGGGGTGATATTCAATGGCGCATAGGCAACGGTAATATCGCCGGTCGCGCTCAGCGCATCACCGCTGAGCCGGGCTACCGAGGTTTCAAGGGTCCATTGCCAATCTCCCTGGATTCCACTGACCAGATTACTGCGGTCGGGCAACGGCAATAGCGGATTCCTATTGCCCCTTGGCCAAGTCATCTGCACAATTTCTTCGGAGCTGGATAATAGCGAAAAATTATTGTTGACCGCCACGTCGCCCGAATAGTCGGTATGGAACAGGTCCTCGGTCGGTTCCCAGCGTTCAGTGGTCAGTTCCTTGATGACCTGGGTGCGCAAATAAGGCGCCTTCGAGGCGCTGGTGTAATAGGTCAAGAACGGATCTGACCCATTCGAGCGGAGATCCCGTCCGAGATTGATCAGCGGGTCAACATTGTTGGCCAGCAGGTCCCCGGACGGGCGTTGCCCCTCGGGGAACATGCCGGTGCGGAACCCCGGCATCCACAGGCTCGCGGCAATCAACGACCCAACGCAGGCCAGGGCGGTGATGCCAAAGACTCCCAAGGTCTTTGGCTCGAGGAGCTTGCGCCTGCCCGGGCGAGGCGAAGCCTTGGCGAAGGCGTGGGGCACCAGGGCAGCGTACGCCAATATCCCTAGGACCATAAGTGACAGGTAGCCAATCCCGGCACCTTGCTGCTTGAACAGCGAAGCAACAATCGGGGCGAAAGACAGCGGGATGATCACCAGCAGGGCAGTGCGGCGGAAACTGGCCAGGAGTTCCACCGCAAGGCTCACGCCCAGTGACAGGACCAAAATGCCGAAGTCCACATGGATGGAGCTGGCTACCGGCGGGACTTGCGTGGCCAATTGGAGTCCTGCTTCGGACAGCGAAGAGCGGAACCATTGCAAGGCAGGAAATCCATAGGAATATGCGGTCATGACGTCGTGGCGCATGATGGCAGCGACGGCGATGAGGACTGCGGCCGGGATAGCCAGCCAGCGAACGACGCGTACGCTCCGGATCGCCCCGCAAGCCAGGTGCAGGGCAATGTTCGGCAGGACGAGGTAGGGGAACCACGAGGTACCCTCAACGACACCGGTGAGCGATGCCATTCCGGCCAAGACGGCTAAAGCCAGGCACAATGAAGCCAAGATGCGGGGGAGCAAATTCTCAACTGGCGGAGCTTGCTCCAGCGTGAGGCTCTTTTGTTCTTCTGTCTCGCGTGGCGATGGGGCGCCGGCTAGCTGGGAGGTCATTATCCGCCCCACATCCCAGCTGCGCCCATGGTTCCTGGGAGCAGATGAACTTTCCACCCGGTGCCGGCGAGCTCTTGTTGCACCGAATCGTACCTTTCCGGATGCGCCACGAGAATAAAAACTTCGGCAAGGCGTACCGTGCGGGCCAGAGTGGCAAGCCATCGAGCCTGGGCAACGGTGAGCTCGCCAAAAATCATGATGACTGGTTCGTCCCGGAATCCCAGCAGCTCCTTGTGCAATCCATCGCCGAATAGCTCTGAGGCGTTGGTATCGGGGCCGCTGGCGTCGAGGGCCAATTCGGCGGTGGCAGCATGGAACGAGTCAAAGTCTGAGTCAGCTGCGGCATCCGACGTTGCTTGCCGATGCTGGCTGGTCAGCGGCGCTCCACTGAGATCGCGGAAAGACAGCTGGTAGCCACCGGTCGAATAGCGCAGTCCGATGCTGCTGGCCAGCGACAAGGCCGTTTCAAAACGGCGGCTACTTGGCAAGTCTTCGTTAGACCCGCCAGGGATGGACAGCCGAAGATCCACTCCGCTGTGGCACCAATGCTCAAATTTTGTGTCCAGGATCAGGAGCGCTTGAGCGGTGGCGACATGGTTCTCCTGCCGAACCATGAGCTTGCCTTGCCGGGCGCTGGCCTTCCAATGGACCTGCCGGATCGAATCTCCTTGCTGGTAGTCGCGAATGGCAACGTCATAGTAATCGGCGGTGGTGCTGCGCGAATGCCGCGCATCACCGGTGAGCATCTGCTCTCCAAGGGAAGCCAAGCGGTGCAGATCCATGAGTTCCGAGCGGACCGGGATCTCCAGGGTTTCGCCGGTGTTGACCATTCCCCGGACCAAACCCAACGTGTCAGAAACGATTTGCTGTGCCGGGCCCAGCTGATGGATGCCGCGCCTGCCAAAGATCAATTCATATTCCAGTTCGCCAGGGGTGTCGAGCATCGGGCCGCGCCCGAAACCTTCTGGAAGCTGTTCCTGGATGGTTGCCGGTTCCAGGCAATGCAATTGCACTCTGCATACTTCGCCAGCGCTGGGAACCGCGGATAGCAGCTGTCGCTGGATTCGCGTGCGCCCTCGCAGGCCCAGTGCGAGGGCCCAGCTAATGCCGGCCAGCACTACGAGGCTGATGCCCAATGCCATCAATTCATGGCGGCCGAACATGAAGGCGAGGAATACCAGGAAGATTCCTGCGCCGAGCACGCACCATCCGCGCACGGTGAGCAGGTCCAGCCGCAACCGGCGCAGAATTGCAGGTGTCGAATTTTCTGAACGAACCCACGACAAAGCATTACGGGAGTCGAAACGAGGTATCTTCTCCATGCGATGCCAACTAGCTGACTGGGGTGCTGGAGAGCAGTTCTTGAATGAGGTCCTGGACTTCCACCCCATCAGCGATAGCGCGTCGAGTAAGGATCAGCCGGTGGTTCAGCACCATTTGCGCCACGCTTCGCACGTCTTCCGGGAGCACGTGGTCGCGGCCGTTAACGGCGGCATGTGCCTTGGCGGCTCGAACCCATTGGATCAGGGCACGCGGTGAAGCCCCGAGCTCAACTTGCGGATGATTTCGCGATGCTCGGCCCAAATCCACGACATAGGAGCTTAATCTTGCGGTGACAGTGATGGAGCTGACCTGTTCGATCATTTGCCGCAGGTCTGCAAGCTGCAACACCGAGGCCAGGGTTTCCAGCGGCTCATGATGGTGATGTCCGGCAATCATGGATATTTCGGCTTCGCGTTGCGGATAGCCCAAAGAGATCCGCCCCATGAAGCGATCGCGTTGCGCCTCGGGCAGCGCGAAGGTTCCTTCAGAATCCACGGGGTTCTGGGTGGCAATAACCATAAAAGGCTGTTCCAGGCTGTGGGTGATGGAATCAACGGTGACCTGGGATTCCTCCATGCATTCAAGCAACGCGGATTGCGTTTTGGCATTGGCGCGGTTGATCTCATCGGCAATGACGATATTGGCGAAAATCGGGCCGGGGTGAAAAGTGAACTCGTGAGTCTGCGGCGAATATACGGAAACACCGGTGACATCACTGGGCAGCAGGTCCGGGGTGAACTGGATGCGATGCACAGATCCATTCACGCTTTTGGCCAGCGACTTGGCCAGCATGGTCTTGCCAACGCCTGGAACGTCTTCCAGCAACAAATGTCCTTGCGCCAGCAGTACCGTGAGCGCGCTGATGATGGCCTCGGGTTTTCCGTTGATCACGCTCTGCACGGCGTCGAAAATTCGTTGGCAATTCGTTTGGAACGTTGAATCCAGCGATGGCATCGTCGGGTTCGCACTCATTCGAAGTTCCTCCTGCGCAATGGGTCAGCCGCGAGACACTTCGCATCCTGAGACATTCAATAGACTCTTGCTCACCATCATATGGGCATCTTTTGTCCAACAACAGAGGCTAATCTGGCCCGGGGTGCAGGGCGGTTGGGGTTAAAGTATCGGGTGATGACACAATAAAATGAGCAATGGGCTGTAGTAATTAAGTGCAAAGGATCAGCGTGTCAAAGAAGAAGTCGGACACCGACGTTAACCGGGTACCGGAGGCCTACCGTCCCAGCGAGGCTGAGGAATCTGCAGGGCCAGAAGGCCGCGCGCGCAAGACACACAATGAACAGGGCGGCAGCAAGCGAAACTTGCACTATCCCGAAGCGCCTGAAGCCCTTCCGATCGCGGTGGTCGACAACCATACCCATTTGGACTTTCTTGACGGCACGGTCAATGTTTCAGCGCGCGATGCCTTGGCAGCTGCTGAAGCAGTCGGAGTAAAAGGGCTGATCCAGGTGGGCTGTGATGTGCCATCCTCCGAATATGCGGTGCAGGTTGCCAATGAATACGCCAGCATCCTGGCCGCTGTGGCTATCCACCCGAATGACGCCGCGCGGCTAGCCGAGGCCGGGGAACTCGAAAGCGCCCTTGAGCGCATTGAAGAGCTGGCTTCAGACCCTCGCGTGCGAGCGCTGGGGGAGACCGGGCTTGATTACTTCCGCACGGGTGAAGACGGCCGGGGTGCCCAGGAGCAGTCATTCCGCGAACATCTGCGCATTGCTGCTGGGCTGGGCAAGGCTGTCCAGATCCATGATCGTGATGCGCATGATGACGTTGTGCGTATTCTCAAGAGCTCCCAGCTGCCACCTAAAGTCGTGTTCCATTGCTTCTCCGGGGATGAGCGATTGGCAAAGATCTGCAATGACAATGGCTGGTACATGTCATTCTCGGGAACGGTCACGTTCAAGAACTCCCACGATTTGCGAGCTGCCTTGAATCTGGCCGATCCGCAGTTGCTGCTGGTGGAGACCGATGCTCCGTTCTTGACCCCTCATCCATTCCGCGGACGCCCCAATGCCAGTTACATGATTCCCTATACGACTAGGTTCATGGCGGAAACCAAAGGTGTTGAGCTCGCTGAATTCTGTGCCCGAATCGATGCGAATACCCGCGAAGTGTACGGAGAATTCTAGACTCGCAGGCTGTGCCTCTCGTTACAGGACACTTGCCATGAATATAACAATTCGGTTACGGTGGATGAGATGTTTGAGGTCCTTCCTGCCCTTTGCGGGCCAGCGACGGGACTCGGCAGCCTGATCCTCGCACCTCGCTGCGTCCGGGAAAGACGGCATAAGTCAGATTGATAAGCAGGCAGCGGGTGCTGCTGGGCTCAACATGAATTCCTGGAATTGATTTCAGGGTTTGAGCCAATTAAACGATGAGGATCTCACTACTGTGACTCACTTGCTCAAGAAAAGCTGGGTTAAATACCTGGCTCAGGCGCTCGCCGTGGCCGTGGTTATCGCCGGCGCCGTGTTCTATGTTGCTGGCCAGAAGTCGGTAGTGATCTCCGTCGATGGAGAAGCCCAGGAAGTTACCACCCGCGCTGCCACCGTCAGTGCGCTGCTGGATCAGCAGGAAATCTCGCTGGATGAGCGCGATGAGATCTCCGCTTCCCTGGATTCGAACCTTTCGGATGACCAGAAGATCGATATCAAGCGCAACAAGTCTGTTGAGGTGACGGTTGACGGCGCCGAGCGCGTGGTCCACACCACCGGCATGACCGTGGCAGATGTTGTCAATCAGCTCGACCTTGAAAAAGGCTCCGAGGTGTCCCTCGATGAGGATATGCAGTTGAGCGCTTTGAGCGACGAGCTTGAAGTAATCACGCCCAAGGACCTCACCTTGATTGTGGACGACAAGAAAAAGACCGTCGCCACCACCGCATCGACCGTCAAGGAACTGCTCGCCGAGCAGAACGTCAAAGTTGATGACAATGATGAAATCAACGTCAAGGTTGACGACGAAACCGACAAGAACGTCAAGGACAGCACCGGTATCAAGGCCGGGGTAGAAGTTGAAGTTATCGAGGTCAACGTCAAGACCTGGGACGAAACCCGCGACATCGACTTCGATGTCGAGAAGGTCAACGACAAGTCCCTGGACAAGGGCGAAACCAAGGTCAAGACCGAGGGCAAGAAGGGCGAACGCGAACTTACCCTGCGCCAGGAAACCCGCAACGGCGAGAAGGGCGAGGAAGAAGTCCTCAAGTCCAAGGTCACCAAGCAACCAGTCGCAGAGGTTATCCGCGTGGGCACCAAGGAAGAGAAGAAGGAAGAATCCTCTTCGAAGCCTTCGACCAGCACCGGCAACATCTCCGCAACCTGGAAGGCACTGGCAAAGTGCGAATCCGGTGGCAACTGGTCGATCAACTCCGGTAACGGATACTACGGCGGACTGCAGTTCTCTGCCTCCTCCTGGCGAGCAGTCGGCGGCACCAAGTACGCGCCATTGCCACACCAGGCCAGCCCGCAAGAACAGATCGCCGCAGCCGAGGTGCTTCGAGCCTCCGGTGGCTGGGGCCACTGGCCGGCCTGCTCGTCCAAGCTGGGCCTGCGCTAAAAACCGAAGATCTATAACAACGCGACGCGTCCACCATCACGGTGGACGCGTCGCGTTGTTATGTTTGGATCAATCTGGCTGAACTAGAATTGGATTTGTGATGTCTAAGGAATCTTTGCCGCTGCTTGGGGCCACCGAAATCCGTCGTCTGGCCGAAGAGCTGGGAATCCGCCCTACCAAGACGTTGGGGCAGAACTTTGTGATTGATGGGAACACCATCCGCCGCATTGTCGCCGCCGCCAATGTCGACCCCGCCGAGACTGTGCTGGAGGTTGGCCCGGGGCTCGGTTCGCTGACCCTTGGCATCATGGATGCAGCGGCCAAAGTTGTTGCCGTGGAAATCGATCCGCCGCTGGCCCAGCGCCTGCCGCAGACCATGGCCGAGTTCCGGCCAGGGCGCGAAGAAGACCTCACCGTCATCCTCAGCGACGCCATGAAGGTCACCGAATTACCCGGCAATCCGACATCGCTGGTGGCAAACCTTCCTTACAACGTTGCGGTGCCGGTCGTCCTGCACCTGTTGGAACACTTCCCGTCCATCCGCAACGGCCTGGTGATGGTCCAAGACGAAGTCGCCGACCGCATGAGCGCCACCCCGGGCAACAAGATCTACGGCATCCCGTCGGTCAAGGGCGCCTGGTATGGCACCATGCGCAAAGCCGGCGTCATCGGCATGAACGTCTTCTGGCCAGCGCCGAAGATCCATTCCGGTCTGGTGTCCTTCACCCGTGACAAGGACCGCAGCGACGCCCCGGATCGCAAAGAAGTTTTCGCCATCGTTGACGCCGCTTTTGCCCAGCGCCGCAAAACCCTGCGCGCAGCGCTTTCAGGCTGGGCTGGCTCCGGTGTCCGCGCCGAAAAGATCCTGGTGGCTGCTGGCATCGACCCGAAGGAACGCGGCGAGAAGCTGGATATCGAGCAGTACATCGACATCGCCGGCGCAGCCCAGGGCGTGCCGGCTGAACCGTCGGCCAGCGAGGCCTAGGCATGGCAAAGCAGCGAGTCATCGCCACCGCTCCCGGCAAGATCAACTGCTATTTCAAGGTAGGCCCGCCCCGCGAGGACGGCTACCACGAAGTGGCAAGCCTGTATGTCGCGGTATCTCTGACCGAACAGATCGAAGCCACCCTGCGCACCGATGGCGAGCTGCAGCTGAGCCTGGAACCTGATTCACCGGTGGTCCATGACCCGGAGAATTTCCCATTGGGCGAAGGCAACCTTGTCTTCCAAGCGGCCCAACTGCTGCGTGAGCACACCGGAACCGCATTGGGCGCGGACCTGCACATCACCAAGCGTGTCCCCATCGCTGGCGGCATGGGAGGCGGGTCAGCGGATGCTGCGGCCACCTTGGTGGCCTGCAATGAATTGTGGGAAACCCATCTGGACCGCGAGGAACTTGGCCGGCTGGGCGCGCGGCTTGGCGCGGACGTGCCTTTTGCGCTCATGGGCGGGGCCGCGATCGGCCTTGGCGTGGGGGACCAGCTGGCTCCCTTGCTCACCCGGGCCAAGACGCACTGGGTGCTGATTCCTGCCAGCTATGGGCTGTCCACGCCGCGGGTGTATGGAATGCTTGATCGCCTGCGATCCGGTGCGGACGTCGAAGTCCCGAAGGAAATCGATCCGGCGGTCATTGAGGCCCTGATGGCTTCGGACGCTCCAGCCTTGGCCCAGGTGCTGGCCAATGACCTGACGCAAGCGTCGCTGGCCCTGGCTCCGGAACTGGGCACCATGCGGGACCTTGCTGAAGGAGCCGGCGCCCTGCGCGCCATGGTTTCCGGCTCGGGGCCAACCCTGGCCCTGCTGGTCAGCGATCCTGAACACGCCGAAGAAGTGATGGCGCAGCTTGGTGACGAGGTTGGCGTGGCGACCATCCCGGTGAATGCTCCGGCTGCCGGTGCGCACATCACGCTGAGCGAGTAGGCCTAGGCGCAGCCACTGGGTTCCGCGGCTCCCGCAACTAACCACGAAGCTGACTTTCTTGATTGCTCTTGTCGTGCAATGGAACTGGCCATAGGCTGATTTCCAAGCGCAAGGTGAAAGCGATTCATTTAGGAAGCACGGGTGGTCCAAGCATGCTCAACGGCCAGGTATCGCATTGGTGGCAACAAATTGGCATCCCGGAACCACGCCCGAAACTTCGCGGCCACAGCACCGTGGATGTCGCCATTATCGGGGCCGGATTTACCGGGTTATGGACCGCCTATTACCTGGCGAAAGCCAATCTGGGGTTGTCCATCGCGGTCCTGGAAGCCCGGCATGTTGGCTATGGCGCCTCAGGGCGCAATGGCGGTTGGCTGACTAACACCATCACCGCTGGCCGGGAACACTACCTCAAGACGCACTCGGTGCAAGCGATCAATGACTTCCAACTGGCCATGAACCAAACCGTTGATGAAGTCATCAACGTCTGCGATGTCGAAAACATCAACGCCGATATCCTGCGTGGAGGAGAATTCGAAGTCGCCTGCACCCCGGCCCAGGAGCAGCGCCTGCGCGCGCACGCTGCGGCGAATAGCGCCTGGGAACACACCGGCACCAAGCTCCTGGACGCGGATGAAGCCCGAAGCCAGATCAATGTCGCTGGAACAAGGGCCGCGCTATGGCACCCGCATGCGGCCAGGATCCATCCGGCGAAGCTCGTGCGCGGGCTGGCCGAAGCCGTGGAACGGCTCGGGGTGGAAATCTTTGAAGATACCACCGTGAAAACCATCCGCCCGAGGCAACTGGAGCTTGATGGCGGAACGGTCAACGCGCAATACATTGTGCGGGCCACCGAGGGATTCACGGCCCAGTTGCCCGGCCATAAGCGGTTGTGGCTGCCGATGAACTCGTCCATGATTGCCACCGAGCCGTTGCCGGACAGACTGTGGGACGAGCTCAATTGGAGCCAGGGCGAAGTGCTGGGGGATTACGCCCATGTCTACATGTACGCCCAGCGAACCGCAGATAACCGCATCGCCATTGGCGGCCGAGGGGTTCCGTACAAATACGGTTCGCGAACCGATGCCGATGGCCAGACGCCGCAGCGCACCATCAGCGGTCTTCAAGAAGTCCTGCATCGGATGTTTCCGCAGGCAAGGCACGCAAAAATTGATCATGCGTGGTCCGGGGTGCTCGGCGTACCGCGCGACTGGGCGGCCACCGTCGGCTTGGATCCGCTAACAGGCATTGGCTGGGCCGGAGGCTATGTCGGCACTGGCGTGGCGACCACAAATCTCTCGGGGCGCACATTGCGGGATCTGATCCTGGGCCAGGAAACTGAACTGGCCCGCTTGCCGTGGGTCAATCACGAAGTGCGCAAATGGGAGCCGGAACCACTGCGCTGGCTGGCGACCAAGGGGCTATATGCCGCCTACGGCCAGGCCGACCGAAACGAATTCAAGGGGCGGGAAAGCTCATCGCCGCTGGCCCTCATCGCCGACAGGATCACCGGCAAACCCTAGGGAATGGGGCTAGCTGGTTGTGCCAGGCTGCGGCCCCTCGATGCTGTATTCGCGCTTGATGCCCATGGTTCCTTGGCCCCATGGGCTTGAACGCACACGCTGCTGATGAGCTTCGAAGGCTTCAGCGGTGGCGAATTGCTCGGCGACATCCCATACCCAAGGATCGCCGGTGGGTGTCACATGGAATGACAGGCATCCGGCTTCCGCCCGGGTCAGCTGCATATGGGCCGGCAACAGCTCAGCGACGGCGTCTGCTTCTGATTGGCTGGCGCAGACAAGGCGCCCGGTCAGGCTCACAATTCCCATGAATCGAGTGTGCCATGCTGTTGCCGGATCAGGTGCACCGATGGCCAAATGCGACGCTGGCCCGGAACCTGTCGTCAGGATTCCGGGCCAACACATAATACTTTTGGGGCTAACTGGGGCTACTCAAGCATTTCCGTCAATTCCAGCCAGCGCTCTTCCAGCTGGTCAATCTGGCTCTGGTATTCATCGATTTCCGCGGTGAATTTGCCCAGGCCCTCGTAGTCGCTCTGGTCGTGATCGGCCATCTTGGCGTGGACCTTGGCGATCTTTTCGTTCAGCTGGCCGACCTTGCGCTCATTGGCGTTCAGCTCTTTTTGCGCTGCGCGCAGTTCGGCGCCCGATGGGCCTGCAGGCTTGGCCGCCGACGAGGAGCCCTGCGACTGCGAGGGGTTGGACCCACCGGTCGATCCTTCAGCGGCACGCAGCTTGAGGTATTCATCCACGCCGCCGGGCACATGGCGGAAGTGCCCGCCAAGGATGGCGTATTGCTGGTCGGTGACACGCTCCAGCAGGTAGCGGTCGTGGGAGACCACGATCAACGTGCCTGGCCAGGAATCCAAGAGGTCTTCCAGGGCTGCCAGCATGTCGGTATCGACATCGTTGGTCGGCTCATCGAGGATCATCACATTCGGCTCGTCCATCAGGATCATCAGCAGCTGCAAGCGGCGGCGCTGGCCGCCGGAGAGCTCGGCGACCTTGGTGGACAGGTGCGCCGAGGAGAAACCGAGCCGCTCCAGCAGCTGGGCCGGGGTCAGGTCCTTGCCGTCGACGTTAAAGGTGGTGCGGTAGCGGCCCAGGATTTCGCGGACCTTGTCCTGGCCAATGGTCTCCAGCTCGCGGAACTGCTGGTCGAGCACCGCCAGCTTCACGGTCTGGCCGCGCTTGATCTTGCCGCCGGTTGGCTCCACGGTGCCGGCAATCAAGCCCAGCAGCGTGGACTTTCCTGCGCCGTTGGCTCCGAGCAGGCCGGTGCGTTCGCCAGACCCGATCCGCCAGGTGAACGGCTTGAGCACCTGCTTGGCTCCGAAGGACACCTCGGTATCCAGCAGGTCGATGACGTCCTTGCCCAAACGGCTGGTGGCCATCTTCTGCAGTTCCAGCGGGTTGCGTGCCGGTGGCACATCGGCGATCAGCTGGTTGGCGGCCTCGATGCGGAACTTCGGCTTGGACGTACGGGCCGGGGCGCCGCGGCGCAACCAGGCCAGTTCCTTCTTCATCATGTTCTGGCGCTTGTTCTCGGTGACCGCGGCAATGCGGTCGCGTTCCACGCGCTGCAATACGTAGGCGGCGTAGCCGCCTTCAAAAGGCTCAACCAGCCGGTCGTGCACTTCCCACGTAGTGGTGCAGACCGCGTCGAGGAACCAGCGGTCGTGGGTGACAACCATCAGGCCGCCGGCATTCTTGGACCAGCGGTTGTTGATGTGGCCAGCCAGCCAGGAGATGCCTTCGACATCCAAATGGTTGGTTGGCTCATCCAGGATGACGACATCCCAGTCCTGCACCAGCAATGCCGCCAGGGCTACACGGCGGCGCTGGCCGCCGGAGAGGGTGCCGATGGAGGCCTCCCAATCAAGGTCGGCAACCAGGCCCGAAATAATGTCGCGGATGCGCGCTTCGCCAGCCCACTCGTGGTCGTCCATCTCGCCGACCACGCTGTAGTGCACGGTGGCTTCCGGATCCAGGGTGTCGGACTGGTCCAGCACGCCCACGCGCAGACCGTTGCGCAGGGTGACCCGTCCGGAATTGGGCTCGATCTTGCCCGAGAGCATGCCGAGCAGCGAGGATTTGCCTTCGCCGTTGCGTCCCACCAGGCCGATGCGGTCGCCATCGGAAATGCCGATGGTGACCGAGTCGAAGACGGTATGGGTGGGATATTCCAGATGTAGGGCTTCGCCCCCGAGTAAATGAGCCACGATTTCCATTTTACGTTCCGAGTGCAAATCGGCGTGGACTGGTGGACGGCAACCGCCATGGCGCACCTCTATTTAGCCATGGCGTTTTGCGATTTCGCTCAATGGGGGCGAACATGGCAGAATAATTAGCGTGCTTGTCGGGCATGACCTGCATAAGCCATTTTCCGCCCTGGTGTAATGGCAACACTCCAGCCTTTGGAGCTGTGTATTCTAGGTTCGAATCCTAGGGGCGGAACTACAGATAAAGCGTCGCGCAGGTGGCGCTTTTATTCTTTAACCAGTTCAGCCCCGCTCGCTGCGCACGTTAGACTTGTCTAAGGGTTTTCTTCTCTGCCCAAAACCTTGAATCTAATCTGCAGGAGAGCGCACTTGAGCGATCAGGCCAATGCACCAGTTGCTGTCATCGTCCTAGCCGCCGGGGCCGGTACCCGGATGAAGTCGGCCAAGCCGAAGATCATGCACGAAATCGCAGGTCGCTCCATGATTGCCCATGCGCTTCATGCTGCCTCGGCACTGCAGCCAAAAAACCTTGTGGCCGTCGTCCGCCACCAGCGCGACCTGGTTGCCGAGCACATTCTCAGCCAGTTCCCGTCCATCACCATCGCCGACCAGGATGAGATTCCAGGCACCGGCCGCGCAGTCCAGCAGGGCCTGGACGCCATCGATCCAGCCCTTGAAGGCACCACCGTTGTGACCTATGGCGATGTGCCATTGCTCACCAGCGAAGTGCTGCTGGATCTGGTGGCCACCCACGAGGCCAACCGCAACTCGGTGACCGTGCTGACCACCTCGCTTGAAGACCCCAACGGGTACGGGCGCATCCTGCGCGATGAGAACGGCGACGTCGCCGGCATCCGCGAGCAGAAGGACGCCTCGGCTGACGAGCTGTTGATCAAGGAAATCAACTCCGGCATCTACGCCTTCGACACCAAGATGCTGCGTTCGGCGCTGACCGAGGTCACCACCGAGAACGCGCAGGGCGAAATGTACCTGACCGACGTGCTGGCCATCGCCCGCGCTCGCGGCGGCCGGGTGGCTTCCTCGCAGATCTCGGACCGCTGGCAGATCGAAGGCGCGAACGACCGCGTCCAGATTTCCAACTTGGCCCGCATCTACAACCAGCGCAAAGCTGAATTCTGGATGCGCGAGGGCGTGACCATCGTCGATCCGGCCACCACCTGGATTGATGCCGAGGTGATCATCGGCCGCGACGCCACGCTGAAGCCGGGAACCCAGCTGCACGGCCGGACCATCATTGGCGATAACGCCACCGTGGGCCCGGACACCACCTTGACCAATGTTGTCGTCGGCCAGCGGGCCATCGTCAAGCGCACCGACGCCACCGATTCGCGGATTTCCGAAGGTGCCTCGGTTGGCCCCTTCGCCTACCTGCGCCCGGGCACCGAGCTGGGCACCGATGGCAAGATCGGCGCCTTCTACGAAACCAAGAACGTCACGATTGGCCGTGGCTCCAAGCTCTCGCACCTCGGCTACGCCGGGGACGCTGAAATCGGTGAATTCACCAACATCGGGTGCGGCAATATCACCGCGAACTACGATGGTGAAAAGAAGCACCGGACCAAGATCGGTTCGCATGTGCGCACCAGCTCCAACACGGTATTTGTCGCCCCGGTTGAAATCGGGGATGGCGCGTACACTGGTGCAGGCGCCATCGTCCGCAAGAACGTCCCGGCCGGTGCTTTGGCACTGTCTGTGGCTCCGCAGCGCAATACCGAGGGCTGGACGCTTGAAAAGCGTCCGGGGACCCCTTCGGCTGACGCCGCATTCAAGTCCTCCCTGAATTCCTCGGGCACCGAGTAATCCGGCCACGGACTTAATTTCCTCGACAACAACCTCATACGTGATAGCGAAGCGAGCGAGAAAGCATACCCAATGAGTGAAATCAGCCATAACGTCGACAAAAAGCTGGTGCTGGCCAGCGGTCGCGCACACCCGGAACTAGCCGCCGAGGTCGCCAAGGAACTGGGCACCGAACTGCTGCCGCTGAACGCCTACGACTTCGCCAATGGCGAGATCTACGTTCGCTCGGATGAGTCGGTTCGCGGCAAGGACGTCTTCCTGCTGCAGTCCTACCCGGCACCGCTGAACAACTGGCTGATGGAACAGCTGATCATGATCGACTCGATGAAGCGTGCCTCGGCCCGCCGCATCACCGTGGTGGCACCGTTCTACCCCTACGCACGCCAGGACAAGAAGGGCCGTGGCCGCGAGCCGATCTCGGCCCGCCTGGTTGCCGACCTGTTCAAGACTGCCGGCGCGGATCGCGTGATTTCCTGCGACCTGCACACCGCGCAGATCCAGGGCTTCTTCGACGGCCCGGTCGACCACCTCTTCGGCTTCCCGCTGCTGGCTGACTACATCAAGTCCAAGGTTGACGTCAACGAAGTCACCGTGGTTTCCCCGGATACCGGACGCGTTCGCGTGGCCGAGCAGTGGGCAGATCGCTTGGGCGGCGCACCGCTGGCCTTCGTGCACAAGTCCCGCGACTTGACCGTGCCGAACCAGGCAGAGTCCAAGACCGTGGTTGGCCAGGTCGAGGGCCGCACCGCGATCCTGATTGACGACATGATCGACACCGGCGGAACCATCGCAGGCGCAGTGCGCGTGCTGAAGGAAGCTGGCGCCAAGGATGTCATCATTGCCGCTACCCACGCGGTCTTCTCGGACCCGGCAGCCCAGCGCTTGGCTGAGTGCGGTGCCCGCGAGGTTGTTGTCACCAACACCCTGCCGATCCCTGAAGAGAAGCGTTTTGAGAACCTGACGGTGCTTTCCATTGCACCGACGATCGCTCGCGCTATCTCGGAAGTATTCCACGACGGTTCGGTCACGAACCTGTTTGACGGCCGCGCCTAGCAGCCCTCGTTTCGCAACGCCTCTGGCCGGTACCTTCGGGTGCCGGCCAGAGGCGGTTAAGCCATCACCCGTGGCGGATCAATTTCCCGGAAGGCCAAGCATGGAGTTCGGAACACGGCAGGTCACCCTCGGAGGGCTCGAACGTGCCCACCTGCAGCAGCGAATGGCCGAAGCCGGCGTGCAGCTCAATGACTATGCCAAGGTCCTGCTGGCCCATGAGATCTTCGAGCGCATAGCGCCAGTCCGCATGCTGAACCTGGTTAGCCGCACTGTGCAACAGCTGGGGCTGGACGCCGGAGCAACTTTGCCAGAAATCTTCGACCGCGCGATCAGCAGTGGATTAGGCCTATGCCCTGCCATCACCGGGCCTTATCTGCGACTGGAATTCCTGGACCAAGCGGCGTCAAGGGATTCACTGACCATCTCTTCCGCAGCACTGGGAGACGAGGGCTTTCCGCGAGGATTCTATCTGCGGGTGGTGGAAGGCGCGGTGTGGTTGCGCGGCTATCGCTGCGATGACACCCACGGTTTTGCGCTGGCCGATACTTTTGTTTTCCAAGACCGGTGAGCAAAGGCCGGGTTTAGTGGCGTTCGCTACAGGTTTTCTCGCTGGCGATCACAGCTGGTAGAATTGTTGACTGTGCCCAGGCGAGGGAAACACCAGAGATGGTGGGACCGTTATCGACAAGGCCGGACAAGCTCTTTCATCTCCTAGATGTTGGATGCTTCCCGAGTCCACGCAAGGGCCTTAACGAAGCATTCATTTCCTAAGGAGAATTATCATGGCATCTGTCAACCTTGACGCCGTTGTACGTAGCGATTTCGGCAAGGGCGCTGCCCGCCAGGCTCGCCGCGACGGCCAGATCCCAGCAGTTGTTTACGGTGCAGGCTCCGAGCCACAGCACGTGCTGCTTCCAGCCCGCGAAACTACCCTGGCCGTTCGCGACCGCGGTGTTGAGCTGGTTCTGAACATCGACGGCAAGACCGTCAAGACCGCCATCAAGGACATCCAGATCCACGCGCTGAACCGCACCGTTGATCACCTTGACCTGATCATCGCTGCCTAATTCCAGCGAAATAGGCATTAGCTAAGCATCATGAGTGATGGCACTTGGCTCGTAGCCGGACTCGGGAACCCCGGGTCCGGCTACGCTGGCAATAGACACAATATCGGGCAGATGGTG
The DNA here is from genome assembly GCF_015524875.1 of Glutamicibacter sp. FBE19. Taxonomy (NCBI): domain Bacteria; kingdom Bacillati; phylum Actinomycetota; class Actinomycetes; order Micrococcales; family Micrococcaceae; genus Glutamicibacter; species Glutamicibacter sp. FBE19. Next base: position 424,831 of record NZ_JACKQN010000002.1, on the reverse strand, counting down.
CTCGATGAGCTGGCCAATCGGATCGGCTCGAAATTCAAGACGCACTCTTCCCGCTCGCAGGTAGTCGAGGGGCGCATGGGTGTTGGCGGTCCGCGGATCGTGCTGGCCAAGCCGATGGTTTTCATGAACCTCTCCGGCGGCCCGGTCGCCAATGCCGCGAAGTTCTTCGGCATCGGCGTTGATCGCCTGATCGTTGTGCACGATGAAATCGATATTCCTTTTGACACCATCAAGCTCAAGCGCGGCGGGGGAGAAGGCGGCCATAACGGCCTGCGCGATATCTCCAAGGCCATGGGCTCCAAGGACTACCTGCGTGTACGCGCGGGTGTTGGACGTCCACCAGGGCGCATGGATACGGCTAAATGGGTCTTGCAGGATTTCTCCAAGACCGAGAAGCAAGATCTCCCGTTCTTGATAGATAACTGTGCTGACGCAGTTGAGCTGCTGATGAGCTCAGGGCTTGAAGCGGCCCAAACCAAATTTCATACCAGCTGATTCGCAGGACGCTGCCGTGCAGCGTGCGGATGAATTATCGAGGATCGCGGAAAGGCCCAACCGGCTCACCGCGGTCCTTGATCTGTTAATGGCACCGTTTGAGGTGTTACTTACTAAGGCCAAACTTAGATGTGCTTCTTGCTCCGGAGTGGAATAATTACCCAATGTACACCTTGCCTAATCCGTCATTGGCGCTTGATCGCCAAGACTGAAAGGCAGCCCATGACAATTATTCGGAGGACCACGTGCAGACGATGACCGGTCAGCCAGAAGCCCAGGTATCGCTCAGTGCCGTCGAGGTTCAGCGCATCAAGGCAGATTTTGAAATTCTGGAGCACCAAGTCAACGGTACCGACGTCGTGTACTTGGACTCAGGAGCCACCAGCCAGAAGCCGCGCTGCGTCTATGAAGCGGAGCAGCACTTCTACGAGAACGCCAATGCCGCAGTGCACCGTGGCGCTCACACCCTGGCCGTTGAAGCCACCGAGATTTATGAAGAGGCACGCGAGACCGTAGCCAAGTTCATCGGAGCACGCACCAACGAGCTGGTGTGGACCTCTAATGCCACAGAGGCGCTGAACCTGATCAGCTACTCGATGTCCAATGCCTCTTTGGGGCGAGGGGGCGAAGAAGCAGCCCGCTTCCGCATCGGACCGGGCGACGAAATCCTCACCACCGAAATCGAGCACCACGCCAACCTGATCCCCTGGCAGGAACTGGCCTTCCGCACCGGTGCTACGTTGCGCTATGTCCCGGTAGCCGAAGATGGCGCACTTCGATATGACCTGCTTGATGAACTGGTCACCGAGAAAACCAAGCTGGTGGCATTCACCCACGTTTCCAACGTGCTGGGAACCATCACCGACACCCGGCGTTTCGTTGATGCGGCCCGCAAGGTCGGCGCTTTGACCGTGCTCGATGGCTGCCAGTCGGTGCCGCACCTGCCGGTAGACGTCAAGGAACTCGACGTGGACTTCATGGCCTTCTCCGGCCACAAGATGCTCGGCCCGACTGGTATCGGCGCCCTGTACGGCCGCGAAGAATTGCTGAACGCCATGCCGCCATTCCTCACCGGCGGTTCAATGATCACCGTTGTAGACATGGAACACGCTCAATTCTTGCCTGCTCCGCAGCGGTTCGAAGCCGGAACCCAGCGCATCGCGCAGACCCACGGACTGGCCACCGCGGTCAGCTACCTGCAGGAGATCGGCATGGACCGCATTGCGCAGTGGGAAGAGCACCTCGGCGCAATGCTCTATGAAGGCCTGTCCAAGATTGACGGCGTCCGGGTGTTCGGCCCGAGCGATGCCCCTCGCATCGGCACCGTGCCATTTGAAGTTCTCGGCGTGCACCCGCACGACGTCGGACAGTACCTGGATTCGCGAGGCATCGCCGTGCGTGTGGGCCACCACTGCGCCCAGCCGCTGCACCGCGCCCTGGGCATCACTGCCACCACCCGGGCAAGCACTTATCTGTACAACACGGAAGAAGACATCAAGGCGCTTATCGATGCCTTGGGCACCGTGCGTGAATACTTTGGAGTCTAAGTGAACGAATTAGATCAGCTGTACCAACAGGTCATCCTGGATCATTCCAAGCGGCGCATCGGCTCGCCGCTGGTGGAGGCCACCGCGGGGCACCTGCACGGTGAATCGCACCAGCACAACCCCATCTGTGGCGACCAGATCCGGGTCCGCGTGGAGTTGAACGATGAAGACCATTTTGAATCCATGAGCTGGGAAGGCGATGGCTGTTCCATCTCCATGGCTTCCGCTTCGGTGCTCAGCGAGATGCTTCCAGAGTTGACCAAGGACGAGTTCTTGGACAAGCTGGAGATCTTCCGCGAGATGATGCGCTCCAAGGGAAACTTCGAGCCGGATGAAGAGGTGCTGGAGGATGCTGCCGCATTCGTGGGCGTCTCCAAGTTCCCTGCACGCGTCAAGTGCGCGATGCTGGCGTGGGTTGCCGCCGAGGCGGCGATGCTCGGTGCCAACAAGTAGCCAGCCTGCATAGAACTGTGGCGCTTGCCCTCCTTCGCGGAGGTCAAGCGCCACAGTCTTTTAATGCATGCCAGATGGGCCGAAACCTAGTTGTTGTCCTCATCCTGGTAGACGTCGGGAACGCCGTCCTTGTTGTCATCGCGCGTCTCGCGCTCGTTGATGACCTTGTAGCGGCGGTTACGAGGCACCAGCCAGAGGGCGCCGAGGATCGCAGCGAGGAACGAACCGCTGAGGATGGCCACCTTGGCATGCTCGTAGTGCGGCGATTCCAAGCCGAAGGACAGTTCGGAAACCAGGAGCGAGACCGTGAAGCCAATGCCCGCCAGCAGCGTCACGCCGAGCAGGTCGCCCCACTGGGCGTCTTTGTCCAAGGAAGCCTTCGTGAACTTGGTCAGCAACCAGGTGAAGCCCATGATGCCAATCGGCTTGCCGATAACCAGGCCCAGGACGATGCCCCAGAAGACCGGGTCGGCCAAGACATTGCCGCTGCCGGGATCAGAGGAAACCACGGTCACCCCCGCGGCAAAGAAGGCGAAGATGGGGATGCAAAAACCGGAAGACAACGGACGGAAACGGTGTTCGAACTGTTCTGCCAGCCCGACGCCTTCGCGTCCATCGGTGCGCTTGACCGGGACGCAGAAGCCCAGGACCACGCCAGCGATCGTGGCGTGAATGCCCGAACCGAAGACGAAGATCCAGGTGATGATGCCCAGCGGCAACAAGATGACCCAGGCGCCCCAAGCATGCTTGGCGAAGAACTTGCCAAGGTAGCGGGCCAGGACGGTAAACAGGATGATCGGGATCAGCGCGAGCCCCAAGTAGGACAGCTTGAGCTCATCGGTGAAGACCACAGCAATGATCACAATGGCGATCAAGTCGTCCACAACCGCCAGCGTCAGCAGGAAGATGCGCAGCGCCGCAGGCAGTGCTGAACCAATTACGGCGAGAACGGCAACCGCAAAGGCAATGTCGGTAGCCGTCGGGATGGCCCAGCCGCGAAGCAGCTCCGCACCGCCTCCGGAACCGGCCGCTACAGCCATGAAAATCAGGGCTGGTACCAGCACGCCGCCAAAGGCAGCGGCCACGGGAACCGCAGCAGTCTTGACATTGCGCAGGTCACCGATGACAAATTCTTTTTTCAGCTCAAGGCCGGTGAGGAAGAAGAACACCGCGAGCAGCGCGTCGGCAGCCCAGTGGCCGATGGACAGGTTAAGGTCGACACCGAAGAGGGTCGGGCCAAAGTGGAAATCGCGAAGCGCAAAATAGGATTCGCGCAGGGGAGTGTTTGCCCAGATCAAGGCCAGCAGGGCGCCGGCGATGAGCACCATGCCACCGACGGTTTCCTTGCGCAGGATATCTCCGATGCGCACTGACTCTTTGTAGCTTGGGCGTGAAAACAGGTTCTTGCCGGAACCCGAAGACGGAGTTTGGCTCATGCGTTTAACTCGCTTAGTTCGTTAAATGAATATTTCTCGCCGACCAGACTTCCCGGCACACCTGTTTCCACCCTATCGCGATCAGTGCGGGGGACCACAAATCCCCGGACGTATTGCGAAAATCGCACATCCGGGGATCTATGGGGGATCAAGCTACAGCTGCTGCGGCTTACTTGGAAAGCCAGGCGTTGACCTGGGCAGCCTGCAGGTTCAAGGCCTTGCCAATGTATGGCTCGGCGGCGGAGGCCAGCTTGCCCCCGATAAAAGGAATCGACGAGGAGACCTTGGCATCCACAGCGAGCTCGGAAACCTCCCCCTGGCCGGTGAGCTGCTCGGTGCCGCTGACCGACACTGGTACACCGCCAACGGTGATCTGCACTGTCGCAGACCGGCTTCCGGCAGCATCTGGTGCGCTCCACTTCTCGACCTGGGTGATCTCGATGGAAGAGCCGACAAACTTTCGCGCAATATCCGGGACTCGGTCGGTAGGCACTGAGCGGACCGTCGTCAAGGTGAAGGCACCAGCGATATCGCCATCTACGGTGAATTCATTCAAAGTGCCGTTGGCAACCTTGGTCAGATGCTCGGCGAAGCCACGATCGCTCAAGGTAGCGATAACCTGCTGTGCAGGGTGGCTGATCTGAGTGCTTGCATTCAATGCCATAAAAGCTAATCCCAATCTGGAAATTTGGCTGGCCGGGCAAGCAAGGATTGCTCGCCCGGGGACGGACACTATTAACCCTATCCGGTGGGATGTATTAGGTAGGCTAGGACTGCACCTAAAACAACATATTGGCGTTGAGCCGGCCGCGGAAAAAATTTGCGGTCGGTGTTCGTGGTGTCGTTTCCGCCCAGATCCACCACTGGGCGCACTGCTCCAAGCGCCTGCACGAGAGGATACGAAATCCCCATGAGCCTGAATGGACTTCATGACTTCCTGCGCGAGGAGCCATCCTTCCGCCGCATCCAGCACAGTGCAGCCAATGGCTTCTCCACTCGAAGCGAAGACCTGGAGATCGCGGCCCCGCAGGGCATGCGCGCTATCCTCTCGGCCCATATCAGCCAGGCACTGCACGAGAGCAATCACTCTGGGCTGACGCTCATTGTCACCGCGACCGGACGCGAAGCAGAAGAAGTGTCCAGTTCGCTCAGCGCCTATGTCCCTGCAGAGCAGATTGCCGAATTCCCCTCGTGGGAAACCCTGCCGCACGAACGCCTCTCGCCGCGCAGCGACACCGTGGGGCGCCGGCTGGAGGTGCTGCGCAGGCTGCATCAGCGGGATGAAAGCCTCAGCGTAGTGATCGCGCCAATCCGCGCCGTGCTCCAGCCGCTGGTTGCCGGCCTGGGAGAACTGCGCCCGGTGACCTTGGAGCTCGACGACGAACCAGGTTTCGACCAGGTCATCAAGGATTTGGCCGCTGCCGCCTACGCCCGTGTCGACATGGTGACCCACCGAGGCGAATTCGCGGTCCGCGGCGGCATCATCGATGTCTTCCCGCCAACCCTTGACCACCCGGTGCGCATCGATTTCTTCGGCGACCAGATCGATTCCATGCGCTACTTCGCCATCGCCGACCAGCGCTCCACCGATGACGCAGGGCCGCAGAAAATCATTGCCACCCCCTGCCGTGAAATGCTGATCACTCCACAGGTGATGAGCCGGGCAGCCAATTTGAAAAACCATTTCCCCGCCGCCGAGGAAATGCTCACCAAAATTGCCGGCGGCATCGCCGTAGAAGGCATGGAATCACTGGCACCGCTGCTGGTGGACAAGATGGTTCCCCTGCTCTCGCTTTTGCCAGAGTCGTCCATCGCCCTGATCATGGAGCCTGAAAGGGTTCGCGCCCGCGCCCAGGACCTCAACGCCACCAACGCGGAATTCCTGGCAGCCGCCTGGGCCTCCGCTTCTGACGGCGCCAGCGCGCCACTGGATCTGAACACCGCCAACTCCGAGCGCAAGCTCGCCACCGGCGACTTTGCGTCACTGGCAGAAACCCTGAACCACGCCAAGGCAGCCAAGGTGTCCTGGTGGGCGCTGACGGCCATGGGCGCGGATGAAGAACTCGATCTTGGCGCTTCGACCATTCGCATCCCGGCCCGCGAACCCCACGGCTACCAGGGGGATATCGAAGCGATGATGGAATTCATCGCAGGACGAGTCAAGGACCAATGGCGCTTCGTGGTGGCTACCGAGGGTCCTGGCCCGGCACAGCGCCTTGCTGAATTGTTCGCAGAGTTCAGCATCCCGGCCCATCGCGTGGAGAATATCGCCCAGGCGCCAACACCGGGCCTGATTGAGATCACCCAGGCAACTGCCGGACGCGGGTTCGTCTTCGAAGAGCTCAAACTCGGATTGCTCACCGAGGCCGACCTGCTGGGGCGTTCCAGCGCCTACCCGAATCGCAAAGGCCGCAAGCTCACCGTCAAGCGAAAGCGCAATGCCGTAGACCCGCTGAGCCTGCAAGCCGGGGACTACATCGTCCATGAGCAGCACGGCATCGGCAAGTTCGTGGAGCTGATGGCGCGCAAGGTCAACGGTTCAGGCAAGGACGCCAAGCGCGAATACCTTGTGGTGGAATACGCGTCTTCCAAGCGCGGGGCGCCGGGGGACCGGCTCTTTGTGCCGATGGACCAGTTGCACATGGTCACCCGCTATGTCGGCGGCGAAGCCCCGACCCTGTCCAAGATGGGCGGCTCGGATTGGGCCAGCACCAAGTCCAAGGCCCGCAAAGCGGTCAAGGAAATCGCTGGCGACCTGATCAAGCTGTACTCGGCGCGCATGGCCAGCCGCGGCCATGCCTTCGGGCAGGACACCCCATGGCAGCATGAGCTGGAAGAGGCCTTCGCCTTCATCGAGACCCCGGATCAGCTCACCGCCATCAACGAGGTGAAGTCCGATATGGAGAAGGAAATCCCGATGGACCGGCTGATTTCCGGCGACGTGGGCTTTGGCAAAACCGAAATTGCGGTGCGTGCCGCCTTCAAGGCGGTGCAGGATTCCCGCCAGGTCGCAGTATTGGTGCCCACCACGTTGCTCGCTTCCCAGCACTACCAGACGTTCACCGAACGCTATTCCGGCTTCCCGGTGCGCGTGAAAACCCTCTCGCGTTTCCAGACCGCCAAGGAATCCAAGGAAATCCTGGCCGGGCTGAAGGATGGCAGCGTGGATATCGTCATCGGCACGCACCGGCTCTTGTCCAAAAATGTCGAGTTCAAGAACTTGGGCCTGGTGATAGTCGACGAGGAACAGCGCTTTGGCGTCGAGCACAAGGAAGAGCTCAAGAAGATGCGCACCAATGTGGATGTGCTGGCCATGAGCGCCACCCCGATCCCGCGTACCTTGGAAATGTCATTGACTGGCATCCGCGAGACTTCCACCTTGGCAACGCCTCCGGAAGAACGCCATCCTGTGCTCACCTATGTGGGTCCACGCAGCGACAAGCAGATCTCCGCTGCCATCAAGCGCGAGCTCATGCGCGATGGACAGGTGTTCTTTGTGCACAACCGCGTGAGCTCCATCGACCGGGTGGCCGCCGAACTTCGCGAGCTTGTCCCTGAAGCACGCGTGGAAGTGGCCCACGGCAAGATGAGCGAATCGCGGCTGGAGCGGATCATCCAGGACTTCTGGGAGAAGAAGTTCGACGTCCTGGTCTCCACCACCATCATCGAAACCGGCCTGGATATTTCCAACGCCAACACGCTGATCGTGGACCGGGCCAACAACTATGGCCTCTCTCAGCTTCACCAGCTGCGTGGCCGCGTGGGCCGAGGCCGCGAACGCGCCTATGCCTACTTCCTCTGGGATGTCGAGAAGCCGCTGGGCGAAGTGGCCCTGGAGCGGCTGAAAGCCGTCGCAGCGCACAACGAGCTCGGCTCCGGCTATCAGCTGGCGATGAAGGACCTGGAACTGCGTGGCGCGGGCAACCTGCTCGGCGGCGAGCAGTCCGGGCACATAGCCGGTGTGGGCTTCGACCTGTACCTGCGGCTTGTGGGCGAAGCCGTGGCCGACTACAAGGGCGAGGGCGAAGAGGAAGCCACCGAGATGAAGATCGACTTGCCGGTCAATGCCCACCTGCCGCACGACTATGTGCCCGGCGAACGGTTGCGCCTGGAGGCCTACCGCAATATCGCCTCGGCGGAAACCACCGAGGCGCTCGCCGAGGTGCGGGAGGAACTTATGGACCGCTATGGCAAGTTGCCGCAGCCGGTGGAGAACCTCATGCGGGTTGCCGCGCTGCGTATTCGCGCACGCGCCGTGGGGCTGCACGATATCCAGCAGATCGGAAACAATATCAAGCTGTCGCCAGCGAAGATCGAGGACCTTCCGGCATCACGCCAGGTCCGCCTGGAACGGCTGTACCCTGGTGCTGCAAACAAGCCGGCGCTGAATTCGATCTTCCTGCCCAAGCCCAAGACCTCGCCGATTGGCGGCCGCGACTTGGCAGATGAAGAGATCCTCGAATGGGCTGAAAAGCTTCTCTACGCGATCTTTGAGCCGACCCCTGCTCCGGCAACTGCCTAGCTGTTTGAGGGCACTAGCGCTGTGCTGCGCCCGGGACGTCAAGGTCCTGGGCGTAGGCAGCCAGTGCCCGGCCATAGAGCCGGGCATGCGGCGCCAGCGCGGTGATGGCGATGCGCAGCGCTTCGGTGCTGCGGCCGGCATCCAGCAGCGCCAAGGCCAAAAACCCCTGGGCGTCTGCATGAAGAAGCGAGGACGGCGGAATCTGTTCCAGCAAGGCCACCGCCTGCCCAGGCTCTCCCAGATTGCGCAGGGTGCTTGCCAGCTGGATGAGCGCTTCTTCCTGCTTTTGACCGCCTAGCCCCGCCTGCAAGGCCTGCTGATAAGGCAGAACCGCCTGTTCCTCTTCGCCCAGGAAGTCATGCAGCGAAGCCATTTCAAAGAGCACCCGCGGATCGGCGGGGTCACGGCCCTGGAGCAGCTCCCCAAGCTCTTCACGAAGCTCTTCCGCGCTTTTGCCCGCACTCGTATCCCAGTAGGCTTCCACCCGTTGTTCCCACGTCTCACTTATGGGCCCAGTTTATGCGGACTATGCCCCGGGGGCAGGGAATGCGGTTAAACAGGAAAGGCTGCCAGGCCCAGCGGGCCTGACAACCTTTCGCAAGAAGCCTAAAAGCTACTTCTGGCTTGCAGTGCTGGCTGCAACCAGGTCCTCGGACTTTTCCGAGCGGCCCATCAGGTGCATCGGAATGGCAAAGGCCAGGAACATCAGCGCGAAGCCCGCCAGGGTTGGCCACCAGGCATTGTCCAGTTCCCAGTAGCCCAGGGTGTAGATGCCGGCTGCGAAGATCACGAAGAAGATCACAAAGTTGATGATGTTGCCGACAAGGCGGCCTTCACCGGAATGGGCAGTGTTCTTGCCGTTCGAGTACACTTTTTCTCCTTGGGAAACAGATAGGGGCGATGTCCTAGTAGCTGGAACCGCTTTGCTCTCCTTCTAGGATAGCAACTCCTGAGCTGGATCCCAGTCGGGTAGCGCCGGCGGCAATCATGGCACGAGCGGTCTCCACGCTGCGCACTCCGCCGGAGGCCTTGACACCCAATTCCGGTCCCACGGTGCGGCGCATCAAGGCCACGTCTTCAACAGTGGCCCCGCCGGTGGAGAATCCGGTGGAGGTCTTCACGAAATCGGCACCCGCGGCCTTGGCAGCCTCGCAGGCCAGCACCTTGGCTTCCTCGGTGAGCAGGCAGGTTTCGATGATGACCTTCAAGATGGCCCCACCCTCGTGGGCGGCTTGGGCAATAGCAAAGATCTCGTTGACCAGGGCATCACGATCTCCGCGCAATGCTGCGGCGATATCGATGACCATATCGATTTCGTTGGCGCCATCGGCCACCGCATGATTGGTTTCAAAGACCTTGGTGTCGGTTGCGGAGGCGCCCAGCGGGAATCCGATCACCGAGCAGGTCAGCACATCTGTGCCTTCCAGCTCGCGAGCCACGGTGGAAACCCACAGCGGGTTCACGCAGACCGACTTGAATTCGTACTTCTTGGCTTCATCGCAGATTTGGACAATCTGTTCCCGCGAGGCATTTGGCGCCAGCAGGGTGTGATCTATGTAGCCGGCGATTTCGCGGGCGGTAAGTTCAGTCATCTTTTCCTCTAACAATTAAGATCTCAAGCAATTCAAATGAAAGTCTCGAAAGGGCAAGCCTAGTTGGCATTCAGGTAGGCTGCCAATTCCTTCTTGATGGCTTGGATCTGTTCGGTGGCTCGTTGGCGGGCCGCCGGTACGCCGTGAATGTCGTCAACCGGTTCAATGGTTTCCAAGTAGCACTTGAGTTTTGGCTCGGTGCCCGATGGGCGAACGATCACGCGTGCACCACTGAAGGTATGCAAAATAATGGCGTTGGTGGCCGGGAGCTTTTCGGTGCCCGCGGACAGGTCGGTGACCTCGGAAACCTCGGAACCGCCCAATGATTCGGGGGCCTGATGGCGGAAGCGATCCATCAATACGGGGATCTGGGCCAGGTCGGTGAAGCGAAGCGATAGCTGATCGGTCACGTGCACTCCGTGCTTTGCCGCCAGCTCGTCAAGGCGGCCGGCCAGCGAAGCGCCTGCTGCCTTGAGCTCGGATGCCAAATCGGCCAAGACGATTCCTGCGGAAATCCCGTCCTTGTCGCGGACCAAGTCGGGGGCGACGCAGTAGCCCAGGGCCTCTTCGTAGCCGAAGCCCAAGTCCTCTACTCGCGAAATCCATTTGAAACCGGTCAGGGTTTCTTCGTGTTCGCGCCCTGCATCTTTGGCGATGGCCGCCAGCATGCGCGAGGAAACGATCGAATTGGCCAGCTTCTTGCCTTCCGGCAGGCCCTTGGCAATTTGGTCGCCAAGCAGCCATCCCACTTCGTCGCCGCGCAGCATCCGCCACGATCCGCCGTCGAGGATCGCGGCGGCGCAGCGGTCGGCATCCGGGTCATTGGCGATGACCAGATCCGCGTCGACCGTGCGCGCCAGCTGGAGCGACAAGTCGATGGCTCCGGGTTCTTCCGGGTTGGGGAAGGCCACGGTGGGGAAGAGCGGATCTGGTTGTTCCTGCTCGGCAACCATGTGGATGTCGCTGAATCCGGCATTGAGCAGTGCCTGCTTCATGGTGTGCCCGCCCACTCCGTGCATGGCCGAGACGACAACGCGCAGGTTCTTGCGGGGGTCCGCTTCGCTCTTTGGCGCGGCGATCACCGGGTTGATGGCTGCAAGGTAGGCAGCTTCGATGTCCCCTGCCGTGCCGGGGGCAGGGAGAACTTCCCAGCCGGAGGCTGCGCGCTCGATCTGGGCTACCGGTTGCCGATGGTCGATGAGGCCGGCGATCTGCGCGTCGATAGGGGAGACGATCTGCGCTCCACGTCCCGAGTCATCGGTGATTCGTCCGCCCACGTAGACCTTGTACCCGTTATCGCGGGGAGGGTTGTGGCTGGCCGTGACCATCACCCCTGCTTCGGCAGAGAATTCGCGCACGGCCCAGGCCAGCACCGGGGTGGGCAATGGCGAAGGCATCAGCAGCACGTCAAATCCCGCGGCGGTGAAAACTCCTGCGGAGTCCTGGGCGAAGATATCCGAGTTGAAGCGCGCGTCAAAGCCGATGACCACCTTGGGGGTGTACTGGCCGGCGGCCTTCTCGCTGAGGAAACGGGCGATGCCCGCTGCGGTGCGCATGACCACAACCCGGTTCATGCGCATCGGGCCAGCTCCGAGTTCGGCACGCAAGCCTGCCGTGCCGAACTCGAGCACACCGCTGAACCGGTCGGCGATGTCGTCAAAGGCCCGGGCGTCGCCCTGGGTGACACGCTCGATGAGCTGTTGCAGCTCGGCCTGGGTTTCCGGATCCGGATCCTGGGCCGCCCATTTGCCAGCTGCATCGAGGAGCTGGATCTTTTGTGTGTGATTCACTGTTTTCCTTTGGAGAAGAACGCCGGCGATTCCCGGTGCTGCGCGGTGCCGCTTAGAGCTTGGCGATGATCTGTGCGAGCAGCTGGGAAATGCGCGGGCCCGCGGCCTGGCCGGCTTCGATGACTTCTTCATGGCTCAGCGGTACCGGGCTGATGCCAGCTGCCAGGTTGGTCACCAAGGACATGCCGAAGATCTCCATGCCTGCGTGGCGTGCGGCGATGGCCTCCAACGCGGTGGACATGCCAACCAGGTCGGCGCCGATGGTCTTGGCGTACTGGACTTCGGCAGGGGTTTCGTAATGCGGTCCGGTGAACTGGGCGTAGACGCCTTCATCAAGGCTCGAGTCCACCTCCCGGGCGATCTCGCGAATGCGCGAGGAGTAGAGGTCGGTCAGGTCGACGAAGGTGGCGCCTTCCAATGGGGAAGTGGCCGTGAGGTTGATGTGATCCGAGATCATGACCGGGGTACCCGGAGCCCAGTTCTCGTTCAAGCCGCCGCAACCGTTGGTCAGCACCAGCTGCTGGCAGCCGGTAGCCGCCGCGGTGCGGATCGGGTGGACCACAGCGCGCACGCCGCGGCCTTCGTAGTAGTGGGTCCGCGCGCCGAGGACCAGCACGCGCTTGCCGGTGGCGGTCAGGATCGAGGAAATGCTGCCTTTGTGGCCAGGTACGGCCGGGGCGTGGAAGCCGGGGATGGTGGCGGCATCCAGGGTGTGGGTGGTCTCGCCGATCAGTTCGGCGGCCTGGCCCCATCCGGAGCCCAGCACGAGCGCAATATCGTGTTTTTCAACGTTGGTCTGCTCGGCGATTGCCTGTGCAGCCTGTGCGGCTAGGGCCTGTGGGTCATTTTGCATATCAGTCACGGGCAATACGCTACCGGTAGCGGGGCTCTTTGTCAGGTGAAGCTAGTGCTTCAGAACCAATATCACGTCCAAATAAGGGCTTTCGATGTGCGCATTGAACCGACATGGTGAACAATGGAATTTGTGAGCGCAGATCGTACGAATGAAGCAACCCGTTTAGTTATTCTCGGTGGCGGACCAGGCGGCTATGAAGCTGCCATGGGCGCAGCCCAATTGGGCGCAAATGTCACCGTGGTAGAGCGTGCCGGCATGGGCGGTTCAGCTGTGCTGACCGATGTCGTACCGTCCAAGACCCTGATTGCCACCGCCGACGCTGTGCGCCGCGTGAAGCAGGCCGAGGCCTTTGGCGTCCATGTTGATGGGCTGGACTCGGCAGTGACCGACTTCTCGGTCGTCAACCACCGCCTGCTGGACCTTGCCAAGGAGCAGTCCTCGGATATCCGCACCGGCCTGGAGCGCAATGGCGTTCGCATCGTCATCGGCGAAGGCCGCCTGCTCGACCGGAACACCGTGGCTGTTTCCCACCCGGACGGCTCGGAGCAGACCATTGACGCTGATGCCATCCTGGTTGCGGTTGGCGCCCACCCGCGCGAGCTGTCCACTGCCAAGCCTGACGGCGAACGCATTTTCAACTGGACCCAGATCTACAACATGAACGAGGTGCCAGAGCACCTGATCGTTGTCGGCTCCGGTGTTACCGGTGCCGAGTTCGCCTCGGCCTACAACCTGCTCGGCGCCAAGGTCACCCTGGTCTCCTCGCGCGACCGCGTGCTGCCTGGCGAGGATGCCGACGCGGCTGGCGTGCTGGAAGACGCATTCAAGGAAAACGGGGTCAACGTTGTATCCCAGGCGCGCGCAGATGGCGTGGAGCGCAAGGGCGACAAGGTTTTCGTGACCCTGGCTGACGGGCGCGTGCTGGAAGGAAGCCACTGCCTGGTAGCGGTCGGCGGCATCCCGAACACCGCAAATCTCGGCTTGGAAGAAGCTGGCGTGCAGCTCACCGAGTCCGGGCATATCATGGTTGATGGCGTTTCGCGCACTACCGCCACCAACATCTACGCCACCGGTGACTGCACCGGCGTCTTTGCACTGGCCTCCGTGGCCGCGATGCAGGGCCGCATTGCCGTAGCCCACCTGCTCGGTGACTCGGTCAAGCCCTTGAACCTCGACCTGGTGGCGTCCAACGTTTTCACGTCTCCTGAAATCGCAACCGTTGGCGTGACCCAGCGTGCGGTAGCGGAAGGCAAGTACCAGGCGAATATCATCAAGGTTGATTTGAACGCCAACGCCCGCGCAAAGATGATGAACGTGGAGCACGGCTTCGTGAAGATCGTTTCGCGCAAGGGCTCGGGCACCGTTATTGGCGGCGTGGTAGTCGCTCCACGAGCCAGTGAGCTGATCTACTCCCTGGCCCTCGCGGTCCAGAACGGCCTGCACGTGGACGATGTGGCTGAGACGTTCACCGTGTATCCATCGCTGTCTGGCTCATTGGCAGAGGCGGCGCGCCGCCTGCACCGTCACAGCTAATCACCGCTTTCAGCAACGGCGGCATCGGCGTTTTCACGCCAGATGCCGCCGTTGCTGTGTTAACTGCGCATTGCTAGGATATTGTGACGGTATTCACATTTGGCCCGCTATTTGGTATAAGTTGAGTTCCCGTTCAAGCTTGCCACGTCTCATTATGTGAACGCCTAAATACCCGCTAGTTAGATGGGGAATGGCGTGCTGGCGATCGCTAACGGAGCCTTTGGTGTCCAAATAGCGGACATGAATATCCGAATACTGGTCATTGAGGTTTAAGATTGTGACATTCGTAAATGAACGACTCACTCGTACTTCCACTCTAAGGAGCAGCCTCAATGTCGCAGGCTAACCAGACGGTGGTGCCAAAGGAGAACTCACGCGGACGCGTGCTGTTTGCCAGCATGATCGGCACTACGGTCGAATTCTTCGATTTCTACGCCTACGCCACTGCGTCGGTGCTCGTGTTCCCGGCGCTGTTCTTCCCGAACGCCACCGCCATCAACGCGATCCTCTCCTCGTTTGCGATCTTCGGTGTCGCTTTCGTCGCCCGCCCGCTTGGGTCGATTATCTTCGGCCACTACGGCGACAAGCTGGGTCGCAAGGGAACCCTGGTTGCATCGCTGCTGCTGATGGGTATTGCCACCTTCCTCATTGGCTTCCTGCCGCCTGCGGCCGGGAGCTGGACGGTGCTGGCTCCGACGGCTCTGGTGCTCCTGCGCTTCGCCCAGGGCCTGGCGCTGGGCGGCGAATGGTCCGGAGCCGCGCTGCTGGCTACCGAGAACGCCCCGAAGAACAAGCGGGCCATCTACGGCACCTTCCCGCAGCTGGGAGCTCCGATTGGCTTCATCATTGCCAACTTGATGTTCGTAGCGCTGCAAACCTGGAGCACCCCGGAACAGTTCCAGGCATGGGGCTGGCGCATTCCATTCTTCTTCTCCGCGGTGATGGTGATCATCGGCCTGTGGGTCCGCCTGAAGCTGGTTGAATCCGCGTCCTTCCAGAAGGTCCTGGATCAGAAGAAGGTCGTCAAGTCGCCATTCGCGGTCACCATGAAGAAGCACTGGCGCCCAACCTTGGCCGGCACCTTCATCATGCTCGCAACCTACGTGCTGTTCTACCTGATGACCTCCTTCACCCTGACCTACGGCACCCAGCCTGCCAGCATCGAGCAGGCCACCGCCGCCGCGGAAGCCAAGGGCAAGGCCTTCGACGCCGCCGGATTCGTTCCAGGCCTGGGAATTGAACGCCCGACCTTCTTGACCATGCTGATCATCGGCGTAGTCTTCTTCGGCATCTTCACCGTGGTTTCCGGGCCCTTGGCCGAGAAATTCGGACGCCGCAAGTTCCTGATCTGGGTTTCGGCCGGCATCTTGGTCTTCGGCCTGGCCTGGACCCTGTTCTTCGGACCAGGACAGGCTGCCGCCATGGCAGGTCTGATCATCGGCTTCACCCTGATGGGACTGACCTTCGGCCCGATGGCTGCCTACCTTCCAGAGCTGTTCCCATCGAACGTGCGCTACACGGGGTCGGCTGTGGCCTACAACCTGTCCTCGGTGATCGGTGCGGCTCCTGCCTCCTTCGTCGCAGTGGCCCTTTGGAAGGCCGGAGGCGGCAACACCATGGGCGTGGGACTCTACCTGGCCCTGGGCGCCGCGCTGACTTTGGTCGCACTGTTCCTGACTCGCGACACCTCGGATGTCGACTTGGAAGAGTACATCGAGTAAATAGATTGCGCATTGACTAGGGCAAGGCCTGGCAGATCATCAGATGATCTGCCAGGCCTTGCCCTATTGCATCTAAAAATTAGTGTGCAAGTATGGGCGGGTAAGCCAATTCTTTCGAAAGGGAGCAGCCATGCGCATTGCAGTTGCAGGAGGAACCGGAGTTCTCGGCCGGCAAGTCGTGGAGAAGCTCGCCGCCCTGGGCCACGAGCCGGTGGTGCTCGCACGGTCAGCAGGCTGCGATTTGACCAACTACCACTCGGTGAAGCAGTGGCTGGTCGACTGCGAGGCGGTCATTGACGTCTCTGGCTCTTCAACCACGAGCGCTTCTGCATCAATGCGCTATTTCACGCAGTCCACCGCGAACCTCATCCGGGTCGGGCGCGAGGCCGGCGTGCAAAACCACGTGGCGCTCTCAATCGTGGGCGCTGCCAAGATCGACTCTGGATACTATGCCGGCAAGGCGGCGCAGGAGCGCATGCTGCAGATCCTCGAAGGAGGCTACACGATCTTGCGCGCCACCCAATTCCACGAATTCGTGGGACAGAATATCGACCGGCTAGGCGCAGGGCCGGTGCAGATGGCCCCGAAAATGAGCCTGCAGCCGATCGCAGGTGCCGAAGTTGCGGCCGCCCTGATTGAACTGGCCCTCGCGCCGGCCCAGGGAGTGGTGCAGGACCTTGCCGGTCCGAAGAAAGAAGAAATGCCAGAGCTTTTTGCCCAGTATCTGAAGCACCAGGGGAAAAACTCGAAGATCATTGAAGTTCCGATTCCCGGAGCCATGGGCAAGGCGATGCGCAATGGCGGAATCCTTCCAGATAGCTCCGCTCGTCTCGGGCAAGAAACTTTCACTGATTGGCTTGCTCGCCAGTAGCCTTCACCGGCGGAAAATCCCAGAAGCAGAAAGGTCCAGGCCATGGAAGAGGACCAGCCCGGCATCGAGTTTGCCCCGACGCCGCGAGACTTCCCGGGATTTTCCATGCCTTCCTCGGTGCCGCCGGGAATGCGCTTGGAATTGAGCCGCTCGCGGATTCTCGACGGACAGGACCAGATGTTCCAAGCATGGATGAATACCCTGAATGAGCGCTATGAGGAGTGCGAGGCCACCTTGTCCGAGCAGCGTTCAGCGTTCGAGGCCTCGTTCCGCCATGTTGAGGCTGATGGCTCCGTGTGGATCTATCATTTGAGCCTGGTGGGGGAGGACGGCGGCGGACTGAATGAACAACAGGAAATTGATGCCGTCCACCAGGGCTGTGCGAGGCAAGCAAAGATGGCTGGGTGGGAAGAACTCGAGCCGAAATTCTTGCTCATGCCAGACCATCTTAGAACGTCCATGGAGCATTGGGCCCGGCACGGAACAACCGCCGAATAAGCGGCGCGCCGTAGTGCACAAAAAAGCTGCGGGTTGCTCCCCGTGCAAATGCACTGGGAGCAACCCGCAGCTTGTGGCGAAGGCCTCTAGCTGGCGTCGTCGATCGTGGCGATCACAGCGCCCGAGGACAGGGTCTCGCCAGCAGCTACTGCCAATCCGTTGACCACGCCATCGCGGTGGGCAGTGATTGGCTGTTCCATCTTCATGGCCTCCAGCACGACAATCAGGTCGCCCTGGGCAACTTCGGTGCCGTTTTCCACGGCTACCTTGACGATGGTGCCCTGCATTGGCGAGCGCAGCTCGGCGCTGTTGGCGCTGGAGCCTGCAGCAGCCTTGCGGCCGGACTTGCGCTTCTTCTTGCCCGCAGCGCGTTCCGCGCCATTGGAGGACATCGAGCCCAGGGACGAGGGCAAGGTCACTTCCAAGCGCTTGCCATCCACCTCAACGGTGACGCTGGTGCGCTCGTTGTCCTCGGCCTCAGTCTCTGCCCCTGGCATGGGGTGAGGTTCAATGGCGGTGTTGAATTCTGTTTCGATCCAGCGAGTGTGGACCTTGAAGGGGCCCTTTGCAGGAACAAAAGCCGGGTCGCTCATCACGGCCCGGTGGAATGGCAGAACGGTGGCCATGCCTTCGATCTGGAATTCTTCCAGCGCGCGGCGCGCACGCGCGGCAGCGACCTCGCGGGTGCCGCCGGTAACGATCAGCTTGGAGATCATCGAGTCGAAGTTCCCCGAGACGCTCTCGCCCTGCTCGATCCCGGAGTCAACTCGAACGCCTGGACCGGAAGGCAGATTCATCTTGGTGATGGTGCCCGGGGTTGGCATGAAGTTGCGACCGGCATCCTCGCCGTTGATGCGGAATTCGAAGGAGTGGCCACTAACTTCTGGATCGGTGTAGCCGAGTTCTTCGCCACGGGCGATGCGGAACTGCTCGCGGACCAGATCCAGCCCGGTGACTTCCTCGGACACCGGGTGCTCCACCTGCAGGCGGGTGTTGACCTCAAGGAAGGAAATCACGCCGTCCTGGCCCACCAGGAACTCGCAGGTGCCGGCGCCGGTGTACTTGGCTTCGCGCAGGATCGCCTTGGAGGCCTCGTAGAGGCGGGTGGTCTGCTCTTCGCTCAAGAATGGCGCTGGTGCTTCTTCAACCAGCTTCTGGTTGCGGCGCTGCAGCGAGCAGTCGCGCGTGGAGACGACCACGACATTGCCGTGTGCGTCCGCCAGGCACTGGGTTTCCACGTGGCGTGGTGCATCCAGGAAGCGTTCGATGAAGCATTCGCCGCGGCCAAAGGCGGCCACTGCTTCGCGAACTGCCGAGTCATAGAGCTCGCCGATTTCTTCGCGGTTGCGAACGACCTTGATGCCGCGCCCGCCGCCACCGTAGGCGGCCTTGATGGCCAGTGGCAGGCCATGCTCGTCGGCGAAGGTGTAGACCTCTTCCGCCGAGGCCACCGGATCCTTGGTTCCAGGGACCAGGGGAGCACCAACCTTTTCGGCAATATGGCGGGCCTTGACCTTGTCGCCCAGCTGGTCGATGGACTGCGGCGATGGGCCGATCCAGGTCAGGCCAGCGTCGATCACGGCCTGGGCGAATTCGGCGTTTTCCGAGAGGAAGCCGTAGCCCGGGTGGATGGCGTCTGCGCCGGAGCGTTCTGCGGCATCCAGGATTTTCTCAATGCGAAGGTACGACTCGGCGGCGGTGGTGCCTCCCAGTGCGTAGGCTTCGTCAGCCAAACGCACATGCAGTGCATCGCGGTCGGAGTCAGCGTAGACCGCTACGGACTCGATTCCTTCATCGCGTGCGGCACGGATAATGCGCACTGCAATCTCGCCGCGGTTGGCGATTAGCACCTTCGTCAATGGATTCATCATGAACCTTGTCTTCAAAAATAGGGTTTCTCACCTAGGAGCCTATCGTTTTTGTGGGAACTATATGTAGTTAAGCGGTCAAACCCGGGTGTTTGCTCGAAAAGTTTGGAGGAATCCTACAAAATATCTACGTCGATCTTCCATGGCTGCCGGCTCTCGCGCGAAAGCATCCCCTGGATTAGGGTGGGAGCAAGCCTCCAGTAAAGGACTTGCACGTGAAACGTCGAATGCTCATGGCCGTACCGCTGATCTTCGTCGGTCTGCTGCCGATCGCCGCTTGTTCCCAGACCTTGGGCATTCCTGCCGTGGATAGGCCGGCCGGCGAAGCCGATCACTGGCCTGGTGCTGTTGAGCAGCTGGAAGGCCTGGATGCCGGGTCGGTGAGGCTGCTTTTCTCCCAAGGCAGTGCCGATTACTTTGCCGTGACTTCGGCCGATCAGTTGACCGCTTGCCTGTATAAGTTCGAGGAGGATTCCAGCCAGGGAAGCGTTGGCGGTTGCGGTGCAACCGGTGGCTCCGATGTCATCGTTGAGGTGAGCACGCCGAAGACCAAAATGATGCTGGTGCACTCGGGCGCGGATACCGCAGAACTGGAACAGGCAGGCTGGATGCGCATCCATGAAAACATCGTGGTTTTCTAGAAGCTAGAGCTGCCGATTTCGATGCCGCCGCACCGCGGCCCTGTTGGCGCAGCGCACCGAGCAGTAGCGCTGGCGGCCGTTGCGGGTCACGTCCACCACTACCTGGGCGCAGGGTTCCGCCTCGCATCGACGAAGCCGCTGCATGCCGCGGGTGGTCAGATGCAAGGCCGTGCCCACGGCGATGACTGATCGCAGAACCTGCGGCAGGCTCTGCCCGTCATCGCGATAATGCAGATGCCAGCCTTCGCCGTCGTGATCCACCATGCGCGGGTATGCCGAGGCGCGGGCCATCTGCCGGTTCAGCAGTTCGGCACGCTGCTCATCCGTTGGCGCGTCCACGATGCGCAGCCAGTCATCGATCACCTCGCGGGTTTCGCCATAGTCATTGCGCCGTTCGGGAAAAGGCATGGTCATGCCCACCTCCCTGGTGCGTTGCTCAATCTCATCGCGATCGCCAGGCCAATTATTGGCCAGGGATGCAGCGAGGAGCACCGCATATTCTCCGTAAGGGTTGAGTTGCATAAGGACATTACATCATGCTGATTTCATGACCACCACAAAATGCATTTCCATGACCGGGCAGACGGTTGTATCCGGCGAACATGAACACCGCTGGGAAATCCAATCAAGCCACAACACCTCGACCGGAATCGTCCACTATCTGCAGTGCCGGCAATGCAAAACCCACCAGATGCGCCAGCTTGGCTTCAGCCACGAGGCAACTTTGTCCAGCAAAGAAGTACGCGCCTAGGAACAAAGTTCCCAGGCGCGCTTCCAGCGGCTATTTCCAGAGGTCCACGATGCTGACTCCGGCCTGGTCCAGCAGGCCGCGAAGAACAAAAACGTCCAGGCCCACGACGTTCTGGAAGTTGCCTTCAATGGACTCGATGAAGGCGGCAGCCAGGCCATCGATGGTGAATGCACCGGCGCAGGGCAGCGGCTCCCCGCTGGCCACGTAGGCCTCGATCTCGGCATCGCTGACGGTGGAGAAGTGAACCACGGTGGAGGAGACCTGGCCTCGGGCCTGTTCCGGATTGGCCGTGTCGATCAGCCAATGTCCCGAATGCAGCACGCCGGTCGAGCCGCTCAGTTGCTGCCAGCGTTCGCGGGCCACCTGCTCGGTATGCGGTTTGCCATAGGCGACGCCGTCGAGCTCGAAGACCGAATCGCAACCGAGCACCATCGTCCCGGCAGGATGCCCGGCGCGGGCGACATCTTCAGCTTTGGCTCGGGCCAGCAGCTGAGCTGTCTGCGCAGGGGACTGCTGGCCGTGCCGGTCAATGGCCGTGGCCAGCACTGCATCCTCATCCACCGCCGAAACCTGGGTGGAGAATTGCAGGCCCGCGTCGGTGAGCACTTTTTTGCGTCCCCACGAGGCGGAGGCCAGTACTAGCCGGGCGGGAGTCCGGGTCTGCGTGCTCATACGGTGGCGTTCTCCTTGGTGTAATCCTGGTCGTAGTCATCGTCAGAGGCTGATTCCTCGGAATCAAGCAGCTCATTCAACTTCGATCCTTCCACATCAACGTCTGGGAGAATCCTATCCAGCCACTTCGGCAGGTACCAGGCCTTGTCTCCCAGCAGATGCATCACTGCCGGGATCAGCGTCATGCGGATGATGAACGCATCGAAGAGCACGCCGAAGGCCAACGCGAAGCCCAGCGGCCGGATCATGGCCAGGTGCGAGAAGACGAATCCGGCAAAGACCGAAATCATGATCAACGCCGCCGCGGTGACCACCGGGGCCGCCATGGAGAATCCGGAGCGGACCGCATCCTTCGCTGGCTCGCCATGTGCGTAGCGTTCGCGCATCGCCGACACGAGGAATACCTGGTAGTCCATGGCCAGGCCGAAGAGGATGCCGGTGAGCAGGATCGGCAGGAAGCTGAGCAGCGGTCCCGGAACATTGACGTCGAAGAAGCCGGAGAACCAGCCGAACTGGTAAACCATGACGCTGGCGCCGAAGGCCGCTGCCAGGGACAACAGGAAGCCGCCAGTGGCCAGCAAGGGAACGACGATCGAGCGGAAGACCAGCAACAGCAGGATCAGCGACAGGCCAACCACAATGCTCAGATAGGGCACCAGCGCGGCCGTAACCTTCTCGGAGACATCAATCTGGGCAGCAACCTGGCCGGTTACCGCGATGTCTGCTCCGGTGGCCTCGGAGAACTCCGAGTAATCTTCACGCAATTGGTGAACCAGGGCTTCGGTCTGTTCCGAGGACGGGCCATCGGTTGGGATGACCTGAATCGCTGAGAGCCGGTGGTTCTCAGTCAAGGCGACCGGGATCGCGGCAACCACACCGTCATAGCCGCGAAGCTTGTCGGCGACATCCAGCGCCTTGGACTCAGCCTGGCGCTTGGTCAGGTTCTCGGGCAGATCAGCCAGGACCAGCAACGGCCCGTTATAGCCGGCGCCGAACTTGTCGCTGGTCTGTTCAAAGGCCTGGAAAGCCTGCGAGTCCGCAGGTTCCGCGCTGCCATCAGGCAGGGCGGTACGCATCTGGGTCGCCGGGAGCGCAATGGCTCCAAGAACAATGACCACCAGCAAGGTCACCGGTACGGCCACCTTGGTCACCATGCGCACCCAACGGGCCGAGAATGGTTCCTTGATGACCGGGTTCTCCGCCAATGCTGCAGCCTTGCGGCGGGCGCGCTTGGAAACCAGCCGGCTGCCGGCCAGCGACAACAACGCCGGCAGCAAGGTGATGTTCAACAACACCGAGCAGAAGACGGTGAAGGCTGCCGAGAGGCCCAGCACGGTCAAGAATGGAAGGCCCGGCACAGCTAGCGCAGCCAAGGCGATGATCACGGTCAAGCCGGCAAAGACCACCGCGTTGCCGCTAGTGCCCACGGAGCGTGCGATCGATTCGCCCACGTCCATTCCGGCCAGCAACTGGGTGCGGTGCCGGTGAATGATGAACAACGCATAGTCGATGCCCACGGCAAGGCCAAGCATCAGCGCCAAGGCCGGGGTAATCGAGGCCATGTCGATCAGCGATGAGAAGGCCATGGTGGTGCCCACGCCGGCTCCCACGCCCAGCAGGGCCAAGAGCAGCGGCAAGCCGGCGGCAATCAACGTGCCGAGCATGACCACCAGGACGATGGCGGCGATCACCACGCCTATGATTTCCGATGAGCCAAAGACCTGGGACATGTCTTGCATGATCTCTTTGGAGAAGAGGACTTCGACGCCATTGGCTTGCGGGCCGGCGGCAATGGCCTTGATCTGCTCGCGGTCAGCGGGCGTCAGCGCATCGGTTTGAATCTTGAAACTCACTTGCGAGACAGCGGTGCTCTGGTCTTCGGAGACAAAACGCATGTCGGAGTTGGCCCCTACCTGGCGCGCAGCAAACTGCAACTCGGCATGGGCGGCTTCCAGATCCTTCTGGCCCTTTTCAACGTCCTTTTCGGCCTGTTCCAGCTCAGCGGTCTTTTCCTTGATGGTTTTTTCGCCGGCTTCGAGCTTCTCCTTGGCCTTGGCCAAGTCGGCCTTGCCCTTGAGGAATTCGGCCTTCTTCTGATCGAATTCCTTCTGCCCGGCATTCAGCTGTGCTCGTCCGGCATCCAGTTCGGCTTGGCCTTGAGCCAGCTTGGCCTTGTTGGCATCAATCTCCGACTTCGCCTGGTCCAGCTGTTTCTTGGCGCCGGCGAGCTGCGTTTTAGCGGCGCTGAGCTTGCTGCTGTTGGCCTTCAGCTCCTTGCGGCCGGAATCCACCTGGGCCTGGCCATCATCGAGCTTCTTGCGCGCAGCATCCAGCTGCTTCAGCCCGGCCTCGCCCTGGGCGATCTTCGCCAGCGCGGCTGTGGCCTGGTCCTTGCCAGCCTGGGCTTTCGAAAGTCCAGCTTCGGCGGCGGCCTTGCCCTTTTCTGCCTCGGCCAGACTGGTCTTGAGTCCGTTCAGGGTTTTGGTGTAATCAGCTACGGCTTGTTCATTACCATCGGCTTTGGCTTGTTCAAGGGCCTGCTCGGTGGACTGGATCTGCGCGCCCAGCGCGGCAATGGCGGATTCGGCCTGGGAGATCCCGGCCTTGGCCTGGGCCATGCCGTCCTCTGCTTCTTTCAGGCCGGTCGTTGCCTTGGTCTTGCCCGTGGCAAGCGAGGACTCGAATTCCGAGCGGGATGCGCCGCCAAGCAGTTGCTGCATGCCGGACTTGTACTCTTGCTCTCCGCTGGTGATTTCCTTTTGCGCAGCATCAAGCTTTTGCTCGC
This sequence comes from Glutamicibacter sp. FBE19, assembly GCF_015524875.1. Taxonomy (NCBI): domain Bacteria; kingdom Bacillati; phylum Actinomycetota; class Actinomycetes; order Micrococcales; family Micrococcaceae; genus Glutamicibacter; species Glutamicibacter sp. FBE19. The sequence continues at coordinate 400,800 of NZ_JACKQN010000002.1, read as the reverse complement.
CGGCGTTGTACTGGGCCTGGCCCGAGTCGTAGGCCTTCTTGCCTGACTTGTACTTGGCAAGGCCATCGTTGTACTTGGCTTCGCCGGCAGCCAGCTGCGAGGCACCCGAGTCAAGCTCCTTTTGGCCGGCGTCCAGCTGTGCGCGGCTGTCGGCCAGCTTCTTTTCCCCAGCTGCAATCTGCGGCTCGGCATCCTTGATCTTCTTCTCGCCGTCAAAGTACTGGGCCCAACCGTTGGTCAGGTCCTTGCGGCCGTCTTCGAGCTGGACCTTGCCGTCAGCAATCTGCTTTTTGGCATCATCGAGTTTCTTCTGGCCATCAACCAGTTTCTTCTCATTCTTGTCGATTTCTGGTTGCGCCTTGTCGAGCTGCTTTTGCAGGTCGAACGGGCTCATTGCATCGACAACCTGCGGATGCATGGAAAGCTGTTCCAGGGCTTCGGCGATGGACTTCTGCTGTCCTTCGCTCAGTGCCTTGTCGGTGCTCTCGCGGAAGACGATCGACCCTGAACCACCGGCCAGATCCGGGAGTTCTTCCTTCATTCGGTCCAGCGTGCGCTGGGTTTCCGTGCCAGGCAGCGTGAACGTATTTGAAAGCTGTCCCATGAACAAGCTGGCGCAAACGCCAATGAAGATGAATGCCGCGAGCCACATCGAAATGACGCGCAAACGGTGGCGGTGCGCCCATCGCGCCAGGCGGTAAAGGATTGATGCCATGAGCTTAGATGTCCTTCGAGGTGCTAGTGCAGGTGTTGGTCAGCGGGAAATGGTTGAAGCCTAGTTCCAGGGTGTGCATGGCCTTTGTGACCAGCGTATGGAAGGTGGCAAGCAGTTCCGGAGAGATGTCCATGCTCTGGTTTTGATTGGCTGGGATGTGTTCCATCCATTCATCAAAGGCGGCTTGGCCGGCTCCCAGAAGCGCATGGGTGAGAACCCGGATGGAGAAGCTGTCGGCTTGGGGATATCTGTGCCCAAGCTTCTCAAGAACGTCCATGGTGGCTTGCTGCCACTCGTTCACGTTCGCTGTGATGCAGCCATTGGCTTCATTCCCAATGACGTAAGCGCCAAAGTGCGCCACCTGGCCTAGCTGCTGTGTAACTTCATCTGATTTCAGGGCTTGGATGATCGACTCAAGCAGCGGAATTGAATTGGAAGCCATGCCCATGGACTCCACCATGGAGTCGAGCACCTGATGCAAGGGATAGGAATAGATGGCATCCACAGTGGGGAAGTAGTTGAACAGGGTGCGCCGTGAAATCCCCGCGGCGTCAGCGATTTGATGAGCGGTCAGCGCGGAATCGGCGCCTTGGCGCAAAAGCTGTGCAACGGCGTCGACGATCGCCTGTTTTGTCGCCCGTTTATTTTGTTCTCGGCGGGTACCGGTGCTGAGAGAAGTCACATACTTACACTACGTGCAAACTTGCACGCTGTGCAAGTTGCTGTTTTCTTGCCGCCGGGCTTCGCTGGCGCAGTTAAACAAGCAGGCGCCCGAGCCAAGGAGCTCGGACGCCTACTGGCCTTGAGTCAAGGCTACTGAGCGGTGGCAGGTTCCGCGATTGAATCTTCTGCCAGCGCTGACTCGTCGGCAAATGGGTTGCCGTTGCGAGGGGCGTTGTACATGTCCAGATCCAAAATGCCTTCGCGCTTGGCCACAATGGTCGGAACCAGCGCCTGTCCGGCAACGTTCACCGCGGTGCGACCCATGTCGATGATCGGGTCAACGGCCATCAATAGGCCAACACCGGCAAGCGGCAGGCCCAGGGTGGAGAGCGTCAGCGTCAGCATGACGACAGCACCGGTGGTGCCGGCGGTAGCTGCGGAGCCGAGCACCGAAACGATAGCGATCAAGACGTAGTCGGTGATGCTCAGATCAATGTTGAAGAACTGGGCGACAAATACGGCGGAAACCGCCGGGTAGATTGCTGCGCAGCCATCCATCTTCGTGGTGGCTCCCAGCGGAACGGCAAACGAAGCGTATCCCGAAGGAACACCCAGGTTTCGTTCGGTCACTCGCTGGGTGAGCGGCAGGGTGCCGATGGAGGAGCGGGAAACGAAGCCCAGCTGAACAGCTGGCCAAACACCTGAGAAGTACTGCTTGACCGACAGGCCGTGGCTGCGTACCAGGACCGGGTACAAGGCAAAGAGGACCAGCGCCAGGCCAACGTAGATGGCCACCGTGAACTTGCCCAGCGCGCCGATGGTGTCCCAGCCGTAGGTGGCCACTGCGTTACCGATCAGGCCAACAGTGCCGATAGGGGCAACACGAATGATCCACCAAAGGACCTTCTGGATAATTGCCAGGGCCGAGGCAGAGAATGCCAGGAACGGTTCGGCGGCCTTGCCGACCTTCAGGGCTGCAACGCCGACAGCGATTGCGACCACGAGGATCTGCAATACGTTGAAGCTGACCGAGGTCGTGGCTGCTCCGTCGTCAAGTGAAGTGCTGGCACCGAGGCCAAGGAAATTCGAAGGAACCAGGCCGGTCAAGAATCCGAGCCAATCGCCGGTCTTGCCTGCATATTCCGCTGGAGCTTCCTGCCCGGTATTTGCTCCGGGCTGGAAGGCAACACCCAGAATCATGCCAATGGTTACCGAGATCAGCGCGGTAATGCCGAACCACAGGAGAGTCTGCCAGGCCAGCCGGGCTGCATTGGTGACCTTCGAAAGGTTGGCAATGGAAGCTACTACCGCAAAGAAAATCAGCGGGATGACAGCAGTGCGCAGCAGCGAAACGTAGCTGGATCCGATAATCGACAGGGCGCGGCCCAAGCCATTGGGTTCTTCGGCGGTGCTGCCGGTGTACTTGGCTACGAGTCCCAGGACGAGACCTGCAATCAGCCCGGCAATGATTTGCGGCCCGAAGCTGGTCATCCAACGGGGAAGTTTAGATGAAGGTGCGGCGTTTGACATGCTTTCAAGGCTAGGCGGGGTTTCAACGCCGAGCGCAGTCGATGTTACGCAAAATGACAAATCTGGCTCGAATGTGTTTTTGCCCACCGAATTACCGCGCGGCAGCGGTGGATTTCAGTGATATTCCGCAAAGAATCGTCATGTCCGGTCGCCAACAAAAAACGCGCTGGCGAGCAGCGCCAAGATGCGGTCCTGCGCTTCAAGTGGATTCTCGGGTGCAACATATGGCATACGGCTTGCGGCACCGGCTGTGCAATCAGGCCGGCTTCGATGACTGCGCGTCAAGCTTGGTTGCCGAAACCAGGAGTTCGCGCATGACCAGCATGAGCAAGGCCAAGGTGCCTGACCATGGTGGCGCATGCCAGATCATGTTTGCTTTCCGCTTGAGCATATATTCCAGCTCTTTTCTTCTTGACCTTCGCCATTGATATGGAAGAGTTGGGAGCAATTTCAGCTTATAGCCGCTGTGGTGTGCTGCTGAGCGCACCAGTTGACCGTTAGGACCATTGCCAATGCGTGTATACATCACCAGCATTTTTGTCTCCGACCAAGAGAAAGCCAAAGAGTTCTACACCAGCGTCCTGGGTTTTAAGGTCAAGCACGACATCCCCATGGGCCCCTTCAGCTGGCTGACACTCGTTTCACCCGAGCAAGAAGGCGGAACGGAACTTCTGCTTGAGCCGGCTGAACACAGAGCTGTTTCCCCGTATCGCGAAGCGCTAAAAGCCGACGGGATCCCGGTGACGTCCTTTGCAGTTGATGATGTCCAGGCTGAATACGAGCGCCTGATTGGCTTGGGAGTGGAATTCACCCAGAACCCTACCGAGGCTGGCCCGGTCACTGTCGCGACTTTCGACGATACCTGTGGCAACCTGATCCAGATTTCCAGCTACCAGGGATGAAAAACTGGGCCCGACGTGAGTCGGGCCCAGTTTTTGCCATCCGGGTTATTTCAGCAGTGCGCGCTTGAGGGTATCCAAGCCAACCGATCCCAATTTCAGGGCGGCGGTGTGGAATTCCTTGAGCGAGAAGGCATCGCCTTCCGTGGCCGCGTACTCATCACGGATTTGTTCCCACAGCCTCTGGCCGATTTTGTAGGATGGGGCCTGTCCCGGCCAGCCCAGGTAGCGGTTGTATTCGAAGTCCAGCTGGCCCTTGGAAAGATCCAGGTTCCGCTCCAGGAATTCGTAGCCCTTCTCTGCGTCCCAGGCGCCCTTGCCCCACTGTGGCGGCATCTGCAATCCGAGGTGCACGCCGATATCAAAAACAACTCGAGCCGCGCGCAGGCGCTGTGCATCGAGCATTCCCATGTAGTCGCCGGGGTCATCGAGATAGCCGAGCTGGTGCATGAGCCGTTCTGAATACAGCGCCCACCCTTCGCCTTGGCCCGAAACCCAGCACATCAACCGGCGCCAGCTGTTCAAGGTCGCGGCTTGCAGCTGCGCCGTGCCAATCTGCAAGTGATGTCCTGGCACGCCTTCGTGGTAAACCGTGGTCAGCTCGGCCCAAGTGGTGAACTGGTCCTCGCCTGGTGGCACCGACCACCACATGCGCCCGGGACGGGTGAAGTCCTCGGACGGTCCGGTGTAATAGACCCCTCCGTCCTGGGTCGGGGCGATCATGCATTCGATGCGGTCCATCGGCGCCGGGATTTCGAAGTGCGTTCCCGCTAAATCGGCGATGGCCTGGTCGGCCTTGTCCTGCATCCACTCGCGCAAGGCATCGGTGCCGTTGAGCTTCCGGGCCGGATCCTCGTTCAGTACGCGCTTAGCCTCGTCGATGGTCGAGCCCGGCTTGATTTGCTGGGCGACACGCTGCTGTTCAGCGATGATGCTATCGAGCTCGGCAATGCCCCAGGCGTAGGTCTCTTCCAAGTCGACGGTTGCGCCAAGGAATCGCCGGGACATGAGGGCATAGTATTCGCGCCCCACGGCGTCTTGTTCCGGAGCCTGAGCCAGAAGCTCGGCATCCAGATATTCGGCTAAACGGCGATAGGCGAGTTTCGAGCCTTCGGAACCGCGTTCCAGGCGCTGGGCCAAGGCGGGATCAACGGCACTGCCAGCGACAGCGAGCTGATCAAAGAATCCGCCGTCCTTGGCGTAGTCAATTGATTGGGTGGTGACAATCCGGACCTGGCGCTTGGCGGGAACCATCGAGTTGGCTGCCGAATCACGCAATGATGCAATATAGCCGTCAATGGCTGCCGGCAGGTTTTCGAGCCGCTGGGCGATAAAGGCGAAATCCTCTGCTGACTCCTGGGGCATCAAATCGATGATCGAGCGGATTTCCTGGGCCGGGCTGGCGATGTTATTCAGTTCCGTGCGGCCGGTGAACAGGATTTCCAATTCGAGCCCGAGGCGCTCGGTCATGGCATCGAGGGTGACCTCATCCACGGAATCAACGGGTGCGGCATTGGCCAGGGAACTGAGGGTGTCGCTCAGGAGCCGGATTTGCCCGGTAGTGCCGGCGGGGGAGTAATCGCCATAGGCGGATTCGTAGCCGGGAAGGCCAAGGGAGACACCCCATTCGGGGGTGAGCTCGAGGCTTTTGCGATAGAACTCCTCGGCGATTTTGTCGATCGCAGATGGTTCGCGGTGCGGTGCGGGAGATGTCATGTAGCTAAGAGTAGTTGATATGAAAGATTTGTTGAAGAGTTTTTCCCTGGAACCCCCAAACCTGGATATCCGCAGGTTCCGTTAAAATATTTCGTGAGCGAACGGCCTAGTCACCCGCATGGGGAGAAGTCACCATGGCGCGCTTTTTATCGCATCGATAGAATTGGTTGGCGTTGACTATGCATACGGTGATTAAAAACCATCAGCCGGCGCGCACTCGTACCAGCAATTCAAGGAATGACCTTTAATGGCCAGAACTGCCTCATCCGGTTGGACCGGCATGCTGAAAAGCACCGGTTTCAAAGCAACTGCCATACCGGTAGCTGCGGCCCTCGCCGTCACCGGGGCCATTATCTACCCCGGATTCGAAACCGCTGACGTTGAACTCAACGACGGCGGCGTCTGGGTGGTTAACCAGTCCGAAGGCAAAATTGGCCACGTCAATTACCAGTCGCGCACCATCGATGGTGGCGTAGCTACGCCACTGGCCAGCTACGACCTGGTCCAGCACGAGGAAAACGTGATGGTCCGCAATCTGGAGCAGGCATCACTGACCACCATTGACCCATCCATGGTTCAATTTGCTGGCGACAACAACCTGCCCGCGAACTCGACCTTCTCCTTCGGCTCATCCGTCGTCGCGGTCACCGATGCAGAACACGGCACGGTGCAAGCCAGCTCCCTGGAACATATCGGCGACTTCAAAGGCGAAGGCGCTGAACCCCTGATCGACTCCGAAGGCGACGTCGGAGCCGTGGTGGGCACCGACGACACCATTTGGGCGGCCGATTATGCCGCCGGCATCCTTTCCAGCTTCACCCTGGACAACGACGGCGCGGCCGTCGCCGGCGAGCAGTTTGAAATCTCCGAGCTGACGTCCATGAAGAAGCCGCAGCTTTCCGCAGTGGGAGACACTGCGGTGGTCTTCGACGACACCAGCGGCGAACTGGTCACCTCCGAAGGCGGCAAGGCCACCTTGGAGAATGCAGCCAATGCCCGCATCCAGGCCCCGGGACCGGACTCCGATAACGTGGCCATTGCCCTGGACCAATCGCTGGCCACCGTCTCGCTGTCCGGCAAGGACACCAACTACGAGCAGGTCGACACCGCCGGCACCCCGATTGCACCGGTGCGCGTTGGCTCGTGCACCTACGCCGCCTGGCAGACCAGCGGCGAATACGTGCGATTCTGCGATGATCCCGCTGGAAACCAGCGCACCCTCATCCCGGAAATGACCGAGGGCGCAGAACTGGCCTTCCGCGTCAACCGCGATGTTGTTGTGCTCAACGATGTTCATTCGGGCCAGGTGTGGCTGGCCAACGAGGGCATGGAAATCGTCAGCAACTGGAGCGACCTGGAACCACCGGCCGGCGAAGGCGAAGCCAAGGAAGAAGAAACCAAGGAAATCACCGACGCCATCGAGCTGCCCAACCGCACCGAGGAAAACAAGAAGCCGATCGCCGAAAACGACCAGTACTCGGTGCGCCCTGGGCGCACCACCTTGTTGCCGGTGCTCTACAACGATGTGGACCCGGACGGCGATTTGCTGACCGCGGCCATTGAAGGATCCTCCCCGTCCTTGGGGGCCATCCAGCCAGTGCATGATGGCACCGGCTTCCAGATTGTGGTCCCCGAGGATGCCAAGGGATCGGCCAGCTTCAACTACACCACCAAAGATGGCCGCGGCGGGCAGGACACCGCCTCCGTGAAGCTCAATGTGGTCGGCGACGACACCAACAAGGCACCGGAACAGCAGCGCACCACGGTGCTGCGCGTGCAGCAGGGCGAATCGGTAAGCCACAACCTGCTCACCGACTGGACCGATGCAGAAGGCGATGACCTGCGCTTGCTGGGCGGAACCTCCGAGGGCGACGACGTGATCCGCGTCCAGCCCGATGGCACCATGACCTTCCAGGACGATGGCAAGAAGCTGGGGCAAAAGGAAGTCGCCATCCAGGTCTCCGACGGCCAGGAAAGCACCAAGGGCCGTGTCCTGGTGGAGGTGATGGCGGAATCCACCATCAAGCCGGTGACCGCCACCGACCACGTGGTCACCAATATCGGCGAATCGGCAAGCTTCAGCCCGCTGGAGAACGACACCGACCCCACCGGGGACGGACTGCGCCTGGCCGGCGTTGATGACGTTCCCGGATTGGAACTGGCCTCCAACGCCCAAACCGGAGCCGTCACCGTCAAGGCCGAGCGTGCCGGAACCTACTACGTGGAATACATGGCCACCAACGGCCCGGCCAGCGCTCCGGGCCTGGCCCGCATCGACGTGAAGAAACCCGAAGAGCAGGCCGCCGACCCGATCGCCGTGCGCGATGTCGCCCTGCTGCCGGCAGGCCAAGACGTGCTGGTCAACGTCCTGGGCAACGATACCGACCCGGCCGGCGGCGTGCTGGTGGCCACCGGCGTGCAAAGCGCCACGGACAAGCCGTTCTCCACGAGCATTGAACGCAACACCTTTGTGCGCATTACCGACGTGCGCGGCCTGACCGACCCCACCACCATCAGCTACACCGTCTCCAACGGCAGCCACGAAGCCACCGGTTCCATCCGGGTCATCCCGATTCCCGCGCCGCCGCGCATGGACCCGCCGCAGGCCAACCCGGATACCGTTACCGTTCGTGAAAACGACGTGGCCACCGTCAAGGTGCTGGAAAACGACATCCACCCCAACGGCGGAGAACTCACCCTGCGCCCGAAGCTGGAAGAAACCGAGGGCCTGGGCGAAGGGTCCATCATTTCCGTCGCCGATGACACCGTCCGCTTCCGCGCAGGCGACTTCGGCGGCAAGGCCAAGCAGGTTTCTGCCGTATATACGGTCGCTGGCCCCGATGGCCAGGAAACCAGCGCTACCGTGACCTTCAATATCCAGCCCGCGGCCGAAGCCAGCGACCTGGAAAAGAACAGCCCGCCAAATCCGGAACCGGTCACCGGCCGCGTATTTGCCGGCTCCAGCACCAACGTGCAGGTGCCAATCGACGACATCGATCCGGACGGCGACTCGGTGTCCCTGGTGCAGTTCGGCGACTCGCCGCGCCTGGGAACCGCCAAGATCCGCGATGGCTCCATCGACTACACCGCCAACCCCGATGCTTCGGGCACCGACGAGTTCAGCTACGTCGTGGAAGACCGCCTCGGCGCCCGCGCCACCGGAACCATCAAGATTGGCGTGGCTCCGCTGGCCGATACCAATAACTCCCCGGTCGCGGTCAACGACTTCCTCACCGTGCGCCCGGACCGCCCCGTGGCCGTGGACGTCATGGACAACGACACCGACCCCGATGGGGATCCCATCGCCCTGATGAGCGATGTTTCCAGCGAATCAGGCGCGGATGTGAGCGTTGCCGATGGCCGTGTGCTGCTGACCTCGCCACCGGATGACGGCAGCATTTCGGTGCGCTACATGATTTCCGACGGCCGTGGCGGCACGGCGGCCGGAACGCTGAGCATCAAATCCGATCCGCAGGCCCAGCTGCTCGCGCCTATTGCCCGCGACGACCGCGTGTCCCTGGAACAGGTCATCGAAAACGACGAGATCACCGTGGACATCCTGCGCAATGACGAGGACCCCGATGGCAGCGCCGATGAACTCAAGGTCAGCCTGCCGGATAACCCGGGCAGCGCCAAGGTGACCGAGGATGGCCTGGCGATCACCGCCGGTGAACAGCCCCAGGTCATTGCCTATTCATTGGAAGACGCGGATGGCTTGACCTCCACCGCCTTCGTGCATGTTCCGGGAACCGCTGGCGCCCGCCCGATCCTGCGCAGCGGCCTGAAGCTCGAAGTGCAGGCCGGTGAAACCCTGCCGCTGAACCTCGAAGACCTGGTTCTGGTCCGCGAGGGGCGCAGCCCGCGGCTGACCACCGAGGAATCGGTGGCCTCCATGCCGGAAAACGATGGCGAATTGGTCAAATCCGCCACCGAGCTCTCCTTCCGCGCACCGGTTGATTTCGACGGTTCGGCCACGGTGAGCTTCGAGGTGACCGACGGCGAGGGACCTGACGATGAAAAGGGCCTGAAGTCCAAGCTCACCGTGCCAATCAACGTCACCCCGGCCCCGGGCCAGGACAATAGCGACGAAGAACAAGACCAGAACGAGGACGGCAAGAGCAAGGAAGAAGAGGAAGAAGAGGAAGAAAAGCAGCCCGACGAGAAGAACTTCGCGCCAACGCTGCAGTCCAACTCGCTGTCCGTCGGACAGGGCGAGGAACCTGCCCTCCTGGATCTTCGCATGGCCGCCAACGACGCCAATGAAGAAGATGTCCCGAAGCTGAAGTTCGCTGTCGGCTCGGTGGAAATCCAGGGTGTTGACGCCCAGCTGGTGGATGGCCACACGCTGAAGGTCAGCGCCGACGCCTCCACGCCCAAGGGCACCAGCGGCACCGTCTCGGTGACGGTCAGCGACGGGGTGAACCCGCCGGTGGCAGCGAATATGAGGGTGACCGTCACCGGCTCCAACCGCGAATTGCCGGTGGCAGTGGCCGATAACGTCGCCGATGCCGCCCAGGGCAAAACCGAAGTGGTTGACGTCCTGGCCAATGACCACAACCCGTATGCCGACCAGGGCCCGTTGCGCCTGATCAATGCCCGCGCCCTGCAGGACACCGGGAATGTCGAGGTCAAGGGCGACAAGGTGGCGATCACCCCGAAGGACGACTTCGTGGGAACGATGCGCGTGGAATACACCATTGGCGATGTCACCGAGGATGTGGCCCGCAACGTCATCGGCACCGTGACCCTGAACGTCAAGGGCGCACCGGAAGCACCGGGCCTGCCACGCGTGCAATCCACCGGCGATGAAAAGGCCGTGCTGCAGTGGGATCCGCCAGCCAACAACGGCTCGGCCATCACGCACTACACCGTCACCGGCGGCGGGCACACCCAGCAGTGCGCCACCACCACCTGCACCATCACCGGCTTGACCAACGACAAGGTCTACAACTTCACCGTGACCGCCACCAATGCGGTCGGCGAATCCCCGGCCTCAGCCCAGTCCGCCGATGCGCGCCCGGATGTCGAGCCGGAGCAGCCTGCTGCGCCGACCGGCACCAGCGGCGATACGCAGGCCGCGTTCAAGTGGACCGCTCCGGTCAGCCGCGGTTCGGCGATCCAGAGCTACACGCTGGAAATCTCCCCGGCCCCCGGCAACGGGATCACCCAGGTCACCGGAATCACCGGAACCTCGTACGTCTGGAAGGGCCTGAAAAACGGCACGGACTACCAAGTCCGGGTGCGCGCGGTCAACAAGGCCGCAAAGCCCTCGGTCTTCAGCGCCTACTCTGCTGCGGTCACCCCGGCCGGAAAGCCGTTCAAGCCATCGGCGCCGACCGCGGCCCGCAAGGAATCCGCGGTGGACGGCGGCGTGGTCAACGTGGCGTGGACTGCACCGGGAAACAACGGTGCACCGATCACCGGGTACACCCTGCGCGTATTCAAGTCGGGCACCCTGGTCAAGACCGTGGGCTCGATCTCGGCCGACCAGCGCAGCCAGAGCGTCACCGGCTTGAGCACCTCCGGCTCCTACACCTTCACCATTGCCGCGAGCAACCGGGTCGGCGCCTCTGCACAGAGCTCGCCTTCGGCAGCGGTCACCCCCTACGGGCGGCCCAAGACCATCTCGTCGGTGGCCGCCAAGGCCACCGGCGCCTACCGGATGGTGCAGCTGAACTTCCAGGCTCCGGGATCCAACGGCTCGAAGATCACCGGATACCAGTACTCCACCGACGGCGGGGCATGGAAGTCCTTCGGCGGCCCCGGCGCGGTGATCGACACCGGATCGAACGGCACCGCCCACACCTGGCGCGTCCGGGCGCTCAACGCTGCCGGCGCGGCGTCGCCGAGCCCGGCCAGCAACCAGGAAAGCGCCTACGGCCCGTTGCGCGATAACGCCAATATCTCCGCTTCGCACGGAGATGACTGGATCACCTTCAATTGGAACACCAATGCAGGCGAGGACAATGGCCGCACCGTCAGCCAGACCGTGAAGATCGGCGGAAACAATACCAAGAATGACGGCACGCAAAAGGTGACCGGCCTTGGCTACTCCACCGATCGCACCATCAAGGTCATCGCCAGCGATAACGCTGGGCAGTCGCGCTCCTGGTCCAAGACCGAAAAGACCAACCCGAAGCCGGCCCGTTCGGTGACCCTGTCCAAGGGGCCGAACTACAACGGCTACTCGAATTCCACCTGCGACCCGGATTGCTACAAGTACCACGTGGAGCTCTACAACTTCGCGCCAGGCACGCATACCTATCTGGCCCAGTGCTACCACTCCGGCGGCATGTTCTCCGATAACAACGTGACCTTCAACGTCAACGGCAACGGCCGGGCCTCCGCGGACCTGCCTTGCGTGATCGAGCCGGGCTGGTCCGAGCCGTACTACGCCGTCATCGATGGCACGCAATCCAACAAGACCACCTTCTAGCCACGCGCGGCGAGCGCAGCGCAATGCACTGAAAGGGCACTATGCCAACGACCATGAGCACCGAGCAGGCCAGCTGGTTCTGCGATACCTTCTCCACCCTGGTCTCCAATGTGGGCCAGTCCGTCTTGGGCAAGGACCAGACCATCAAGCTGGTGCTGACTGCCATGCTTTCCGAGGGGCACGTGCTGCTCGAAGACGCGCCGGGCACCGGCAAGACGATGCTGGCCCGCTCGCTGGCCGCCACCGTGAAGGGCAGCAACTCGCGCATCCAGTTCACCCCCGACCTGCTGCCCTCGGACGTCACCGGCATCACCATCTACGACCAGCGCACCGGCCAGTTCGAATTCCACCATGGCCCGATCTTCGCCAACCTGGTGCTGGCCGATGAAATCAACCGCGCCTCGCCAAAGACCCAGTCGGCGCTGCTGGAGGTCATGGAAGAAGGACGCGTCACCGTCGATGGCGTGACCTACCCGCAGGCCCGCCCCTTCATGGTGATCGCCACCCAGAACCCGATCGAGCAGGCCGGCACCTACCGGCTGCCCGAAGCCCAGCTGGACCGCTTCCTGATCAAGACCTCCATCGGCTACCCGGATCGCGCCGCCACCGTGGCCCTGCTCTCGGGCAGCGCCCAGCGCGACCGCTCGGCCAGCCTGCGCCCGGTGATCACCACCGAGGCCGTGGTGGAAATGGCGCAGCTGGCCACCACCGTGCACGTGGATGCCGCGGTGCTCGACTATGTGGCCGCGCTGTGCGAGCTGACCCGCGAGGTACCCGAAACCCGCCTGGGCGTCTCGGTGCGTGGCGCGCTGGCCATGGTGCGCGCGTCCAAGGTCTGGGCCGCCAGCCAGGGGCGCAACTACGTGCTCCCGGATGACATCAAGGAACTGGCCCCGCACATCTTCACCCACCGACTGGTCCTGGATCCGGAAGCCGAGTTCACCGGCACCACCGCATCCCAGGTCATCACCTCGGTGCTCGCCAAGGTTCCCGCCCCGACCCGCCGCGGAAGCGAAGACTCGGCAGCGGCGGCGGAAAACCAGGACTCCGGCTCCGGCCAGGAAGCGCATTAATGAACCGAAAAGCCAGGCGTTCCTCCCGGCGCAGCGCGCTGAACCGCAGGGCAGGCCAATCGCTGAGCATGGCCAGCGAAGCCCTGCAGGTCCTGCGCGAATATCTGCGCCCCGCCGCCAGCAGGGCGCGCACCTACAGCGACCGGTTCATCGGCCCGCTGGGCTCGGTGATTTCGCCCTTGGGCTTCGCCGTGCTGGGAACCACGGTTCTCCTGTGGATCCTCGGCGCCGTCTTCGGCTGGCAGGAAGCGGTCCTCGGCGCATTCATGGCCACCGTTTTGCTGCTGGCCGCCGTCGGCTTCATCCTCGGTCGCAACGACTTCAGCGTGCAGCTGGATCTCCACCGCACCCGTGTCGCGGTAGGGGACCGGGCTGTGGGCGCCCTGCAGGTCACCAACAAGGCATCGCGCAGTGCAGCCCCGGTGATGATGGAATTGCCGGTAGGCCACGGTGCCACCGCCTTCCGGATCCCGCGCCTGGCTACTGCGCAGGAGCATGAAGAACTCTTCACGATTCCCACCCAGCGGCGCCAGGTGCTCAACGTCGGACCGGTGCGCTCGGTGCGCCAGGACCCCTTCGCGATTCTGCGCCGCCAGGTGAAGTGGACCGAAACCTACGAGCTGTTCATCCATCCGAAAACCACCGGGCTCGATGGTTCCTCCGCAGGCTTCATCCGCGACCTCGAAGGCATGCCCACCTCGGATCTGTCCAACTCGGACGTCTCCTTCCATGCACTGCGCGACTACCAGCCCGGCGATGACCGCCGGCACATCCACTGGAAGTCCACGGCACGCACCGGCCAGCTGATGGTTCGCCAGTTCGAGGAAACCCGGCGCTCCCATCTGGCCTTGAGCCTTTCAACCAATTTGGAGGAGTACTCCGAAGCCCACGCCGAAGAAGACTTCGAGCTGGCGGTTTCGGTGGCTGCCTCCATCGGCCAGCAGGCTGTCGCCGAGCAGCGCAAATTGGCCATCCTCACCCAGGAAGGGCCGGTGCGCACCGACAGCGGCCGGATGATGATGGACGGGCTGACCCGCATTGAAGCCGCCCCGGTACTGCGCGAGAATCTCGTGGACGTGGTCCGCCATACCGCCGATACCGTGCCAGGGGCCTCGGTGGTGTTTTTCCTGACCGGCACCCGCACCAGCGCCAAGGCCCTGCGCGCGGCCTGGATGCACGTGCCCGCCGGGGTGCGGGCCATCGCGATCCGCTGCGAGTCGGGGATCGAGCCGACCCGTTCGAATATTGGCGAATTGACCGTTCTCAGCCTGGGAAAACTTGATGAACTGGGCTTGATGCTGCGAAAGGCGGTGGCATGAACAAGCTCCCGCTGTGGCGTTTTGGCGTTGATGCCGCCTGCCTGGCCTTGGCGCTGCTGCTTGGTGCCCTGGGTCTGCTTGATGCCTATGGCGCCAGCCCCAATTTCATGCTGGCTGCTGCCGGTGGCATCCTCGCCGGCCTTGCTCTGGCCTGGGCGAATGTCTATTTCCGCTGGGGCACCTGGCGCACCGTCGGAATCTTTGCGCTGCTCTACCTGCTGTTGGGCACCCCGCTGGCAACACCGCGTGAAGCGGCCTTCGGCGTTCTGCCAACGGCATCTTCGCTGCGCACCTTGCTGGCCGGACTGGTCTTCAGCTGGAAGGACATGCTCACCGTCGCCCCGCCGGTGGGAACCTACGGCGGGGTGCTCATTGTGGCGTTCTTCTCCACCTTGCTCACCGCGGTGCTGGCCGGACTGGTTGCTTGGCGGCTGCGCTCGCCGTACTGGACGCTGATCCCGCTCTTGGCCATGTTCGTCCTGGGAATCGCCTTCGGCACCCGCGACGTGCCGCTGCCGATTGCCCGCGGCGTGGCCTTGATCGCCGTGCTGGTGGGCTGGCTAGCGTGGCGAACCTTCATGTCCTCGCGGATCACCGGCGCCTTTAATGGGCTGGAGGCCGGGCACGGAGAATCACGCGGCGGCCAGCAGCTGCTCGTGCGCCGTGTGATCGCCGGGGCGCTGGTACTGGCCGGCGCGGGTACCATCACCGCGGCAGCCACCCCGATCCTGGCCCCGGAAAACCCCCGCCAAGTGCTGCGCGATGCGCTGGAACCACCGGTGGATCTCTACGATTACCCCAGCCCGCTGACCCGTTTCCGCAAATATGTGAAAACCATGGCCGATGACACCCTCTTGACCGTTACAGGCCTTCCCAAAGGCCAGCGCATCCGCTTGGCGGCGCTGGATTCCTACAACGGCATGGTGGCGAACGTGGACCCGGCCGCCGGCGGAAGCTTCTCCCCGGTCGGCGATGCCAGCGATATCCGTTCCACGGATTCAGCCGAGGGGCGCGAAACGGCCGATCTGGCCATTAAAATCGAAGACTATGACGGAGTCTGGGTTCCTGCCGGCGGAAAATTGCTGGGCATGGACATCACCGGAGCCCGCGAAGACGAACTGGCCCGATCGCTGTTCTACTCCGATACCTCCGAAAGCGTGCTGAGCTCCACCGGAGTGCGCAAGGGCGATTCCTACACAGCCAAGGTGCAATTCCCGGCCCAGCCAACGGATGAACAGCTTGCCAAGCTGGACTTCGCGCAATTGCGCATGCCGGAATTGGCCAACGTGCCAGCGATAGCTGGAGCCAAGGCCGCGGACTTTACCGGGTCCGCACGCAGCGACCTGGAACGGGCGCGCGGCCTGGAAGCGACGCTGTCGGGAACCGGATTCTTCTCCAATGGAACCGAGGGCCAGGTCCCTTCGCTTTCCGGACACGGAGCCGGGCGCATCACCAGCCTGCTGGATGCCGACCAGATGATTGGCGACGATGAGCAGTATGCGGTGGCCATGGCCTTGATGGCACGCGAGCAAGGCATGCCAGCACGTGTGGTCATGGGCTTCTATCCCGAAGAATACCGTCCCGACCAAGCCGTGAACCTGACCGGTTCCGATGTTCACGCCTGGGTGGAAATCGCCTTCGAGGGGGAGGGATGGGTAGCTTTCAACCCCACGCCAAATGAGGATGAGCAGCCTACCCCGCCAGAGCAGGAACCGAAGTCGGTGCCGCAGCCCCAGGTGCTGCAGCCGCCTCCGCCGGCCCAGGACGAAGCGGACCTGCCTCCGCAGACTGCACCCGAGCCCCAGGAAATCGAGGAGGAGCCCAAGAGCTTCTGGGAACGCTGGGGCATGGTGATCAAGGTGGCAGGCATTTCGCTTGGCTCCCTGCTGATTCTGCTCTCGCCGCTGGCGCTGATTGCGCTGTTGAAACTTCAACGCCGCAAAAAACGCTCAGGTACCGGAAACCGGGCTGAACGCATGAGCGGTGGCTGGCAGGAACTGCTGAGCTACGCCACCGACCACCGGATAGCCACGGCCAACGGTGCGACCCGCAGGGAAAATGCTGCGGTGCTTGCCACCGGATTCCCCGCCCTGGCATCATCGGTAGCCACGTTGTCCCAACAGGCCGACGCCGCGAACTTCTCTCGCGAGCAACCAACCGAGGAACAGGTGCAGAAGTACTGGGATGAAGTGATGGCGCATACCCGCAAGATGCAAGAGCCGCTGAGCTTCTTCAGGCGTATGCGGGTGAACTTCTCGCCGCGTTCGCTGATCCACGAATTGGCGGCCAAGACAGTCATCACAGCAAGAACATTCAAACGGAAGAGTAGGAAATTCCCATGGCAGTGAAAATGAACTTGGTGGACGCCACGACCACCCAACGACTGCTGTCATGGCTGGTGGATATGGTGCCCGTGCTGATCCTCTCGGTGATTTTCTTGCCGATGATCTCAGCCAAGATGCTCCAAGCCCTCACCGTCCCAGAAGTCATGGGCGACATCATGGGAATCTATGCCACGTATGCCTTGCTCTCTTTGGCCTACACGGTGTTCGTGTGGTGGTGGGAAGCCACCGCTGGCAAGACCCCGGGCAACCTCGTTCTGGGCGTGCGCACCACGAACCTCGAAGGCGGTGCCCCCGGTTGGGGCAAAACCATTGGCCGCCGCTTGCTGATTGCTGTCGCCGGCATCATTCCCCTGGCCGGTTCCATCCTGATGGTCATTTCCAACCAGTTCGATTCCAATGGAAAAAAGCAGGGATGGCACGACAAGGCCGCAGGCACATTGGTTCTGGATATCAAGGCCGGACGTGATCCACTGAGCACTGGCGGCAAGCAAGGGCCAGAATCATTTGCCCCGCAGCCGGCAGCAGGGCAGGATTCGGCGGTGGCTAATGTCCGACAGCCAGCGGCTGAGCAGGCTCCGGCCGTCACCAACGTCCCGGTCCAGAAGACCGACGGTCCGTTGGAGAAGGAGGTGGCCGTCATCGATTCGGTGCCAGGAGCCGTCCGGTCTCCACTGCCAGAACCAGAACCACAGCCAGAACCACAGCCAGAACCACAACCAGAACCACAACCGCAGGCCGAGCTCTCTGACCAGCACGTTTCGGGCGCCGACGCGGATGAAGAAGAAGGCTACACCCGAATTCGTTCCGCAGCGCCTGCGGGCCTGCACCTGGAATTTGATGACCAGAAGTGCATCGAGCTCGATGGCACTATTCTGCTCGGTCGCAACCCCTCGCACGGCGAGGGCGACATCGGCGTGCGACTGGTTGTCCTGGATGATCCCGAGCGCAGCGTGTCCAAAACCCACCTGCTGGTTCAGCCCGGTGCCGGCTGCATTTGGGTCACCGACCGCGGTTCGGCCAATGGCTCATCCATTGTTGACGCACAGGGCGCGGTTCGCGCACTGGAACCGGGCAAACCCGAACAGGCCTTGGCCGGGCAGACTGTCTACCTGGGCGACAGGTACTTCCACGTGGAGCAACCTTGAACGGCCCGGCACCCAGCACTGTCCCGAGCTTCAGATACGGCTACGCCACCGATCGCGGGCTGCGCCGTGCGTTGAATGAAGACAGCCTGCTGGCCACGGACCGGCTGGTCGCCATCGCCGATGGCATGGGCGGGCATGAAGCCGGCGAAGTAGCCAGCGCCTTGTGCCTGAAGCTGCTTGGCGAGGGGCTGGGCACCGTGCCTGGGCGCACTGATCCGGACCAGCTCGGGGCGCTGCTTGAGCGCACCGATCAGCAGATCATCGACGTGGGCGCTGGCCGGGCCGGAACGACCCTCACCGGGGCGGTGCTGGTGGATGAAATGGCCAGCACAGCAGCGGCGCAGCCCCAGCTCCTGGTCTTCAATGTCGGCGACTCGCGTACCTATCTGTGGTCGCATGACCAGCTGCAACAGGTCAGCATCGATCACTCGGAAGTCCAGGAAATGGTCGACAGCGGTCAGCTGAGCCCGGACGAAGCTGCCAATTACCCGCGCCGCCACGTTATTACCCGTGCCCTTGGCATCAATGCCGATAGCCATCCGGACTTCTGGCTTTTGCCCGTTGCGGGCACGGAAAGGATCCTGGTGTGCTCAGATGGCTTGAGCAGCGAAGTGGGCGATGAAAAAATAGAAGAGATTCTGGCGTACTTCCCGGACCCGCAACAGGCTGCCGAAGAATTGGTCCAAGCAGCCCTCACCGCCGGAGGACGCGATAATATCAGCGTGATCGTAGCCGACGTTCAATACGGGCATCCAGACGACGTCGAAGTGACCGTCCCGCGACTATCGACCATGAGCCACACAGAGGAGACATCATGAACAGCCTGCGTTACATCCCCGGCGAATGGTACGCCCTGGTCAATGACGAGCATGCCGTACTTCTGCCTGCTGACACCAGCACCGAGCAAGTAACCGCCTTCTGGGACAAGCTCCAAGATGCCGTCACCGTCGAGTCGTTGCTCTCCGAGCTGCTGTCCATTTACCAGATGAATATCGCATCCCTGCCAAATTTTGCCCTCGTCTCCCGGGAAGCCGCGCCGCACACGGTATTGCGCGGCAGCCTCGAATTGCGCTCGCGTAGCCTGAAGGGCGAAGAATTGGTCAGTGGCGCTGGCATTGCCACCTGGGCTGAGCGCCAACTGGCTGACTCGCAAGGCTGGACGCTGGGCGCTGCCGCCGAAACTTCCACCGAGGCCGCGGCGTTGCCAATCCAAGAAGGCATTGTCCGTGTTTCAGCACTGTCGTGGGATAGCGGCCAAGGCCCATCCCCAGCTGCAGCGGAGCGTGCCAAGCAAGCAGCAAATGCATCGGCTGCCGCTTCTGCAGCTGCTGCCTCGAGCGCGGACAAGGCTCCCGCCCAGTCCGAGGAGAAGAGCGTTGCCGAGGCTCCGAAGCCCGAAGTGCCGGAAGCCCCGGCGCCTGCCGGTGCTCCGGTGGTGGACAGCAAGCCGGCCCCAGCGAGCGCTCCTGCGGCGTCCGAGCAGAAGAGCGTTGCCGAGGCTCCGAAGCCCGAGGTGCCGGAAGCCCCGGCGCCAACCAGCGCTCCGGTGGCGGACAGCAAGCCGGCCCCAGCGGCAGCAGCAGATCCTGCTCCGGCCACGGAAGAAATAGCTGCACAAGAGCCAAAGCCTGAAGCACCTGGTGCGCCTAGTGCTCCTGCCGCAGCTCAGAAGCCTGCGCCCGTCCAGGAACCTGCACCCGCCAAGGACGCAAGCCCGAGCCAGGCTGCAAAGCCAGCGGCGCCTGCTGCCCAGGGGCCGCTGGCCGCAGAGCATACGGAAGCCAAGGCCAAGAAGGTTGCCGCGCAGGACGCCGACAACGAAGACACCTTCATTCCTTCTTCGGATCGCGGGCACACCTCTTCCGGGGTGAACGAACAGACCCAGGACCCGGAGGACTACGAGCAGCACCTGCACTCCGCCGAATTCTCGCTGGCTAGCCAGCTGCTGGGCATCCGCGGAGCAACCGGCACCGAATACGAAACCGGTGACGGCGACGATCTGGATACGATCATCAAATCTCGTGCTGCCGCCACCTCGGCTTCCGCGGCGGATGAGCACACGATCATTCGCGGGATCAAGGCCATGAAGCCCCAAACCCCGCCACGACCAGAACCAGAGGCCGGCGATGACAGCCATTCCGGCCCCACCGAGTACATCTTGGCGCGTTCCTGCGAACAGCGCCACCCCAACCCGCCGACGGCCTCCACCTGCCATACCTGCGGGGCAACCCTGTCCGGTCCGGCGCACCAGGTTCGCAAGCCGGCTATGGGCCGCATGACGGTGCGCGACCGCGGGGGCATCCGCGAGTATTCGCATGAACTGAACCGGTCCGTGGTGCTGGGCCGCCAGCCCAGCGCCTCGGCGGTCAAGGAACCGAATCCACCGCGCTTGCTGCAGATTGACAGCCCGAGCGGCGATATTTCCCGCTCGCACCTGCTGGTGCGCTTGGAAGGCTGGCATGTGCAGCTCGTTGACCTGGGCGCGACCAATGGAACGATGCTTTTGCGTGAGGGCCAGGCACCGCGACGCCTCTCCAAGAACCAGGAAGTCATGCTGAAAAGCGGCGATGTGGCGGACCTCGGCGATGGTGTCAGCCTGCGTTTCGAGGATCTGCCGTGAGCCCACGGCGCCCCTCGTCGCCCGCGCCGCAGATCCCCGGTTTCACCCTGGTCAAGCCACTGGGTACCGGCGGCTTCTCCGACGTGTACCTCTACGAACAGCATCGGCCCCAGCGCAAGGTGGCCATCAAGGTGCTCCTGGCTGATGTCAGCAAGGACGATGCCCGGAAGCTCTTTGAAACTGAAGCCAACTTGATGGCCCAGCTCTCGTCGCATCCGTACATTGTGACCATTTATCAGGCGGAGACCACCGAGGATGGCCGCTCGTACCTGGCGATGGAGTATTGCTCCCGTCCCTCCCTTGATGCCCGGTACCGCCGCGGCGTGCTCAGCGTTGATGAGGCGCTGACCCTGGCAATCCAGCTTTGCTCTGCGGTGCACACCGCGCACTTGGCGGGCATCGTGCATCGCGATATCAAGCCGGCCAACGTGCTGACCACCGATTACAACCGCCCGGCATTGACCGACTTTGGCATTTCGGGCACCGTGGGGTCCCATGCTGCCGGGATGTCCGTGCCATGGTCGGCACCTGAGGCCTTTGAAGAGGGCCTCCCGCCGGGGGTGCGCATGGATGTCTACTCGCTGGGCGCCACCATCTATACGGTGCTGGCCGGGCACTCGCCTTTTGTGCATCCCGGACAGGACAATTCGCAAGCAGTCCTCATCGAGCGAATCTGCAACACCCAGCTGCGGGCGTTGACCCGGGCCGACATCCCGGATTCGCTGAATCAGGCCCTGGCGGTAGCCATGGCCAAGGATCCAGAGAGCCGATTTGGCACGGCCGCAGAACTTGCGCGGACCTTGCAGCGGATCCAAATGGAGTTGGGTTTTTCCGTCACCGAGTTCGAGGTGATGGAAGATCCCGCTGCTGAGGCGGCTCCGGAAGAGGAAGGAGAGGCAACCCGCGTTCGGAGCGTCACCTCGATCAGCGACGCCCAGCGCCCGCTGTCGGCAGGCCCGATGATTTCCTTCGTTCCGGGGCAGCGTCCCAAGGATTCGGGCAGCAGCAGGCCCGCCAAGCCCAAGGTGGCCGAGCGATTTGTTGCTGCCCCCAGCGACGCCGCGGATTCCTCGCAATCGCCTGCTGGGGATCAGGCCGACGCGCCAGCGGCGGAAAATGAAGCTAGGAGTTTCCCGAAAATATTCATTGTTGTCGGGATCATCCTGGTTTTGCTGATTGGCGGTGCAGTGGCGGTCAATCGGCTGCTGCCGCAGGATGAAAGAACCACTGAAGGCGGACTTCCCATCACCGCTTCCGGCGATCCAAAAGATCCCCTGCTGGGCGGCACCGTGCCGATGGTGGAAAATTTCAAGTACTCTACGGTGGGTGAGACAGTGACCTTCCGCTGGGAAAACCCGGAACCTAACCAGGGTGATTTCTACCGGTGGGCGCCTATCACGGCAACGGATAAGGGCGAAGTCCAGCAGACCAAGTCAACCAGCGCGACGACCGCTATTGCTGAAGGCGGACAGACGTGCATCGAAGTCAAACTGGTTCGCGATGACGGCCGCATCTCCGATGCGTCAAAGTTCTGTACGGGTTAATGATCGGGAGAGAAGGCGAAATCCTTGAACGAGCTCTACGTTGAGTATTGCGGCCAGTACTATCCAGTAGTAGAGGATAAGACCTTTGTCATCGGACGCGAAGGCGACTTGGCAATTGATGAAAACCCCTACCTTCACCGCCAGTTCCTGACTATTTCAAAACATGCTGGCCTGTGGTGGCTGAACAATATTGGCACCCGCTTGACTGCCACCATTGCGGATAAGACTGGTGGACTGCAAGCCTGGCTTTCCCCGCAGTCCAGCCTGCCCCTGGTGCTGAACCGGGTGTCGGTGGTTTTCACCGCCGGACCGACCACCTATGAGCTGTCCATCCATGTGGCCCAGCCGGCGTTCCGACAGGACCATGTTGATAGCGACAGCGATGGGGAGACCACCATCGGGCCGGTGATTTTGACCCAGGCGCAAAGGGCCTTGATCGTTGCCCTCAGCGAGCCGATGCTTAAACGCGACGGGACTGGGCTCAGTGCCATCCCCACCAGCGCCGCGGCGGCCGAGCGCCTTGGCTGGGGCATCACCAAGTTCAATCGCAAGCTCGATAATGTCTGCGACAAATTGGATCGAGCCGGCATTGCCGGATTGCGTGGCGGGCCAGGAAAACTGGCCACCAATCGCAAGGCTCGGCTCGTTGAGCATGCGGTGAGTTCGCATTTGGTCACCCGGGCAGACTTGGACATGCTTGAGGCCGGAATCCCGGACGACGAATAGGCAGCGTGCAGCGCTTCAAAAATGAGATGGCTTGTTGTTCCCTCGGGGAACAACAAGCCATCTCACTTGGTCTGCTGCATCGGCAATGGGCCTTTAGCGGCGTCCGACGGTCCAGCCCAGGCGCGGGGTGAGCGCGCGGCGTTTGCGCAGGCGCGTTACGCGCTTCTTGGCTGGTGCCGCTTCGTCGGGCTGCTCGGCAGGTGCATTGCCCAAGGCGCACAGCAATGCGGTGACTGCTGCCAGTTCCTCGGCGCTGGGATTGCCCTTGGTCACCTGGATCTGCGGGGCGGCAGGCGTCGCGGTGTCCTGTTCCATTGGCTTTGCTCCTCGTTAGTACTCGAATAGGCGGTACGGGCCCTGGCTACAGCGGGATGTTGCCGTGCTTCTTCGGTGGCAGCACTGCATGCTTTTCACGCAGTGCGCGCAATCCGCGAACCAGCTGCACGCGGGTGTCGCTCGGGGCGATGACCGCATCCACGTAGCCCAGCTCGGCGGCCTGGTACGGGTTGAGCAGCTCGGCCTCGTAGTCGTCGACGATCTGCTTGCGGCGGGCCTCGACGTCTCCGCCTTCGGCTTCCACTGCCGCAAGATCGCGGCGGTACAGGATGTTCACTGCGCCCTGCGCGCCCATCACGCCGATCTGCGCGGTGGGCCAGGCCAGGTTCAAATCCGCACCGAGCTTCTTGGAACCCATCACGATGTACGCTCCGCCGTAGGCCTTGCGGGTGATCACGGTCAGCTTCGGCACGGTGGCCTCGGCGTAGGCGTAGAGCAGCTTCGCACCGCGGCGGATAATGCCCTGGAATTCTTGGTCCTTGCCAGGCAGGAAGCCGGGTACGTCCACGAAGGTGAGGATCGGGATGTTGAAGGCATCGCAGTTGCGCACAAAGCGGGCTGCCTTTTCCGAGGCGGCAATGTCCAAGGTGCCAGCAAACTGCATTGGCTGGTTGGCCACGATGCCCACGGTGCGTCCTTCGACGCGGGCGTAGCCGATCATCACGTTCGGCGCGTACAGCGACTGCATCTCGAAGAAGTGCGCGTCATCGACGACGGATTCGATGATCTTGCGCATGTCATAAGGCTGGTTTGCGGAATCCGGAATCAAGGTATCCAGTGCCAGGTCATCCGCGGTGATTTCCAGCTCTTCATCGAACTCCGCGATCAAGGCATCGGAAAGGTTGGAGGAGGGCAGGAAGTCCAGCAGTTCCTTGCAGAACTCCACAGCGTCTTCCTCGTCGCTGGCCAGGTACGTTGCCGTACCGGTGTTGGCATTGTGCTGGCGCGCGCCGCCGAGGGTTTCCATGTCGATTTCTTCGCCGGTGACGGTCTTGATGACATCTGGCCCGGTGATGAACATGTGGCTGGTCTTGTCAACCATGATCACGTAGTCGGTCAGGGCAGGGGAGTAGGCGGCTCCACCGGCCGATGGGCCCATGATCAGCGAGATCTGCGGGACCACGCCCGAGGCGTGGACGTTGTTGCGGAAGATGTCGGCGAACATGGCCAGGGAGGCCACGCCTTCCTGGATGCGGGCGCCGCCGCCGTCGAGGATGCCTACTACCGGGCAGCCATTGCGCAGCGCGAATTCCTGGACCTTGACGATCTTCTCGCCGTTGACCTGGGACAGCGAGCCGCCGTAGACGGTGAAGTCCTGGGAGTAGACCGCGACAAGGCGGCCATCAACGGTGCCGTAGCCGGAAACCAGGCCATCGCCCATTGGCTTCTTCTTTTCCATGCCGAAGGCAGTGGAGCGGTGAACAGCGAGGGCATCGAATTCCACGAAGGAGTCCTCGTCCATGAGCATTTCGATGCGTTCACGGGCGGTGTGCTTTCCGCGGGAGTGCTGTTTTTCGATTGCTGCCTGGCCGCTAGGTGCTTCAGAGAGCTTCTGGCGGCGGCGGAATTCAGCAAGCTTGCCGGCGGTGGTGGACAGGTCGATTGCTTCGTCTGCCTCGGTTCTGCCCTGCGTCATGCCTTCGACTCCCTCGAGTTGTTTTCAATGTGTAGGAATAGCACAAGAAAAATGCCATCCAAGTCAGTCTAGCTGGGTAAACAGGACTTCTGGTTGTAGGAAACTTACAAAATGGGCCAATATCCAGTGGGTGGCACGCCAGAATAAGTTACTGAAGAGTAGCTTAGCCGGGGGAGTTCGCGTAATCTGTATCACATGACTAGTGAACCCCGCACTGAACTCGCCCCGGTCGCGGCGAGCCTCAAGAACCGCACCATCTTGATGAGCGGCGGAAGCCGCGGCATCGGATTGGCCATAGCCAAAGCAGCCGGAGCACTCGGAGCCAACGTCGTGCTGCTCTCGAAAACCAGCGACCCGCATCCCAGCCTCGAAGGCACCATTCACACCGCAGTTGAAGAAATCAACCAGGCCGGCGGACGCGGCCTGGCAGTGGTGGGCGATGTGCGCATCGACGAGGACGTGCAACGCGCAGTGGCCGAAGCCGTGGCCACCTTCGGCGGCATCGACATCGTGGTGAATAACGCCTCGGCGATTAACCTGGCCAAGACCGAGCAAGTGGACATGAAGCGCTATGACTTGATGCAGGACATCAACGTGCGCGGAACCTTCCTGCTATCCAAAACCGCGCTGCCCTACCTTCGCGCCTCGCAGCACGCCCATATTCTGACGCTGTCGCCACCGCTGAATCTGGACCCGCGCTGGGCAGGGGAGCACCTGGCCTACACGATGGCCAAGTACGGCATGTCCCTGACCACCCTTGGATTGGCCGAAGAGCTCAAGGACCAAGGCGTTGGCGTGAATTCGCTGTGGCCAGAAACCCTGATTGATACCGCGGCAATCCGCAATCTGCCCGGTGGGCAGAAGATGATCCAGGGCGCCCGCGATGCGCAAATTGTTGCCGATGCGGCCATGGCCATTTTGAGCAGCGATCCCCGAAAGCTCAGCGGCAACTTCTTCACCGACTCGCAGGTGCTGAACTTGGCTGGCGTGGCGGATCTGGAGAAATATTCGCTCAACCCCGACGTGCCGCTGGTCGAGGACATATTCCTTTAAGGAGACTTCGCCAAGAGCGGATCGGCGTGCCGGTGCCATAGGGTTTTAGCTATGGACACTTCCCAGGGCGCCGCCCGCGCAGCCATCGACCCCACGCGTTTTGCCCAGCTCACTCAGCAGCTTTCGCTCGGAGCGGTGGAATTCAAAGAGACCTCGGGGTCAACGAATGCCGAATTAGCGGATCTGGCCAGCCGGGGCCTGGCTGGCCATCTGAGCGTGTACTACACGGAGCACCAGCAAGCAGGCAAAGGCCGGCTCGGCCGTGCCTGGGTGACGCCGTCCGGCTCCTCGATCACCGTGAGCGTGATGATGGCCCCCGGAGCGAGCGTTCCCACCGAAGCGCTGTCCTGGTACACCATGCTGGCCGCCTTGGCCTGGAGCCGAGCTGCAGAACGCGTCGCCAAAGTCCCGGTCCGCATCAAATGGCCCAATGACCTGCTGGCCGGGGAGTTCAAGATTTGCGGCATCCTGGCCCAAATGGTCCCGGCCGGCTCCGGATACGGGGTGGTTGTTGGCACCGGGATGAACGTGGACCAGAGCCGCGAAGAACTTCCGGTTCCCACGGCCACGTCGCTGCGGCTGGCCAGTTCGCACGCCATCGACCGCACCCAATTGCTGGCCGAGTACCTCAAGGAACTGGTGAACCTCGATCGCGGTTTCCGCCAGGTCTCCGGGTCCGTTCAAGTGCCGCTGCCGGGATTCGAGGGCCGGTCCCTGCGCGAAATGGCCAGCGAAAAACTGGCCACCCTGGGCCACGAGGTGCGGGTCGAATTCCCCGACGGCTCAACCCTGGAAGCCACCGCAGTCCAGCTGGCGCCTGACGGAGCACTGGTTTTGGAGGACCGGAACGGGCAGCGGACCAATGTGCTGGCCGGGGACGTGCACCACGTGCGGCGCGCCGATGGAAAGTATGCCTAACCAGCATCGTGCCTAGCACCGGGACTATTATTGAATACACAGACCGAAGAACTGTGTCCAGACAGGAGGGGCGAGGACCTTAACGATGAAGTTGCCGCTACATGAACGGGAGCGAGTGATTATCAAAACTCGCGAGCACTCCCGAGTATTGCGACAGCCGATCAGCGCCTTTCTCATCCTCACCGCCTTGTGCACGTTCGCCATTGGCTACCTCTCGCGTGATGACCTCTCCGATTGGCTGGCCGACAACGCCGACGTCTGGATGATCGTGGCCGTGGTTCTCTGGGCCGCCTTGGTGCTGATCTGGAGCATCGTTCCGTGGATCCGCTGGACGCGCAGCCTGATCGTGCTGACCAGCGAGCGGATCATGTACAGGTCCGCCTACAGCCAGGGACAGCTGCAATCTGTAGGATTATTTACGGTTCGCGATCTGGTCGCCTACGCTAAGCAGCACAATGCGATGACGCGCGCGGGAACCTTGGATATCGTCTTGAACCAGGGATATGTGCGAATCGCGCACGTTCCATCCGTCCCGTATTTCCGTTCGCTGGCCATGGAAGCCATGGCGAATCTGCGCGGAAGCCGGGACGCGGCACACACCGAAACGACGAACAGTGAGGGCATGGGGGCATGAGCACCGAGCACAACAATCCACCCCGGGCCGACTCCCCGCAGTCGGCCGCGCAGGCCGCCCGCGAAGCTCGTCAGCATCCTGCCGCCGACATCCCCGACCAGTCCGATCCTATTTTCGAACTGGCCCAGGCCATGGAGGGCCCGCTGCGCATCCCGGCCCACACCCCGGATGCCGTGCGCGATAACGTCGCCTCGCTGGAACACCGGCTTATCGGCGGCCAGCGCGAGTTCCGCCGCCGCGAGGTAGCGGCCGAAGCCGGAATTTCCCTGCACTCCGCCCGCAAGCTCTGGCGCGCCATCGGCTTCCCGGAACTCGGCGATGACGAGGTGTTCTTCACCAAGGCCGACAAGGCCGCGCTGGGCACCATGGTGGACATGGTGCGCGAAGGCAAGCTCACCGAGGAAACGGCGATTTCGCTGATGCGCTCGGTCGGGCAGATGACCGACCGCATGGTCGTCTGGCAAATCGAGGCCCTGGTCGAGGACATGATCGCCAACCAGAACATGTCCGACCGCCAGGCCCGCCGCCAGCTGTTCAGCATGCTGCCCGACATCATTCCGGCCATTGAGGATTTGCTCCTCTACTCCTGGCGCCGGCAGCTGAACTCGGCAGTGCACCGCATGGCACTGCGCGTGGAAACCGGTGTCGCCGCCTACAAGCAGGACAGCCCGGAGGCAGACGGCGGAACGCCGCTGCCCTTGGCCCGAGCCGTGGGCTTCGCGGATCTGGTCTCCTACACTTCGCTCTCGCGCCGCATGAACGAGCGAACCCTCGCCCAGCTGGTGCAGCGCTTCGAAGCAAAATGCGCGGAAATCATTTCCGTTGGCGGCGGGCGCCTGGTCAAGACCATCGGCGATGAAGTGCTCTACGTGGCGGAAACCCCGCAGGCTGGCGCGCTCATTGCCTTGTCGCTCTCCCGCGAACTGGCCAAGGACGAGCTGTTCCCGCAAACCCGGGGAGCCGTGGTCTGGGGCCGGGTGCTGTCCCGGCTCGGCGACATCTACGGGCCGACCGTGAACATGGCCGCCCGTCTCACCTCGCTGGCCGAACCCGGTTCGGTGCTCACCGATGCCCTGACCGCTAATACCCTGCGCAATGATGCCCGCTTTGTGCTGACTGCCCAGGAAATTACGGCCGTGCGCGGCTTTGGCGACATCCAACCTTACGAACTCTCGCCAGGCGAGGGAGCCGGACTGGTGATTGACTAATGAATAATGAACCGACACCCGTGCCGTTCAACCTGGCTGCCGCTGGAATGACCGATGTTGGACGGCGCCGCAGCGAGAACCAGGACCGCATCTTGCTGCATGACATCGTTTATGCGGTGGCCGACGGAATGGGCGGGCACGAGGCCGGGGAAGTAGCCAGCCAGCTCGCGGTCGAAACCATGCAGGAAATTTGCACCTTCGCAAACAAGACCTCGGTGCGCAAGCTGCCCACCGTCGCCGAGGTCCAGCGCCAGGTCCAATTGGCCGATGACCGGATCCGCGAAGCCCTGGAAGCCCGCGGCGGCACCACCTTGTGCGCGCTGCTGCAGATCAAGGCCCCTGACCAGGGCCGGGACAATGTCACCGCGCCGATCTCCGCAGTGCCACCGTGGACCTCCAGCTTTTCCATGAAGGTCAACACCGATGTGATCGCCAAGATCACCCCGGAAATGCTCAAGGACCACCGGGACCCGGCAACTCCGGGCACGGCGCCCCTGCCGGTGGTTGCCGAAGAGATACCCAACCTGTTGCTCGTCAACGTGGGAGATTCCCGCGGCTACCGGTTGCGCGACGGAGCCCTGCAGCAGCTGACCCGGGACCACTCGGCCGTCCAGGAAATGGTGGACGCCGGGCAGATCACCGAATCCGAGGCCCGCAATCATCCGCATCGCAACCTGATCACCCGTGCCCTGGGCGCAGGTGCCGAAAGCCAGCCCGATGTCACGGTGCTGCAGCCGCGCATCGGCGACCGCTACCTGTTATGCAGCGATGGGCTATCCGGCGAGCTGACCGAAGATATCCTGCAGACCATCTTGGTGAACTTCAAGGACCGCAGCGAAGCAGTGCGGGTACTGACCGGGGCGGCCCTGGAAGCCGGTGGCCGGGACAATATCGCGGTGATCGTGATCGACGTGGTGGCTGCAGGAAATCCGGAGCCGGACGCACAGGAGATCTGAGCTTTCAAGCCTGCGATTCTGGCAGCTGGTGGGGCACAATTGGATACGTGAGTGAAAATGCCGTAACCCCCGTTGAGACCACCAATGCTCCGCCGGAAGCTGACAAGGCCCGCTATGAACAGCTGGTCGAACAAATCCGCACCCACCGCGACGCGTACTACCAAAATGACGCCCCGCTGGTTTCCGACGTCGAATACGATGCGCTGTTCCATGAATTGCAGTTGCTCGAAGCCCAGTATCCGATCCTGGCCGGACAGGATTCACCCACGCAAGAGGTGGGCGGCGAGGTCTCCGCTGCCTTCGCCTCGGTCACTCACGCCAGCCGCATGTACTCGCTGGAAGATGTTTTCTCGCTCGAAGAACTCGACGCGTGGCTGGAACGCGCCCAGGCCAACGCCGAGCGCCTGCATCCGCAGACACCGGTCAAGTGGCTGTGCGAAGTCAAGATCGATGGCCTGGCCCTCAACCTGACCTACCGCGAAGGCAAACTGGTGCGCGCCGCCACCCGCGGCGATGGCACCACCGGTGAAGACGTCACCCACAACGCCCTGACCATCAGCGACATCCCCCAGGAATTGACCGGCTCGGGCTGGCCTGCCGAATTCGAAGTGCGCGGTGAAGTCTTCATAGCCACCGATGATTTTAATGCCTATAACGAAGCGCTGATTGCCCAGGGCAAGGCGCCCTTGGCGAACCCGCGCAATGCTGCCGCTGGCAGCCTGCGGCAAAAGGATCCCGAACAGACCGCCAAGCGCCCGCTGCGCATGTTTGTCCACGGCCTGGGGCGGAGCCGCGACTTCCAGATGGCCGAGCAGTCCGAGGCCTACGAGCTCATGCGCGGCTGGGGCCTTCCGGTGTCCCCCTACGGCAGGGTCGTGGGCAGCCGGGCCGAAGCCAAGGACTACATCTCGGAGCATGGCGAAAAACGCCATGACCTCATCCATGACATCGACGGCATCGTCATCAAGGTCAATGACCTGGCCACCCAGGAACAACTGGGCTACACCTCCCGCGTTCCACGCTGGGCGGTCGCCTACAAGTACCCTCCGGAAGAGGTCCACACCAAGCTCCTGGACATCCAGGTCCAGGTGGGCCGCACCGGACGTGTCACCCCCTTTGGCGTGATGGAACCGGTGCTCGTAGCCGGCTCCACCGTAGCCCGTGCCACCTTGCACAACCAGGAAGTGGTCAAGGCCAAAAACGTGAAAATCGGCGACACCATCATCCTGCGCAAGGCCGGCGACGTGATTCCGGAAATCGTCGGACCGGTCTTGCCGCTGCGTGAAGGCAACACCGGCCTGCGCGATTTTGTCATGCCCACCCACTGCCCATCCTGCGGCCAGCCATTGGCGCCGGCGAAGGAAGGGGATGTGGACATCCGCTGCCTCAACGCCGAATCCTGCCCGGCGCAGCTCACCGAACGCGTCGCCTACCTTGGCGGGCGCAGCGCGCTGGACATCGAAGCCCTGGGCTATGAAGCCGCCGCCGCGTTGACCAGTGGCCCCGGAGAGGACCCGCAGACCCAAGGCGGCGTCATCCTGCCAGCAGGTCCTGGCCCCCTGCATAACGAAGCAGAGCTGTTCAACCTCAAGGACAAGCTGGAAGAACTGGGCGAGGTCAAGGTCTGGCGTGAAAAGCGCTCCAAGGGCGAGGGCACCGGAAAATTCGAGCTGGTCCCGTATTTCTATTCCAAGGCCACCGCCAAAAAGCCATCTGCACCGACCCGCAGCACGCTCAAGCTGCTGGACGAGCTGGAAAAGGCCAAGGAGAACCCGCTGTGGCGCGTGCTGGTGGCGCTGTCCATCCGCCACGTCGGCCCTAATGCATCACGGGCCATCGCCACCCGCTATGGGTCCATGGACGCGTTGCTTGCCGTCCTGGACTCTGGCGACGCCGTGGCCGAATTGAGCGAAATCGATTCGGTCGGATCCATCATTGCCGAGGCGCTGGTGGAATGGTTCAAGGTGGACTGGCATCGCGAGATCGTCTCCGCATGGCAAGCCGCCGGCGTGAAGATGAAAGATGAGCAGGACGAGAACATCCCGAAAAATCTGGAAAACCTTGCCATCGTCGTGACCGGAACGCTGGAGAATTATTCGCGGGACACCGCCAAGGAAGCAATTATCGTGCGCGGCGGCAAAGCCACCGGCAGCGTCTCGAAGAAGACCGACTTCCTGGTCGCCGGCGAAGCCGCCGGCTCGAAACTGGACAAGGCACAGTCACTGGGAGTTCCGGTGCTCGACGAAGCCGGCTTTGGAGTGCTCCTGGAACAAGGACCAGACGCCGCGCGCGAGGCAGCACTCGCCGCACCTACGGAAGGCTAATACATGGACAAGTCAATCAGTCACGACCCACTGGTACTGGTGGCGCGCCGCGCCGCCGCTGCCGGCGCCGAGGTGCTTTCTCGACGCGACGAATCGCAATTCAACCTCAACGACAAGTCGGCAGCGGGGGACTGGGTCACCGATTTCGACCGTGCCTCGGAAGAAGCCATCCGAGCCACCATTGTGACCTCGCGCCCCAACGACGAATTGACCGGCGAGGAGTTCCCCAGCGCCAAGCCGAGCCACCCCAGCGGTGTGCGCTGGAGCATCGATCCCCTGGACGGAACGACCAACTTCGTCCGCAATATCGCCTACTACTGTTCTTCGGTAGGAGCCTGCCAGCTGGAAGAGGACGGCACCGAAACCTGGGTGGCCGCCGCTATTGTTGCCCCGGCCTTGCAAGTGGAGTATTTCGCGGGCAAGTCCCTGGGCGCATGGAAGCACGACCTGCGCACCGGAAAACTGATCCAGCTCACCGGCCCAGTCGAGTCGGCAACAAAAATTCTCGGCACCGGGTTCGGCTACGATGCCGAACGCCGCCAGTTCCAGGCCCGCGTCTTGGAAGGCATGCTCGAAGACTACGTCAACGTTCGCCGAATCGGCTCTGCCGCCTTGGACCTGTGCCTCGTTGCCGAGGGCGCATTGGACGCCTACGCCGAATACGGCACCCAGGAGTACGACTGGGCAGCCGGCGCGTTGATTGCCGAGGAAGCCGGATGCCTGGTGGGCCGTCCGGCATCAAATCCCGGATGGCAGTATGCCGGGCTTGTGGATACCGCAAAGCTGAGCGTACCGGGTAGCTAGTACAGCACCAGGGCCATCGCTTCATGCGCGTAGTGGATGGCTATTCCTACGGCTACACCGCCACACACCTGGGTGGCGGTGTGCTGGAAGCTTCGAATGCGGGACCAGGAAAGCACCGCGATGAACAAGAGCACCCATGGCGTCAGTTGCGGGCTCTGCCCGGCAACTTGCAAGATGGCATACGTGCCCACAGCCAGGTGCACCGAGACTTTCCACCAGATGTTGATGATGGCCACGACCAGCAGTCCCAGCAACATGCACAGGACCTCGCGGAAAATGCCGGCGCCGGCGTCCATCAGCCACAACACCAGCAAGCCGCAGAGGATCAAGCCGGAAGTCATCGCATAAATTCCGTGGCGCTGGCGGCGCACGGTGACATGCAAATCCGTGACCCTGCCGCGCAGTTTTGCCGTCACCAGCAGCAACCACGGGATCACCGTGGTGAACAGGGCGGCCACGATCGCCCCGGCCCAGCTGATGCGTGCATCGCGCAAGGGCGAGAGCGCCAGCAAGAGCGTGCCCAGGACAATAGGCGAGAGGATGTGCGAAATCAGCAGCGCAGCGTTCTTCGCTGCGGCTGGCTGGCTTGGTGCGGAAACCTGCTGCATAAAGGTTGGTAGCCTTGCTCGATAGGGTTTGGCGATCGGCGACTCGCCCCTTCCACACTAGCAAGAGCTGCTTGCGGCACGTGCCTTCATGGGCGCTTCCAGAACGCCAGTTCAAGAGCAACGGGCAGCGCGGCAGGGTTTTATGAGCGACTCCATTTCCTGTTCCCGCTGGGCCGGTCTCATTTAAGCGACAATTGCAGTGGAAAGCATGTGGGAAAGCGGGTGAATGGCTTGGCAGACAAGGACTTCGAACCGGAGTCGGTGCGCGTCATCGAGCAGATTCGGAACGAGATCATCGACGGGGTGCGCAAACCGGGCAGCCGCCTGGTCGAGCGCGACCTTGCGGAGGATCTGGGGGTCAGCCGGTTGCCGATCCGCGACGCCCTGCGCGTCCTGGTGGCCGAGGGGCTCGTGACGCCGCGCCCGCGCAGCTGGGCCACGGTGCGCGAATTCACCGCCTCGGATGTAGCCGACCTGCACGAGGTGCGTGGCGCGCTGGAAACGATGTCCTTTGCGCTGGCCGCGCAACGCCATACCCGCGAAGGACTGGCACAGCTGCGCGAGGTGCTCGAGGTGGAAATCGCGGCCGCCGCGGCACAGGACTTCACCACGGCCCGCCGCGCCGGGGCGAACTTCCATGAGGTGGTCATCAGCATGGCGGGCAATGACCTGCTGCTGGAACTCCAGACCTCTCTGGCCCCGAGGATGCGCTGGGTGCTGGCGCAGCACGACGACCTGGAGACGATGGCGCACGAGCACGAGCTGCTTTATAACGCCATCGCGGAACGCAATGTCGGGCTGGTCAAGCGCTTGGCCGAGCAGCATCTGGACACCAGCCGGGGCAGCCTGAACGACAAGCGGGCCCGTGAGGGCATCGCTGGAACGACGGAAGATCTTCACTAACTGCTGAATATCAATCCGATAGTCCGGTATACCGGACGATCGCTGTGGATTCCCTGCTGCACGATGCTTGTGAGCGCGGTTACATGGAGAGCGTGTCCTGAATGGGACTGCTGCACATGACCGTTGTTTCGAGGAGATCCGTGAGAACCAGCCAACCAGCCCAGAGCCTCAAGCGAGGCCTAAGTACCCGGCATATCCGTTTCATAGCCCTCGGATCCGCCATCGGCACCGGGCTGTTCTATGGTTCCGCCGGAGCCATCCAGATGGCCGGACCGGCGGTGCTGCTGGCCTATATCATCGGCGGCGCCGTGGTCTTCATGGTGATGCGCGCCTTGGGCGAGATGGCCGTGCGCAACCCGATCGCGGGATCCTTCGGCTCCTACGCCACGCGCTACGTGGGGCGCTTTGCCGGCTTTGTCACCGGATGGACCTATACCTTCGAGATGTTCGTCGTGGCCCTGGCCGATGTGACGGCCTTCGGAGTGTATATGGGATTCTGGTTCCCCAACGTCGAACGCTGGATCTGGATCCTGGCGGTGGTCTTCTTCATCGCCGCGGTCAACCTGCTCTCCGTGAAGGTATTCGGCGAGCTGGAGTTCTGGTTCTCGCTGATCAAGGTCGTGGCGATCATCGCGATGATCGCCGGCGGCATCGCGGTCATCGTCTTCGGCCTGGGCAACCAGTCCGAGGGCGCCGCGGGCATCTCCAACCTGTTCTCCCATGACGGCTTCATGCCGCACGGTGTGATGGGCGTGCTCATGTCCTTCACCATCGTGATGTTCGCCTTCGGCGGCACCGAGGTCATCGGCATCACCGCGGGCGAGGCAAAGAATCCGCGCAAGGTTATTCCCGAGGCCATCAACTCGGTGCCGGTGCGCATCCTGCTCTTCTACGTGCTGACCCTGGGCGTGATCATGTCGATCCAGCCATGGAATACCATCAACGGCGAGGAAAGCCCCTTCGTCTCGATCTTCTCCAGCATCGGCCTCTCCTCGGCCGCCCACGTGCTGAACTTCATCGTGATCACCGCAGCGCTCTCGGCGATCAATGCGGATATCTTCGGCGCAGGCCGCATGATCCACGGCATGGCCCGGCAGGGCCAGGCCCCGATGGTCTTCACCAAAACCACCTCCAACGGCGTGCCGTGGGTGACCTCGCTGTCGATGATCGTGGCCCTGCTGATCGGCGTGGTGCTCAATATCTGGTTCGAGGACCAGATCTTCTTCCTGATCGCGGCCCTGGCCACCTTCGCCACGGTGGTGGTATGGCTGATGATCCTGCTCTCCCATATCGGCATGAAGCGCGAGCTGGCGCGCAAGGGCCTGGCCTCCGCGGGCTTCCAGATTCCTTTCTGGCCACTGGGCAGCTACATCGCGGTGGCCTTCATGGTCTTCGTGATCGTCATGATCGGCGTGGTGCCCGATACCCGCAGCGCGCTGGTCACCGGAGCCATCTGGGTCGCGGCGCTCGGTGCTTGCTACTGGTTCTTCGTGCGCGGCAAGCGCGTACCGGAAATCGACGAATTCGACGCGGATCCGGATTCGGTGCCCGAGCACGGGGAGAACGTCGGCCAGCAGGCCGAAGGCCAGCGTTCCTAGGAGCGCCAGGTCCTTGAGGGGCCACGGGTACGGCATTGCGCCGCACCCGTGGCCCCTTTTCTTTTGCCCTGGACGCTGGGTTTCCTGGACGCGCCCGGGTGTTTGGTATACCCATAGTGGCGTGTGGATTCGACAGATTCATGGGAGCCTTCGGCCTCTTGCCCAGATCGCTATCTTTTGGAATACCAAATGGGCTACAGTGTGATCTGGAAGGCATCACGCTGTTTGAAAGAAGCAACCAATGACCCTTATGCTCAACGCCTCGACGCTCCAGGCTGTGCTCGATATGCGGTCCACGGTCCAAGCCGTCGACCGGATCTTCGGCGATCTGGCCAGGGGCACCGCGGCACAGCCGACCCCATCGGCGATGGCAGTGCCGAGCGCGGATTCGAGCTTCATTATCATGTCCAGCGTGGCCTCCGAGCAGGGACTGGCCAGCGTCAAGCTGCTTGCCGATATCCCCTCCAATGCCCAGCGCGGCCTTCCCTCGCAGCGTTCGCTGATCATGCTGGCCGACCATATCACCGGCGGCCCGCTAGCCATCCTCGATGGCAAGGTCCCCACCCGGATCCGCACCGCCGCCGCCACCGCGGTGGCCACGAAGTACCTGGCCCGCCCGGATAGCACGGTGCTGGGGCTGATCGGCGCCGGCGCCCTCGCGGTGGCCCACGTCGAAGCCATGCTGTGCGTGCTGCCCTTCACCAAGGTCGTGGTGTGGTCGCGGACCGGGCAGCGCATTGCCGAATTCAGCCAGGCCGTGGCCGGCCATGGCCTGGAGGTGGTGGCGGCGCCGAACCCCGAAGCCGTGGTGGCCTCCTGCGATGTGCTGTGCACGCTCACCCCATCGGTGGAGCCGATCGTGCAGGGCCAATGGTTCCAGCCCGGCCAGCACATCAATGCCGTCGGCGCCCGGCCGCGCCCGGGCGAACGCGAGATCGATGGCATCGGCATGGCCCGATCCAGGGTCTTTGTCGACCATATGGGCACCGCCCAAGCCAAGTCGGGCGACTATCTGATGGCGCTCGCCGAAGGCGCGATCGCCGCCGATGCCATCGCGGGGGAGCTGGGGCAAGTAGTCGCCGGCGAGCTGGCCGGCCGGCGCGACCGGCAGGAGATCACCCTGTTCAATTCGGTGGGCATCGGCGCGCTGGATCTGGCGATCGGGCGCCTGGCCTATGACCGGGCCGTGGAGCAGCGCCTGGGCCAGGACGTGGACCTGTCAAGCTAGGCGCAAATAGAACCAGAACACCACCACAGCAGCGAGAGGAACCCATACCATGCTCATCAGCAACGCCCGCCCCTGGGCCGGCGACCCCAGCGATATCCTGGTCGAGGAGGGGAAGATCGCCTCGATCACCGCCCACGACCCATCGCGCCAGCTGGGCGCCGGCGATGTGGACGGCCGCGGCCGGATCCTGATCCCCGCCTTCTCGGACGTGCACGTCCACCTGGACTCCACCCGCATTGGCCTGCCCTTCCGCGAGCACACCGGCCGGCCGGGCGTCTGGGGGATGATGAGCAATGACCGGGAGAATTGGCGCGAGGCCGAAATCGGGATCAACGAGCGCGTGGCCGGCACCCTGGAAAGGATGATCGCTCGCGGCACCACCCGCGTGCGTTCCTTCGCCCAGGTGGATGTGGATACCAAGCTGGAAAAGTACGAGGCCGTCGTCGCTGCGAAAGAGAAGTTCGCGAACGAGGCCGAGGTGCAGATCATGGTCTTCCCGCAGGCTGGCATCCTGCGCGAGCCGGGCACCGAAAGGTACCTGGAAGAAGCGCTGAAGGCCGGCGCCGACGTGATGGGCGGCATCGACCCCTGCGAGCTGGACCGCGACCCGGTCCGGCACCTCGACGTGGTCTTCGGCCTGGCCGAGAAGTACCAGGTGGAGGTGGATATCCACCTGCACGAGCACGGCACCCAGGGGGTTTTCTCGGCGGAGCTGATCGCCGAGCGCACCCGCGCGCTGGGCATGCAGGGCAAGGTCAACCTGTCGCACGCCTATGAGCTGGGCAGCGTCAACGAGGCCACCAGCCGGCGGCTGGTCGACACCTTCGCCGAGCTGGACATCTCGTTGACCTCGGTGGCCCCGAGCACCTCGAACCACCTGCCGCTGGTGCAGCTCACTGAGGCCGGGGTGCGCTTCGGCCTGGGCGAAGACGGCCAGCGCGACTACTGGAGCCCCTACGGCAACTGCGACCTGCTGGATCGGACCTGGCAGCTGGCCTTCGTCAACGGCTTCCGAAAGGATGAGCTGATCGAGCACGCCCTGGCCGTGGCCACCATCGGCGGCGCCTCGATCATGAGCCACGAGGTGCCGCGCCTGGCATCGGTGGCCGACCGCCCGGGCGTGGAGGTGGGCGACCGCGCCGAGCTGGTGCTGGTGGACGGCGAGAGCATCGCCTCCACCGTGATGGACCGCGGCACCGACCGCACCGTCATCCATGAAGGGCGCGTTGTCGCCGACGGGCTGAAAGTGCTCTCGGTGGCGGACAGCTACTAGGAAAGGCGGATCAATGCCAATGGCCGGGTGGGAATACGAGTCCGTCCGGCCGTTGCCTATGGTCGATTTCGATACCGCCGATACTATCTGGCCGCTGCCGGAGCTGGACTTCGGCATCGGTCCCGTGGTGTAGATTTTGCGCTAGTGCGTGTGCCAGGT
The DNA here is from genome assembly GCF_015524875.1 of Glutamicibacter sp. FBE19. Lineage (NCBI taxonomy): Bacteria > Bacillati > Actinomycetota > Actinomycetes > Micrococcales > Micrococcaceae > Glutamicibacter > Glutamicibacter sp. FBE19. The sequence goes on along the minus strand of NZ_JACKQN010000002.1, from coordinate 362,431 downwards.
TCCCGGCTTTTTGATTCAGAAGCACCAGGGAAAATTGCCTGAGCTGGATGCCCTCATGAGTGGGGGGAGAGCCGTTTGCCGCTCGCTCGCAACGCCGTCATTTTGGTCCTCGCAACCGCTGGCAACGGTGGCCCGTGCACAGCCTTCCGGTTGCAGGCGTGAAGTGCTGCAACCGGACCTGGCGAACATGCCACCGCACACAAGACCTGAAGCCGATCCTGCCGCCACAGGTGCCTGCTTTTGGGCTAAGCGCCATTCTTGGAGCCAGACCTTTCCTTGGGCTGCTGGCGGCAGGTCCGCTGATTCCGTGCGCTTCGGATTTCGAAGGACAGCACCTGGCCACACGTGGCTCGCCTGTAGTGGCATGTCCCCATTAATTGCGGCCTTCGTGCTTCCGATGGAGTGCGGAGCCTTGCCGCGCCGCAGCACTTCGTTCCCGATGTTCAGCGATCGGGGCGCTCTGAGCGTGCGGGTTCTAGGCGCCTTTTCTTTGACTTGTTCCGTAGAGCTCGTCGCTGATCTGGTCGATGAGTCCTTGAACCCGATGGGCTTTGTCTTGCCAGTATTTAGTACCCTCGTGAATCTGCGGGGTATCCGCGCTGGCGTTCGATTCGATGAGCTCAACGAAGTGATCCCGGTACGTGCAGAGGGACGTAAACAGGTCATCGAGCTGATCGTCATCAAGCTGGACGTGCAGCCATCTTTGAAGCACAGCATGGCTCCTTTCTGGTTGTGCCATCAGGGGTGCGCCCGGCGCTGTTCGGGCACACCCCTGGATGACCACTGGTGAGGTTCGCTCATCAGGGACGGTGTGCTGGAGGTGAGCGGGAGTAGACCCTGAGCGGCTTGGATCTGCCCAATGTCTGTTCACTGGCCCTGGAATCGCTCGTTTCTTCCGGACACCGCTGACTGGGTCGCGGAACACCGTCGATCGCACTGCATTGGCGCGTCCGGGGCGGTTGGCCTTGACGGACTGCGGTGGATAGCTCGAGCTCGTACATGGCCAAAAGCAGTTCGTCATCAACGGCCAACGGGTGGAACGCCGGGTGTGTGAGATCAGGCATGGCGCATCATCTCCATACATGTTCACAGGGAGCCCACAGGGCTAGCTGGTGATTTCTTTCGGATCCTCGGTGCGCTTGGCTGCGGCGACTTGGATGCGGCGGGGCTTGGCGCTCTCGGCGAGGGCGATGTCCAGGCGCAGCACCCCATCAACGTAGGTGGCCTGAATGCTTTCGGCATCCAAGTGGTCGCCGAGCACAAGCTCTCGGGTGAAGTGGCCCCACAAGCGTTCCGAGCCGGTGAGATGTTGCCGGCCTTCGGGCTTGGCACGTTCAGCGCGGATCGTCAGGATGTTCTTTTCCACTGCCATGTCTATCTGGTCAGCGTCGACCCCCGGGAGGTCGAATTCAGCATGGAAGCCTTCGTTGTCCCTCCACGCCTCCATGGGCATCGGATGGACTGGCTCGGTGCTGAGCTGGGTGTTGAAAGCACGCTGTACCAGGCGGTCGAAATCGCGAAGTACCTCGGTCTGCATCATCTGAACTCATTCCTTTCTCGCTTGGCGGTTTGTGATGGTGCAATTCACTTTCCGCTAGATCTATGTCTAGCGATGTAGATTTTATAGCATGGAGTTCAGGGGCAGGCAAGCAACTTGAGGGGAAAAAGTGGCAAAAAATTCTGCGGCTGTCGGCAGTGTTATTCCTTCGTATTCAATCGCCATGGCAGCTAGGAGCGTGGGGGTAAGCGTGCAGACAGTCAGGCTCTATGAGCTGCGTGGCTTGATCTCCCCGGGGCGTACCGCTGGCGGTACCCGAAGGTACCGCGAGGAAGATTTGGCAAGGCTGAAACAGATTTCTGTGCTGACCGATCGCGGAGTGAATTTGGCAGGTATTGGCATCATTCTGGACCTGGAAGCTGAAAATGATGCGCTGAGAAACCGGTTGGATGCCCGGCCCTAGAGCAAGGGTGCAGGCTGAACAACAATCCCGGAGGAACAGTGCGCCTTCCATCTGCGTCAACTGCGGAACTCGATGACCGCGGAAGGCCCATCGGGCCAAGCAGGGCCGGCCTGCCGAACCTGCCAGGGCCTTGGGGCGGTATCGAACTAGGCGCTGCGGCATTTTTGCTGGCGGACCTGCGCTGCCAGTGGCCGGGCCTCGGGCAAACAGATCCCAGGATACGGGCAAATCGCCGACTCGCGGAGGGAAAATCCTGGGATAGAAGTGCATCAATCCGTCATCCCGGACAATAGGTGCGTTGTGGCCCACATTAACCCCGGAGCATCGGCTTAGATGGTTCAAAGTCACTATGCACAAAGGGGTTGCACCATGCCGAGCACCGTAGAAACCAGGGAACCGACCAAGCCGTGGGATGTGCTGAGGTTTGTCCTCTATAGCGGGGTCGGCATTGCCGTATTCTTCGTGCCGGTCACCCTCAACGGCAAGAGCACTATCGCTCTGGATCACATTGTTTCCTGGGTCCGCGAAGCCATTGGCGCCGGCGTGCCCTATTACATCCTGGCGCTGCTGGCCGCCGGCACCATCATGCCCTTCGCCACCGGCGGCTGGCGCACCTCGCCCCTGCGCGGCGTCTTTGCCTTCGCCAATGTGGTGGGCCTGGCCGTCGGCGCGGGGCTGGTCTTCGGGTTCGGTCCGGCCTGGCTCATGGAAAAGGACATGGGCCCGTTCCTGCTTAATTCCCTGGTGGTTCCGGTGGGGCTGATTGTGCCGATCGGCGCAATCTTCCTGGCCATGCTGGTCAGCTACGGGCTGATGGAATTCATCGGGGTCTTCTGCCAGCCGATCATGAAACCGCTGTGGCGCACGCCCGGCCGTTCCGCGGTTGACGCGGTGGCCTCCTTCGTCGGCTCCTACTCGCTGGGCCTGCTGCTGACCGACCGCATGTACCGCTCTGGGCGCTATACCGGGCGCGAAGCGGCCATTATCGCCACCGGGTTCTCCACGGTGTCCGCCAGCTTCATGGTGATCGTGGCCAAGGCGCTGGATCTGATGGAGCACTGGAGCACCTACTTCTGGCTCGCCCTGGTGGTTACCTTTGCGGTCACCGCGATCTCGGTGCGGATCCCGCCGCTCTCGCGCATCCCGGATGACACCTACCAGAACATCGAGCACATCCCGGAAGAAAAGGTCACCGGCAACCGCTTTGCCAAGGCCTTCGGCGAAGCCATGCTGGCTTTGCGCAGGGCGCCGGGACTGTGGCGCAATATCGGAGAGAACATCCTGGACGGGTTGAAGATGGCGATGGCGATCCTTCCCTCGATCCTCTCCATCGGCCTGCTGGGACTGGTGCTGGCCCGGTTCACCCCGGTCTTCACCTGGCTGGGCTACCTCTTCGCGCCGTTTGCCTGGGTGGTAGGACTGGATGACCCGTTGCTGGCCGGCAAGGCCTCGGCCACCGGCATCGCCGAAATGTTCCTTCCCGCCACCCTGGCCGCGGGCCACGAGTCCTTGGAACTTCGCATGGTCATCGCCATTATCTGTGTCTCGGCGATCATCTTCTTCTCCGCCCTGGTGCCGTGCATCCTGGCCACCAGCATCCCGGTGAAGCTGTGGCAGATGGTGGTGATCTGGTTCCAGCGCGTGGCGTTGAGCATCCTGATTGCCACCCCGCTGGTGAACCTGGCCCTCTAGCGGTGTCCCGCGGGAAGCCGGCCTCCTAGTAGCCTTCGTGCATCGCCGCCAGGTCTTCCAGGCCCGGCAGGTGGTAGCCGAGGTGCTCATCCCAGGGGACATCGATCTCGTCGAGTGAGACGTCCCATTGGGCCTCGGGCAGGGCCTGGCGCAGCGCGGTCAGCGCCGCCAGCCAGTGCAGCAGGCTGGGGGCCATTTCCACGGGGTCCGGACAGATCTTGGTGGAGCCGTTGAGCACCTCGTTGTCGCGCTGGGCCGGATAGAAATACAACGTCTCGCCGTCGAATTCGAAGGCATCGTTATGGCTGCGGGCCAGGGCCATCAACTGCTGGTGCTCGTCCTCGCTCAGGGCGGTGGCGCGGGTTGCGGTGTAGTACAGGGAAGTCGACATGCACCTAGCCTAGGCGATCACCAGCAGCAGCCCGGACCCAGGGCCGGCGCGTGCTTTCAGGCATCGGCTACTAGGTGTGCCAAATAAGCGCGATGCTGACACTTCTGCCAACCAAGGCACTCGCATTGGCCCGCATGCCGACCCGATCCGCACGCTCATCATGAATTGCGCTGGCCGTGGCATCACCCGTGTGGTGCTCGCGGGGCGAGCCATCATCGAGGAGGCGCAGACCCAGACCGTGGACACCGGCGATGACCAGCAGCGTGCCCAGTCATTCCTGGAGAAGTGCATGGCGTCCTTCAGCAACAGCGACTACAAGCGACGCCCCGCCAGCGAGCTGTTCCCGCCGGGCTTCCCGGTGCGCTAGGGATCCGCGCTAGCGCGCCGAGGCGCCCACCAGGTAGGCATTGCGCACCCGGATCAGCCTCGGCATGTACCAGCCGAGCACCAGGCGCTCGGCCAGCCAGCCCAGCGGGCCAAGCGGGGCTTCGAAATGGATCTTGTCCACCATGAGCGTGCCTTCGCCGCCGTCGTAGAACTCGTGGACATGGTGGAATTTCTTGAAGGGGCCTTTGACCTGCTGATCAGTGAAGGCCGCAGGAGCGTCCAGTTCACTGATTTCCGAGGTCATGCGCACGGGGATGCCAAAATGCCTGGCCCGCCAGGTGACCTGTTCGCCGAGGGAAATCTGCCCGCTGGTCACCCCGCCGATGGCCTGTTCCGCGGAATCCGCCATCGAAGAGGCATGCGCGTCGATGCTCAGGGATTTCTCGAAGAGTTCCTGTCGAGGCATCGTGGTCCTGGTGAAGCATTCGAAGTAGACGGCCATGGCATCAGTGTGCCATAGTCCCGGCCTTGCCTCGCACGCTATGCCGTGTCGCCGATGTGCCCGGCCGCGCCGGTATCCAGCACGCGCTCTACAAAGGCCGCGTATTCGTCGATGTAGTGCTGCAGGAACTCGCGTGTGCGCGCGTCGGTGACGTTGCCCTGGGCGTCGAAGGCGCCGGCGTCATAGTGCACGTAGGCCTCCGGGGCGTTGAGCTGCGGCACATTCAGGAAGCTGAGCACGCTGCGCATGGAGGACTGCATTACCGCGGTGCCGATGGCACCAGGGGAGGCGCCGATGATGCCGGTGGGCTTGCGGGCAAAGGAATTTGTGCCCCAGGGGCGCGAGGCCCAGTCGATGGCGTTCTTCAGCCCGCCAGGAATGGAGCGGTTGTATTCGGGGGAGACGATCAGCAGCCCATCCGAGCCTTCGATGGCCCGCTTCAGCGCGGTGCCCTCCGGCGGGTAGTTTTCGTCGTAGTCGTAGCTGTAGAGCGGCAGGTCCTTGATCGGAATTTCAGTGAAGCTCAAGTTGGCCGGAGCCAGCCCGATCAGGGCGTGGGCAAGGGTCCGGTTGATTGAATTCTTGGCCAGGGATCCCACGATGTAGCCGATGTTGTAAGTAGCCATGGTTGCATTCAACACGTCCTGTGATGCGCTGTCCAGGGCTGGTCAGCCAGCTGAGAAGGCTGGAATTCCAGGACCGGCAAGTGGGCCAATGGCCCGATGGATTGCGAGCGCAGCAGCCCGGCCTGCTTTCCGAGGCCAGCCGCGGGCGACGGAGCAGGCCCCGTGGCCCGCGGCCCACTCCTGCTTTAGGCCGCTTCGCCGCGCACGATCGCGCCCTGGGCCACCACCGTGTGCACGTCGGACAGCGCAGCGGCGCTTTCCAGCGGGTTGGAGCCCAGCAGCACCAGGTCTGCCACGCCGTGGCGGACCAGCCGGCCCACGCCGCGGTGATCCACGCCCAGCAGCTTGGCCGGGGCGGTGGTGATGGACTGCAGCGCCTTGAGCTTGCCCAGGCCCGCATCGGACAGGGCCTTGGCCTCGGCCCCGATCGGGGTGACGTCGGTGCCGAAGGAGTCGGTGCCGCCGATCACCGTCACGCCCAGCTCGTTGGCGGCCCTGGCGGCCTCGGCCAGTACCGGGCCGTATTCGCGCCCGCGTTGGGCGAGCACCGGATCGCTGGAATCGGCCATGCCGGCAATGCCGTACAGGGTCGGGGTGAAGTAGGTGCCCTGCTTGGCCATGCGCACCATCGTCTTCTCGTCCATGAACACCCCATGCTCGATGCTTTTGACTCCGGCGGCCACGGCCCCGGCGATGCCCTCGGCACTGTAGCTGTGGCAGAGCACGCCCGCGCCCTTGGCCGCCTTCACGATCGCGGCCAGCTGCTCGCGCCCGTACACCAGCTCCAGCGGATCCTGCTCGGCCAGCCCGGCGCGCGGATTGGCGCGGGTCTTGATCACGGTGGCGCCGCGGGCGATGTTCACGCCGGTCAGGTACGCCAGGTCCTTGGGGTCGGTGATCTGGTGGCGCAGCGCAGCCAGCGGGGCCAGATCCGGATCAGCCAGGATGGAGTCGGACTGGTCAGGGGAGACGAACAATCCCGCGGCGTGCATCCGCGGGGCCAGGCCCGGCGCGAAGTCCGGCACCCTGGCCAGCGCGATGTCCTGGTAGAAGCTCGACGAGCCGCTGCGCACCGTGGTGGCGCCGTGGCTCAGGATCAGCGCCGCATCCTCGAAGGCCTGGGCGTGGACATGGGCATCGACGAATCCGGGAAGGATGAACTTTCCATGGGCGTTGATGCGGGTGGCACTGGCAGCGTACTTGGCTACCGCCTTGCGGGTCTCGTCCCGGGTGCCCACCGACTGCACGATGCCGCCGGCGAGCACCACCACTGCGTCTTCGCTCAATTGGCCGGTGGCCGGGTCGATGAGCGAGCCGCCCTCGACGATGACCGGAGCGCTCTTCACCGTGGAAGGACGGTGCGCCGCAGCGCTCCGGCCCGGGGGTTCGGCCCCCTGGGCGATCCCGGGGACCATGCCGGCCAGGCCCAGGCCAGCCAGGGCGGCGGCTCCGGCCAGAACGTGCCGGCGTTCGAGTTTTGCGGTGGGCACCGGGCCGGTGCTGTGGTCGTGTTCGCACATGGTTGATACGCCTTTCATGGAGCGGATTGTGACCCATCCTACGCGTGAACGCACCACAATTCCATAAATGGAATACCAAATATTACCTTCAATTCAAGGATCACCCCCTGATTCCTGCATATATGGATAATTTGGTATTCAGGCAAGCTCGGGGTGGCCACGGCCGGCGATGGCAGCAGGCCAACCATGGCAGAATCAGATCATCATGAATGAGGCAGAAAATTTCACCTTCCGCACCGCAGATCTGCTCATCGAGCAGGCCCCGCCCGGGGACTATGAGCGGGTAGGGGAGCTGACCGCGCAGTCATACTTCGCCGCAGGGCACTTCGAGACCCCCGAGCACGACTACCTGCAGTTTGTGCGCAAAGTCCAGGAACGTGCCGAGCAATCCGAGATCTATGTTGCGCGGCGCCAAGGGGAGATCATCGGGTCAATGACCCTGATCCAGGTCGGCAGCGACTATGCGGATATTGCCCTGCCGGGCGAACTGGAGATCCGGATGCTCAGCGTCGATCCGGCCGCGCAGCGCGCTGGTGTCGGCCGCGCCCTGGTCAACGCCAGCATCGAACGCGCTCGCCGGCTGCCCGGAATCCATTCGGTCAGCTTGACCACCGGGGCCACCTGGCATTCGGCCCGGTCCCTCTATGAGTCCATGGACTTCGCCCATGCGCCACAGCGCGACTGGACCGTTCCCGGGACCGGCATCAAGCTAGTGGTGTACACGCTGGAACTCTGAAATGGGCGTCAAAGCCCAAACGCAGGAAATAATGAGGTGTCGTCCAGGTGTTTTTTGCCAACTGTCCTCCCCGCGTGAATAGAATGGCGCTATGAGTGCCCTTCGCCGTTCTGCCGTTGCCCTATCCGTTGCTGCCCTGGCCCTGGGATCGCTGAGCGCCTGCAGCGCTGGAGCACCCGATCCCGCTCCGGTGGCCGACGAGCTGGTTTCGGCCATCAACTCCGGCGACTTCTCCAAGGTGCAGTTCGCCACCTCCGATGCCCAGTCGGTGGCCAAGGCCCAGGAAACGGCCTTCGGCCCCATGGGCGATATCAAGCACAACAGCACCGTGAGCTCGGTGGCCGAGGACGAGGAAGAAACCGACGGCGTCAAAACCGCCACGGCCGACATCACCACGGTCTGGGATGTCGACGAAACGGATAAGGACCTGAGCTACACCACCAAGGCCGTCTGGGAATATGACAAGGACGCCGAGCAATGGAAGCTGCGCTTTGATCCATCCGTGCTCGCACCGGATCTGGAAACCGGCGGCTACCTCCAGGCCAGCTACCAAGCCGCCGACCGGGGCAGCATCACGGACGCCGGCGGCAAAAAAATTGTCACCAACCGCCCGGTGATTCGCGTCGGCATCGACAAGACCCGCACCGAAAAAGCCAATTGGGAAAAATCGGCGGCGCAATTGGCCGAGCTGGTGGACATCGATGAAGAGCAGTACGCAAAAACCGTGCTCGCTGCCGGCGACAAGGCATGGGTCCAGGCCATCGTGCTGCGCGACGACGCCACCCGGGAAGTCACCGACGCGGAAATCAACAAGATCCCTGGAGCCACCTTCCAGGAAGACGAAATTCCCCTCGCGCCCACCCGCTCCTTCGCCCGCCCGCTGCTGGGATCCGTCGGCGAAGCCACCGCCGAAATCATCAAGAAGTCCGAGGGCAGGATCAAGAGCGGCGACCAGGTCGGCATGTCTGGATTGCAGTCGGCCTACAACGACACGCTTTCGGGTACCGACGGCGTTGTAGTCTCTCGGTACAACAGCGAGAACAAGGCTGAAGCTGAACTTTTCACCGCTGAGCCGGTAGCCGGCAAGGACGTGGAAACAACTTTGGACATGGACCTGCAGCAAAGTGCCGACCAGCTGCTGGAAGACGCCGATTCCAATTCGGCGATCGTCGCCATCCGCCCCTCGGACGGCAGTGTGCTGGCGGCCTCCTCGGGCCCCGTGGACACTGGCCTGAACGCCGCCTTGCAGGGCGCCTACGCCCCGGGGTCCTCGTTCAAGGTGATCAGCGCGCTGTCGATGCTGCGTGAAGGATCCACCCCGGATTCGGAGGTCAAATGCCCGGCCACCACCGTGGTTGATGGAAAGACCTTCAAGAACTACGACGGATACCCGGCCGCCCAGCTGGGCACGATTCCGCTGTCCGAAGCCATTGCCCAGTCCTGCAACACGGTGTTCGTGAATCAGGGAGCTGAAATTGGCGGCAAGAAGCTGTCTGAAGCCGCTGCCGCGCTCGGCCTGACCGGCGAAGACGGCACTGGGATCGGTGCGGTGCTTGGCTCGGTGCCCGACGATTCTGAGGGAACCACCCAGGCCGCGAACATGATCGGCCAGGGCGTAGTGCAGGCCTCCCCGCTGGGCATGGCCACCGTGGCCGCCTCGGTCCAGGCCAAGTCGACCGTTCAGCCCAAGCTCGTGCTCTCCCCGGAGCCCCAAGCTCCAGCCAAGCCGAAGTCTGAACTCACCGAAAACGAGGCCGAGCAATTGGCCTCGATGATGGGTGAAGTCATTGACCATGGAACGCTCAAGGACCTGAACTCGCTGCCCGGCGCCAAGATCATCGGCAAGAGCGGCACCGCGGAATACGACAGCGAGCGAAACGCCCACGCTTGGGCCATCGTCGCCCAGGGCGACCTCGCCGTGGCGGCATTTGTCGAGGATGGAGATGGCGGAGCGCAAAGTGCAGGACCGCTGGTCAAGGCAATGCTCCAGGCTGCTGCGAAGTAGCCGCTCAACAACCTGCTTGCCCGGTGCCAAAACTTGGCCCTTGGCATCCCGCCAAATCAGCATGGTCAGCTCCGCGGTCTTCGATAGCGTCGTCCCGCTGCCCCCGAATTCACCATGCGCTCATTGCGTGGCGCGGGGGCAGCGGCACGGAACTTCCCGGAGGACTTGTGCGCCAATGGCACAGTTGACAGACTAAGCCCATGGGAATTGTCTACAACACCAGTATGTCGCCAAGCAAAAACGAGCTGGTCTCCGCTTGGCTGCCCAAGCAGGAGTTCTATACCGGTAAAGGCACCCCGAAGCTCCAGCACATCGGCGGCTTCCGCTTGGAGGACCCCGAGGGCCAGGTGGGGGTGGAGCTGCGCATCTATGCCGATCATTCGGATACCTCGGATGTGGTGTACCACCTGCCGCTGACCTACCGGGATGCCCCTTTGCCCGGTGGCGAAAAGTACCTGATCGGCACCAGCGAGCATGCCATTCTGGGCAAGCGCTACATCTATGACGCCGCGGGCGACCCGGTGTTCACCGCCCAGGCCCGCCAGCTTTTGGCCGGCAACGCCACAGCGCAGCACCATTCCGAGTCCTTCACCGACGATCCGCGGATCAAGGTCAATGGCAACCCTGCCGGCAAGGACGCGGTGATCATCCGCAAGCCGGTTTCCGGCGCATCGGGCGTTGACGGGGTCATCGGCTGCTGGGAAAACGCGCTGGGCCAGGACCTGGCCGGCCTGGTATTGCGAACAGCATAACTGCTGCACCACATAAAGGTCTGATGGCGGGCATGCACGGGATAGACTTGTCTATGAAACCCAACCGCCATTCAAAGGGAGATACATGTCTGCCATCAGCCGTGAGGACGTTGTGCATCTGGCACACCTTGCCCACATCGAGATGAGCGGCGCGGAGCTGGACAAGATGACCGGTGAGCTCGACGCTATCGTCGGTGCCATCGCGTCGGTCAGCGAAGTCGCCTCCTCCGACGTCCCAGCCACCAGCCACCCGATCCCGCTGACCAATGTGTTGCGCGAAGACACGGTGGGGCAGACGCTGAGCATTGACGAAGTTCTGCTCAACGCCCCGGATTCGGATTCGGACCGTTTCAAGGTCCCTGCAATTCTGGACGGTGAATAATTCCATGAACGAATTGATCAAGCTTTCCGGCACCGAGCTGGCCGCCAAGCTGCGCGCCGGCGAAGCCACCTCCGTTGAAGCCGTCCAGGCCCACCTGGACCGCATCGCCGAGGTGGACGGGGCACTGAACGCCTTCCTGCATGTGAACGCCGACGAAGCGCTCGCGGTAGCCGCAGAAGTTGACGCCATCCGTGCCGCCGGCGGCGCCGAAGCCGAAGCGCTGCACCCGCTGGCCGGCGTGCCCATCGCCATCAAGGACCTGATCGTCACCAAGGGACAGCCAACCACCGCGGCATCGAAGATGCTCGAAGGCTGGATGAGCCCTTACGACGCCACCGTGATCGAGAAGATCCGCGCTGCCAAGCTGCCAATGCTGGGCAAGACCAACCTGGATGAATTTGCCATGGGTTCCTCCACCGAGCACTCCGCCTACGGCGTGACCCGCAACCCGTGGAACCTGAACCGCATTCCCGGCGGTTCCGGCGGCGGCTCGGCCGCTGCCGTGGCTTCCTTCGAAGCCCCGCTGGCGCTGGGCACCGACACCGGTGGATCCATCCGCCAGCCAGGTGCGGTCACCGGCACCGTGGGCGTGAAGCCGACCTACGGCGCGGTCTCGCGCTACGGCGCGATCGCCATGGCCTCCTCGCTGGACCAGATCGGCCCGGTCTCCCGCACCGTGCTGGACTCGGCCTACCTGCAGGAACTGATCGGCGGGCACGACCCGAAGGATTCCACCTCGCTGCCGAATTCCCTCGAAGGCCTGGTGGCTGCCGCCGAGGCCGGCGCCGCAGGGGACCTGTCGGGCCTGCGCGTTGGCGTTATCAAGGAACTGACCGGCGAGGGCTACGAGGAGGGCGTCCAGGCGCGCTTCAACGAGTCGCTGGAACTGCTCAAGGCCGCCGGCGCTGAAATCGTCGAGGTGTCCTGCCCGAACTTCAAGTACGCGCTGGGCGCCTACTACCTGATCATGCCTTCGGAAGTTTCCTCCAACCTGGCCAAGTTCGACGGTGTCCGCTACGGCCACCGCGTGCTGCCAGAAGAAGGCCCGATGACCATCGAGCGCGTCATGGCCGCAACCCGTGCCGCCGGCTTCGGCGACGAGGTCAAGCGCCGCATCATCCTGGGCACCTACGCGCTGTCTGCTGGCTACTACGACGCCTACTACGGTTCGGCCCAGAAGGTCCGCACCCTGATCCAGCGCGACTTCGATGCCGCGTTCGAGCAGGCTGACGTGCTGGTATCCCCAACCGCGCCGACCGTGGCCTTCGAGCTGGGCGCGAATGACAACGACCCGCTGGCCATGTACCTCAACGACGTGGCCACCATCCCGGCCAACCTCGCCGGCGTCCCGGGCATCACCGTGCCCGGCGGCCTGTCCGAGAACCTGCCGGTGGGAATCCAGTTCCTGGCTCCGGCCTTCGAGGACGCCCGGCTGTACCGCGCCGGCGCGGCACTGGAAACCCTGCTGGAAAAGCAGTGGGGCCAGTCGCTGATCTCGCAGGCACCAGCCATTGACATCGCTTCGATCGCGCAGGAGGCCTAGGCACCATGAGCAACTACACCGATGAACTGGTCGACTTCGACGAAGCACTGGATCGCTATGACCCGGTCCTGGGCTTCGAGGTCCACGTTGAGCTGAACACCAAGACCAAGATGTTCTCCGATGCGCCCAACGCCTTCGGCGATGCCCCGAACACCAACGTCACCGAGGTGGACCTGGGCCTGCCCGGCGTGCTGCCGGTGGTCAACAAGACAGCCGTGGAGTACTCCATCCTGATCGGCCTGGCCCTGAACTGCCAGATCGCTGAAAAGTGCGGCTTCGCCCGGAAGAACTACTTCTACCCGGACACCCCGAAGAACTTCCAGACCTCCCAGTACGATGACCCGATTGCCTATGACGGCTACCTGGACATCGAGCTGGAGGACGGCGAAGTCTTCCGCGTCGAGATCGAGCGCGCCCACATGGAAGAAGACGCCGGCAAGCTGACCCACATGGGTGGCGCCGCGGGCCGCATCCAGGGCGCCGACTACTCGCTGGTGGACTACAACCGCGCCGGCGTGCCGCTGGTGGAGATCGTCACCAAGCCAATCGTTGGCGCCGGCAAGCGCGCCCCCGAGCTGGCTAAGGCCTACGTGGCCGCGGTGCGCGAAATCGTGAAGAACCTGGGTGTTTCGGATGCCAAGATGGAACGCGGCAACGTGCGCTGCGATGCCAACGTTTCGCTGATGCCAAAGGACGCCGAGAAGTTCGGCACCCGTACCGAAACCAAGAACGTGAACTCCCTGCGCGCCGTGGAGCACGCGGTGCGCTTCGAAATCGAGCGCCACGCAGCGGTGCTGGATTCCGGGGCGAAGATCGTCCAGGAAACCCGCCACTGGCATGAGGACACCCGTTCCACCACTTCGGGCCGCCCGAAGTCGGATGCCGATGACTACCGCTACTTCCCGGAGCCCGACCTGGTGCCGATCGTCACCACCGCCGAGTGGATCGAAGAGCTGCGCGGCCGCCTGCCAGAACCGCCAGCAGAGCGCCGCAAGCGCCTGAAGGCCGAATGGGGCTACGCGGACAAGGAATTCCGCGACGTGGTCAACGCCGGCGTGCTCGACGAGATCGAGGCAACCATTGCCGCCGGTGCCACCGCTGCGGTAGCCCGCAAGTGGTGGATGGGCGAGATCGCCCGCCTGGCCAAGGCCGCGGAGAAGGACATCGCCGATCTGGGCGTGAGCGCTGCGACCATCGTCGAGCTGAACTCGCTGATCGAGGGCAAGAAGATCAACGACAAGATCGCCCGCCAGGTCCTGGAGTTCGTCATTGACGGCGAAGGCACCCCGAGCGAAATCGTTGAGAAGCGCAGCCTGGCTGTTGTGAACGACGACGACGCACTGGGCAAGGCCGTGGATGATGCCATGGCCGCCATGCCTGATGTGGTCGAGAAGATCAAGGGCGGCAAGATGCAGGCCATCGGCGCGCTGATGGGTCCTGTCATGAAGGCTACCCGCGGACAGGCCGACGCCGGCCGCGTTCGCGAGATCGTCATGGAGAAGCTGGGCCTCTAGCCCTTCGCTGAATACCACGCAGATGGCCCGCACTCTTGCCGAGTGCGGGCCATCTGCGTTTCATCCGTGCACGGCCCGGTGCCGCACATGCCTGCCCGCCTGGCCTCCTAGTGCCTCGCCAGGGTGGCCAGCACAAACCGTCCAGAAAATTGCTGCTCTTCCGGGCTTGAGACGAAGACTGAATCCAGCCGGGCCAACGGCTGTCCGCCGATTGAGCAGGAATCCTCCAGTGCCACCAGCACCTGGATGCTCGATTCGCGGAAGCTGGCGGCCGGCGAGTCCACGATTTCCACCGATGGCTCCCACTTGCTGCGCTGCCCCATGACGTTCAGGTCCAGGAAGCCTTCGCTGGCGGGAGCAGCAGATAAATCGTCTTCGCCTTCGAAGACGATGGTGCCTTCGACCGGCAGCAGGACATTGCGGCCATTGACCACCAGGTCAACGGAGTCAGGGCCGAGCGCCACTTGCCCGCGCCGCACTCCCGGATACCGGCTGTATGGCTGGGTGCCGGTGATTTCGGCAATGCTGATCTTCCAAGTCCAGCTGTCATCGATTCCAGTGCTGTCGCTGCAGAGCGTGCGCGTGATTCCTTGTCCGTTCTTCCAAGGTTGAGCTGCCAGCTGCGCGTAGCGGGTGATGGGAACGGGTGCCATTGAATCCATGCTTTCGTGGTGGGGATCGAATAATCCATCCTTTCACCTCGTGCCGATCCAATCATTGGCTGCTTGCTGCTCCCTGTCTGATACGGCATATTCTTCCCGGCCACCCAAACGCGGATTGAAGTGCCCAAGGGTGGTGGCCCACGATCTGACCTGCACCATAGCCGGAGTCCATTGTCTGCGAGAGGCGGTCCAGATCATGAACGGGCGCTTCGAACCAGGGGGAGCAATTTGCCTAGGGGCAGTGCCGTCCAAGCGCCGTACCGCGAGCCGAGACCGCCTGCACTGGCGAAAATGGCTTGGCAGGGGACAACCCCGATGATCAGGGACGTTGTCGGCGGAACGCTGCTGCGTGGTGCGTAGGTGCGACCCCCAGCCGGGCGGTGAAATGCTTGCGCAGCAGATCATCAGAAGCGAAGCCGACCTCGCGGGCAATGGCGCTCACGGGCAGGTCCGTTTGTTCCAGGAGACGCTGGGCCTCGCGGACGCGAAGGTCGTTGAGCCAAGCAAGAGGCGTTGTTCCGAGATTGGCGGCGAACCAGCGGTGAAAGGTGCGCGGGGACATGGTGCAGGCAGCTGCGAGTTCCTTGATGTTCCAAGGCCGCCGGAGATCCTTGCTGACCGTCAAATGCAGTTGCTCGACGGAGGGCAAGGCCTTGATGGGGAGGCTGGTATCCGCATATTGGGCTTGCGTTCCCGGCCTGCATACAGGGGTGACCATTGCCTTCGCGACCGTTTCCGCGGCGCTGGATCCCCAATCCAGCCGGAGCAAATGCAACAGGAGATCAACTCCTGCCGTGACACCGGCAGATGTCCATACCTTGTCTCCGCCACAGTACAAATCCCGGGACCGGACCTCGACTTTCGGATGCCGCAGGGCAAGCTCTTCGGCGAAGCGCCAGTGGGTCGTCGCTGCCCGTCCATCAAGCAGGCCAGCGGCGGCCAGCGTGAATGCTCCGGTGCACAACGAGGCAACAAGCGCTCCGGCAGCCGCTGCTCGTGCTACGGCGGAGACTTCCTCGGCTCTAGGGGCTGCGAGCGGGTCGATGCAGCCCGGGACTACGAGGATGTCGAGCTGGTCTGCCGAGGCGAGTGCGTGGGTGCGCCGCATCGAATGGAGCGGATCAAGATCGGTGATGGCTCTGGCCGCGAGGATGCGGACCTCCGGCTGGGGCAGCCCCCGATCCGAGCGGTCATCGTAAACTTCGCGCGCAACTTCGATATCAAAGGCGCGGCGTCCCGGGCCCACAAGAATTCCCACGATGGTCATGGCGTAATCTTATCGAACCATGTCATTCATGCCACTGGTTGCCTCCTTCTTTCGATGATGAAGTAGAAGCATGATTGCAAACAACAAGACGGCTTTAATCGTGGTCGACATGCAGCAGGGTTTTTACGACGCCTTATGGGGGCCGACGACCAACTACCCAGAATGCGAGAACAACGTTGATCGGCTTCTTGCGGAATGGTCTTCAAGGCACATGCCGATAGTGGTCGTCAGGCACGATAGCCGGGATCCGAATTCGTCCTTGTTCGTAGACGGAGCCGGCAATGATCTTCACGAATCGGTGCAAGCGGTCAGAGCTGATTTGCTGGTGACTAAAACAGTGAACTCGTCATTTTATGGTTCGCCAGATCTGAAAAGTTGGCTTGTATCGCAGCAGATCAAGCAGATTGTAGTCTGCGGAATCCAAACCAATTTATGTGTGGAGACGACCGCCCGCATGGGCGGAAACCTCGGGTATGATGTCATTGTTCCTCTGGATGCCACACGCACTTTCGATCTGGCAGGGCCCGATGGCACCGTCATTCCAGCTGCCGCCTTGATGCAGGTGACAGCGACAAATCTTCACGGAGATGGCTTTGCGCGGGTCGTTTCGACGCGAGAGGTTTTGGAGTCATTAAAAGAAGCCTGAAATGACAGCAGGTATCTGGCAGCTTGCGATTGCAACCAAACTCATGTCCTGGCAGACCGCCATTGACATGGCTTGTATAGGCTTGAGCCATGAATATCTCGTTCACGTCGATGAGGCCGGAAGACAGCGAAGCCATCGTCGCGTTCTTATCGAGCAACAAGTTCCCGTTTCATGTTCGCCGGGACTGGACAAAGCCGGAGCTCAGAGAATTGGTCGATGGCGGAAGATATTGGAACAGCGAGAGCCAAGGATTCTGGATCATTGGCGATGGTCAATGCCTGGGAATGGCAGTTCTAGAAGATCTGGAAGACGACACGCCAATGTTTGACCTGCGCTTAGCCGAAACCTTTCGGGGACAAGGACTGGGTGTCGTGATACTGAAGGAATTAAGTGCCATGGTCTTCAACAGCAAGCCGGAAGCCGTGAGATTCGAGGGCCAAACCAGAGAAGATAATATTTCGATGCGCAAGGTGTTCCTGAAGGCTGGCTTCCTCAAGGAAGCGCACTATCGGATGAGCTGGCCCGCCGATGATGGCACAAGATTGGCATCGGTCGCCTATGCCATTCTCCGCCAGGATTGGGAGAGTGGCGAAACGACCAGCTTCGACTGGGATGACTTGAAAATCTGACGTCGCCGTTCACGATTTCATTGAGCAGGGCGGCACAAGAAATCGCGAGTAATGTCCAGATGGCCCAAATGCTGGCAGAGCTCTTCGTACACATGCAGGAGGACGCCTTCGCAGGTGGACATCCAATATTCGGCCTCTCGGCCCGGTGGCAAAACGGCGGGAGCTTGCTGCATTTTGGTGCGCGAAGTATCTGCGGCGAATGCTGTTCTGGTTTCGGAAGCCAACGCCAGGGCTCCGGGCTTGTCCATTTTTGCGCTGAACTCTGCATCCCGATCGCGGGGGACTGCGATGCCGAGATTCACCGTTGAGGACCAGCGTCGCATCATGCCGCAACAGTGCAGCAGAATCTGCACCGGCGAGTTGCTGCCTTCCATCGGCAAGCAACTGTTGATCAATTCGTCTGGAATTTCGTTGACGGTTTCGAAAAGCTGATCGAACTTGTCGAGTAGAAGTGTGGCGAGGATCTGCTCGCTGCTTGACAGTGAATTCATGCCCCGAGTCTAGACGAAAGCAGGCGTTGCCATGAGCCGCGGGCAAGAGCCGAAAGGCGCATCGGCCAGACGAAGGGCACCTGTGGGCAGTGTAGTGGCAGAGTCAATCACTGGCGCTTTCAGCAGCAGGAAAAACCACGGTGTTCTCGGCAACCCCGGTTACACCTATTTGGTGCCCGTTCCCCTTGGACTCAAAGTTGCGAGATGAAAACGCCCCACAGTGGTTACGTGGGTATCTCTAGGAATGATGAGTGCATCCAAGCGTGTCAGTTCCGCATTTCCAACTCGACAGCTATTGTCCAATGCCACGAGGATTCTCACTTCGTTGCGCGGCGAATTCCCGGTGGTCGAGTCCAGCGTGGAAACGCTGGCCTCCCATTTTTCGCCGAGGAACATCAGGTTCAGGGCCAAAAATCCAGGGCCCAGGGGTACAACTGAAACCTCGTCGTCGCCGGCAAACGCTGCTTGTTCACCAGCACGGAGACGCCTCGTCTGGCCACTAACGGTCAAGTCGATCTCGCCAGGACCTAAGGCCACCTGAATCCGCTGGATTCCAGGATATTGGCTGTAGGGCTGGGGGTGGGAAATTTCAGCGACGCTGACTTTCC
This sequence comes from Glutamicibacter sp. FBE19, assembly GCF_015524875.1. Lineage (NCBI taxonomy): Bacteria > Bacillati > Actinomycetota > Actinomycetes > Micrococcales > Micrococcaceae > Glutamicibacter > Glutamicibacter sp. FBE19. The sequence continues at coordinate 344,177 of NZ_JACKQN010000002.1, read as the reverse complement.
AGGACCACGCACCAAGGGCATCCGAATCACTGAGGACGGTTCGCGACACTCCCTTGCCGTTCTTCCAGGGCTGAACTGACAGGTCTGCATAGTGAACAATGGGAAGTGCATGCATGACGGTCTGCTTCCTCAAGGATTCAAGTGGCTTTGATTGTCATCTTTCCATCAGAGTTCTGGCCCGCTTCAATTCGTGACTGAACATGCACGGTTTGTGCAGTTCGGCCGGAACGTTGCAATACAATCTTGAATTTCTGGAATGACGACCGATGATTACTTGTCAGCAGCCACACCGCTTCATGCTTGTTGCTAATTCAGGACGCTTGGGATCGTGTCGGCGAAATCGTGCTTGGTCACTGTCGCCGGTAGTTATTCATCAGACTCAGTGGCGTCTTCCGAGATAAATTACTCGCGACATTTTTCGCTGAAATGTGATCTGCGAATAACTGAGGTGGACACGGTTAGAATGCGAGAATATGGAAAATTTCATGAAAGTTCTGGCGGATAAAGTCCTCGAAAGAATTGGTCATGAGCGTGCGCTGGTGGCAATCGATGGGGTGGACGGTAGCGGGAAAACGTCCTTTACAGCCAAATTAGCGGCAGAAATTACCAATCGTGCTGTGATCACAATCCACGTCGATAATTTTCTGAACCCGGCTTCCAAGCGACATGCGCAAGGGAGAACTTCGCCAAAAGGGTTCTGGGAAGATACCTACGATTATGACTCGCTTTTCCGCAACGTGCTGATACCGCTTGGGAAAACCGGTAATGGGTATTATTCACCTGCTTCGTATGATGCGCAGTTGGACGCTTCCATCGCTTTGGAAACTATCGGTTCTCCGAAAGATGCGCTCATCTTGGTTGAGGGCATGTTCCTGCACCGGGACGAACTCTTTTCGTACTGGGACTGTTCGGTGTTTTTGGATGTTCCGTTTAAAGAAACAGCGGCACGGATGGCACTTCGGGACGGGAGCAATCCGGATCCTGAGCACTCGTCCATGAAGAGGTATGTGGACGGGCAAAGAATGTATTTCAAATCTGCACGACCTTGGGATCGTGCAACTTTCGTCGTCGACAATGCGAACTATCTGTTGCCACGCCTACTCGAGACGAACCAAGTCCGTGATATTTAGTGGTGGACGTTTCGAACACTGATTTTCCGAGGCGCCCACTCCAACCACCCACCTGTAGAAGAATTAGTATTGAGCGATGAGCCAGCCACCAGCTAAGAAGTCCGTCATGCCCGACGCTGAAGTCGACATCGATTTGGCAATGGTCCGCCAGCTGATCGCCGCACAAGCGCCACAGTGGGCTCATGAAGATGTCAGATACCTCGCCACTGGGTGGGACAACGAGGTCTATCGCCTTGGGGATTCCCTGATGATTCGCTTGCCCCGACGACAGCTGGGGGAGGAGATTGGCATCAAGGAACGCCGCTGGCTGCCGCAAATGGCAAATGACTGCGGGATTGATCTTGGCCTGGCGATTTTTGAAGGCCAGCCCACGTCCGACTACCCATTTACCTTTTCGATTTGCCGGTACGTTCCTGGTACCAGTGCGGCTCGGTTCAAGCGGCAGGACCGCGATGGATACGCGGAAGAATTTTCTGGACTGCTGCGATCTCTTCATCAACCTGCAAGTTCGCCGGAACCACGAAGCCGCTTTCGAGGTTGTGCGTTGGCGCAATTGGACGCACAGACTCGCGAGCAAATTTCGAACCTGGATTCGTCCTTGCGGCCCGATGCCCTAGCGCTATGGGAGGAAGCCGTGGAGACAGAAGGCTATCAGGGCGCTCCAGTGTGGCTACATGGTGATCCGCATCCACACAACACCATTGTTGGCGACGAGCTGCCGCATCCCGCAGTCTCCCTGGTTGATTACGGGGATCTATGCGTTGGCGACCCCGCCTCGGATCTGGGCATGTTCTGTATGCATTTCACCCCCACTGGCATTAGCCGAGCCTTCGAGAGCTATGGCATCGCAGTCGGCACCTCAACGTGGAAACGAGCGCGCGGTTGGGCACTGCGGTATGCCATGCTCACCGCAAATCTTGGCACCGATGATCTCCTGGGCATTGTTGGGCGGGAGACCTTGGAAGTACTCCTTGCCTCCTCCGAGAAGCTTTGAAAGAGCACCACTTGAGCTGCTGCAGACCGTAAGCTGAACTCAAACTCCCGAGTATTGAGTGTCTTGGACAGCGAGAGGACCACTATGGATCTTGAGAAGAATCCGAGCGTGGCTGCACGTTTATGCCTCGAATCCCACGCGGAGCTATTGGAACATGTTGTTGGTCTCAGCGACGAGAGCATGCAACAGGGCAGCAAATTACCTGGTTGGTCCGTAGGCCATGTGCTGACGCATCTTGCGAGAAATGCCGATGCACATGCACGGCGTCTGGAAGGAGCCTTGAACGGCGAGGACGTTCCCAAATACGCCAACGGTGCAGAACAGCGTCGCCAAGAAATTGAGGACGGTGCGCGGAACGCAGCATCTGAAATCTTGGCGGATCTTGAATCGAGCGTTCTTCGTTTAGACAGTCTTCTTGAGCAAAGCGAGCAGGCTCACTGGCCTAACGCCGATTTCATGGGCGGCGGGCACTACGGAGTTGGTGGTTGTCCAGCTCATCGCCTGCGCGAAGTCCAGATGCATCTTGTAGATCTTGGGCTGGGATACTCGCCAAGCCAGTGGTCTGAAGAATACACAATGTGGGATCTGGGCAACCTGCTGGCCACGGTTCCGGAACGCTTGGCGAGCTCGGAAGCGCGCACCGAACTGGTTGCGTGGTTGGCCGGGCGTGGTCCGCTAGGCAAGGAATTCACTTTGGATCCCTGGGGCTGAGCTGCATTGCTCGTAGTACCCAAATGGCCCTGGTCTCAGCTATTTTTGCGTGAGAAGCCCAAGTAGCTGATCCATGTTGGTAAATACTTCAGCAGCGCCTGCTGCCAAGAGCTTTTCCTCGGTGCTGCTGATGGGTCCACCCGGGCAGTAGCCGAAGACCGTAGCTCCTGCCGCAACTCCGGCGCTCACTCCGGTGACCGTATCTTCGACAACTGCTGCTTGGCTCGGATCAATATCCAGGCCAGAAGCAGCTGCCAGATAGACATCGGGCGCAGGCTTGCTCTGGGCATACTCCATGCCGCTATAGACACGGTTGCCGAAGAATGGCGCCATCTGGGCTATCGATAGCTGCATCTCGACCTTGGCCCGGTCGGCTCCCGTGGCGCAGGCGATCTTTTCGCCGTAGGCGGCAGATATCTGCTTGACGGCTTCCAAGGCACCGGGCACGGCTTGCAAGTTTTCGCGCAAGGCCACATCGCGGCGTTGCCTGAACCCGGTGATCCACTGCTCGTCAATCCGCACACCGGTATGCGCAAGGATGGGCTCCCACTGGTCCTTGAGGGCCTTGCCGATGAAGATGCTGATGCATTCTTCCTGGCTGATGTCCCATCCCAATTCAATGAGCATCTCCCGGAGCACTGCGTTCGTGATGGACTCGGAATCCACCAGTACGCCATCGCAATCAAAGAGCACAGCGGAGAATTTTGGACGCGGCAAGTTTGATCCTTCCGGCGGAATCATCGATTGGCTAAGCGGCAGAGAACTCGTGGAGAATGCGGGCCAGCGGCGCCAGTTCGGGCTGCTCCTCGGCCTGCTTCAACACGCGTTCCAGCGTGGCATCGTGGATGGGCTTGGCCTTTTGATACAGCTCGTGCCCAGCGGCGGTGAGTTCGGTGTAGATGCCCCTGCGGTCATCCGCGCACAGCACGCGCGAGAGCAGATTGCGATCTTCGAGCCTCGTGACCAGGCGCGTCGTTGCGCTGGGGCTCAGTGCGGTGGCGCGGGCCAGCTGCGCCATGCGCATGTGCCAGCCGTCCTGCCGGTTCAAGGCGTCCAATAATGTGTACTCGACCACAGAAAGCCCGACCTGGGCGGTCAGGTCCTTTTCTAGTGCGGCATCGATTAATCCGTGCAATGACGCCAAAGTGCGCCATCCACGAGCACGGATTTCGACAGCATCATCTGCGATTCCCATGGGTTCCTCCAAAAATACTTGCTTGCGCTGGTTAGTTGCGTGTGCAACGATAGTATCCATCGCGCAATAACAAGCGTGTGCAACTAATTTATCTAGTCTATCAGGAGTAACGCTATGCCGCTCGGTCTTATTGCGTTGGCCATCGGTGCCTTTGGCATTGGGCTTACTGAGTTCGTCATCATGGGCCTGTTGCCAGATGTGGCCGCCGACTTCGCTGTCAGCGAGGCAGCCGCCGGCTGGCTCATTTCCGGATACGCACTGAGCGTTGTGGTCGGAGCTCTTGGGCTGACCGCAGCCACCGTTCGCCTTCCACGCAAGCCAGTGCTGGTCGGCTTGCTGGTTCTGTTCATTCTCGGCAACTCGCTCACCGCCATGGCTTCGACCTATGAAGTGGCCATGATCGGCCGCGTCGTCGCCGCCCTGTGCCACGGTGCCTTCTTCGGCATCGGCTCGGTCGTGGCATCCGATCTGGTCCCAGCCAACAAGAAGGCCGGCGCCATCGCCATTATGTTCACCGGCCTGACTGCCGCCAACGTCTTGGGCGTTCCGTTTGGAACCCTGCTCGGACAGCACGCCGGCTGGCGCTCGACCTTCTGGGCCATCTCTGGCATTGGAGTCCTTGCCCTGATCGGCATCCTCGTACTGGTACCAGTCATCAAGCACGCCGCAGAAGGCATCTCGCTGCGCAAAGAACTCGGCGCCTTTACCTCCTTGCAGGTTTGGCTCTCCCTGGGTGTCACTATCCTTGGCTACGGCGGAATGTTTGGCGCCTTCACCTACATCGCTTACACCCTGACCGAGGTCACCGGATTCAACGAGTCCACCGTTCCATGGCTGCTGATGCTCTTCGGCGTGGGCCTGTTCGTGGGCAACTGGCTCGGTGGCCGCATGGCCGACAAGAGCATCGACCGCACCCTGCTGTTCTTCATCGCAGCCCTCCTGGTAGTGCTGATCGCCTTCGGAGCACTGGCAAGCAGCCCGGTTGCCACCATTGTGGCCTTGTTCCTCATGGGCGGATTCGGCTTCGGCACCGTTCCAGGCCTGCAAAGCCGCATCATGCAATTCGCTGGTTCGGCCCCGACCTTGGCGTCAGGTGCCAACATCGGTGCCTTCAACGTCGGCAACGCACTGGGCGCATGGGCCGGTGGACTGGGCATCGCCGCAGGCCTGGGCTACACCTCGCCCATCTGGATCGGTGCCGCCATTACCGTCGCCGCATTGCTGCTGGTAATGGTCGCCATGTCCCTGGCCAAGAAGTCGGCCACTGCGCCCGAACTGGCTCCAGCCAGCTAGGCTCAAAGATTTTCCAAACCACCAACAATTTCAAGGAGTTAGATATGACTACCGCAATTCCCACCATCACCCTGAACAATGGCGTTGAAATGCCGCAGGTCGGTTTCGGAGTCTTCCAGGTTCCCAACGAGGAAACCACCGCCGCCGTGGCCGCAGCCCTGAAGGCCGGGTACCGCAGCATCGATACCGCTGCGATCTACGGCAATGAAGAAGGCGTGGGCAAGGCACTTGCCCAGTCCGGCATTGCCCGCGAAGACCTGTTCATCACTTCCAAGATCTGGATCGCGGACATGGGCTACGAGCAGACCTTGGAAGCGTTCGAGGCGAGCTTGCAGCGTTTGGGCCTGGACTACCTGGATCTGTTCCTGATTCACTGGCCAGCTCCGGAAAAGGATCTCTACGTTGAGACGTGGAAGGCACTGGAGAAGTTGTACGCCGACAAGAAGATCCGCGCCATCGGCGTTTCGAACTTCCAGCCAGAGCACCTGGACAAGCTGACCGCCGGGGGAAGCATCGTCCCGGCCGTGAACCAGGTTGAACTCCACCCCGCTTTGCAGAACCGCGAGGTCATTTCCGCGAACACCGGACATGGCATCGTCACCGAAGCGTGGAGCCCGCTGGCCCAGGGTGCCATGCTCACCGATGAAACCATCGAGGCAATTGCCAACGCGCACGAGGTCACTGCAGCTCAGGTCATCCTGCGCTGGCACCTGCAGCAGGGTCGCGTGATCATTCCGAAGTCGGTGACCGAATCCCGGATCATCGCCAACCTGGATCTGTTCGGTTTCGAACTGACCAGCGATGAACTGGCAAACATCGATGCCCTGGACCGCGATGGCCGTACTGGTCCGAATCCGGACACCTTCAACGGCTGATTTCAAAACACCGACCAGAGATGCTGCCCGTATGCTTAGCCAGCTGCGGGCAGCATCTCTGGTTTGGTCGACCCAATGAATTGCAGTTGGAGAACGCCCCGTTTGTGTGCGCTGCCTTGCATTTCAGGTGAAGCCCAGATTCGCCTTTAAGACGCTCAAAGCCACGCGGCCATGACTAACTGTTGCAGGTCTTCCTGCTTGATTCGCCCGTTAACAGTTAGAGCCGAGTACCAAGAGTGAAACACCGTCCGCAACGTCTACCGTTGCGAAACTTCTGACAGCATCACCCGCGGACCGACAGATTTGGGATAAGTCGTTGTGGCTGTCCTGTGGCCGGAAGACGGCCAGATTCTGGCCATCGCGTTTCGCCTGGGTTCCTATGCTGCTCATATCTTCACGTCAGCGCGTGGCATTCCTGTTGGATCGTTGAGTGCTGCAGGCGCCATGGCGCAGGAGTCCTCGACGGATCAACTGATACCAGCCTTGTCGCCCAGAAAAGTGGGCTGATGGGCAACTGCTCGCGGACGGGGTGCAGCCCCGATTGCGCGTCATTTCATGGGCGAAAGCAGCTCTTCGAATCCAAGGGTGCCGCTTTTGCACTCATATCCGTACCTCTAGATGCAATAGCAAGACAGTCCTCTCGATAATGCATTATTGATCGATTATGACTCTTCAGCGCATTTACTTGTAACGGTAAAAGGTCGCATGATCGTCTGGAGCGATAGGTCAACCCATGATCAAGCCACACTCGCAGTTTCAGCCGGCCAAAAGAACTCGGCCTTGACTAATGGACCAGTTGTCCGCGAGTGCAAACAACGTTATCGCGTTTCTTTTGCTTCATACCTGGCGTCCTGGAAACGGCACTTTGAGCAAAGCGAGTATCCAGCTGGTCCGAACCAAGCCTTATCGTCTCCTTGGCGTAAAACGACCCTACAAGACGCGCATCTCGCACGGATTTCAGACGGCATTTGAACCTCACAATAATGTATTGACTGCGCGTGGAAAGGGCCTCGGAAAAGAAACCCTAACGAATTTCATCGTATCCTCCCACTAGGCGGTAAACGGAAAAGACAAAAACGAGCGTTATTGAATTTAACTACAGGCATCGTTTCCAAGACGGTGTCTGGCGTTAAAGCTCCATTCCCATCACTGTTCGAACAGCAATAGATCCACCAAAGTCATCTTCTACATGTTTCATGCCTAGCTTCTCGGCAACGCGTTGAGAAGCGATATTCTCGGGGTGAATAATTGCAACTAGCGTCTTCGCTTGCAGCACGTCTCTTGCGAATTCTTTACAAGCATTAGCGGCTTCGGTTGCGAAGCCGTGGCCTTGGACTTCATTTTTCATGTGATATCCGACTTCGAGTTCTAAGTGGTCATTGACTTCCTGCCAGGTAAGTCCGCAATCGCCAAGGAACTCGCCCGCCAGTGTTTCAACAATCCACAAGCCGAAGCCATATTCGGCGTAGTTTTCCTCATTCCAAGCGATCCAATTGCTCGCCTCATTGCGAGTCTTGGGAGCAGGGTAATAGGTCATTACAGCTGGGTCTCCGAGCATGGCAGCCATGTCATCTAAGTCTGTTTGATCCATCTGTCGAAAGCGCAATCGCGCCGTGGTGTCAGGAAGCATTTGTCTAATTTATTGCTTCGTTCATCATCCACTCACTATCCACGGATATTGAAAAGAGCAACAAACTTTTTGGGTCCGTGAAGTCCCTAGCATTCCTGTCCAAGATCCGTAGACCTGCGCCGAGCTATCCGTTAGGGAACGCTCTACAGGTCTCTATCCGTCGGATGTCAGTTGCTCGTGCTCTATAAGCCAACCAGACTTGTGCCTGACGAGAACGTTAGTCCCTCTACCGGTTCCAGATCGCGGTTGACCGTTTATTAGTCCGATCCACGAAAAATGGTATCGGCAGACAGCAATATCACTCTTCACTGTTACCCAAGCCAAATCATGGATTGAATAAACCTCATTCTGGATCGTATCGAAGGTATTCTGCAGTGCAACTCGGATTTCCTCGTGCCCGTAATAGGATCCATCGGAGAACCAATAGCTAGCCTCTGGCGAGATATGTGCAAGAACTCGATCGAGTACGCGTGAGCTATTTGCTGCTTCGTACTCGCGCATCATTCGAGTCAATTCAAGTACAGAATCTTCGGTAGACGTCATAGTATCCAGTTTGGTCGGTAGTACTAGTTGAACCAACCAAAATGGTACTTCTCTCGTTCTAAATTTCCGAAAATGCCCGTGGAGGCCGTGCGACTTAGGAACGTATCGGCAACGTTTTACGCACGAGGAACTCTCTGCAGGACGATCTGAACGCCTATCCCTTGCCGCTGAATGCGGTGAATTGCGGCACGTCTGGATCGCGCGGCAATCAGCTCCCTACATTCATCGAATCATGGAAGGGGCGAGAGATCCGGAAAGAGACTCTCGACTGTTTCTTCGTCCCATGCCGTCCCCGAAGGCTCACCGACTGCAATGGTCGATGGGCTCTGCGGGTAGTCCTCGTACAGATCCCGGCCATCACTGGCTCTCAGGTACGCATCCTCACCGACGTAGGATAGCCACTCCGCTTCATCGCTCTCGAAAGCGAAGCTTAGACGACCATTGTCCAACGTATGCGGATCCCGCTGCACGGCCTTGAAGTAGTCTTGGCCCTGGCCGACCACCCAGCTGCGGAGGTACTCGAAGCAGTCGTCGGAACACCCGCCGTAGAGCACATAGGCAGCACCCCACAACTCCCACGAGTAGAGCTCTAGATTCTTAGAAACGAACCTTGCGTTGAAGGATGCGACCTGTACAGGTGGCAAGTCCGCAAGGATGTCCTCCAGCTCAGCCGCTTGGCGTTCGATGCTTCCATCTGAGACTTCCAGCGAGCGGCTAATGATGTCCCAGAACTGGCCTTGCTCCATTAGCTGCACCCCCGGCTCGACTGATGTCGAGGGCGGGGATATATTCGCTGTTCCAGTTGCCTGGGAATCGGCCTCTGCTGATATTGAGGAAGTAGTTGATGTTTCCACGGGGACCGGGTCGGAACTTCCGGTTGCGGGCTGCTGAGCGCACCCGGCCAGCACCATCGCCAGTGCTATCACTGCTGCGACTGCCCTGGACTTGGTTTTTAGCGTGAGCGCGTTGGCGCCAGCCGAATGAGGTCGATGTCCCGCTTCGCTTCTGGCGTGGTTAGGCGTTTTCATGGTTCCCCCGGTTATGTAAGTGCAATTGCGACCAACTCGCGCTATGGGGAACTCTACCGGCACGATCGGTTACTCCCAGGTGTGTCTGCCTGAGTCCTCTTTCAGGGTTAGACCCTTGGCAGCAAATTGCGGAACAGGCAATTTACCCCGTTCCGATTCGGTAAAGCTCATTGGGAGTCTTGTTTTCGTTCAGCCTTTTTCTTTTCCTGGCAATGGAGCCCCAGCGAGAAACGCCTCGTATTCATCAATCACATCATCATCGACGGACGGCAGCTGGTAGTGTAGCGACCGTCGGTACGATCTCTTTTCGGGCCAGACACCCAATACTCGTCGCCAGTAGCGGGGTCAACGAAATTTGCATCAAAAAGTCCCGAGACTTGACGCAGAGCAAGATCGTGGAAGTACGCTGTCCTCCAAGATTTGGAGAACCGGACACGACTAATCCATGCTGGTCCACGATCTGTGTTGTATCCAGTCTTGAGTTGAATATACATAATGCGTTCGGCCATGAGGCCATGATAATCAGTCTGTATGCGGTTTAGGCTGGCTTGTTGCCGGTCATTTTGTGAATCGTTGGCGATTTGCGGAAGATCCTGCTGGTGTCCGATATGAATTTCGGTTCACATGGGAACGCTCTGTGGGACAGTGTTTTCGAATTGCCTTCGATGACGGCAATCAGGATTTCCTGCGAACTAGCTCTCGTGTTTTTCATGGAAAACGAGGCTTTTGGTTAGTTGGAAACTACCGTGGACTGATCGGCATCGTCTCTCGGGGCGGGCGTTACATGTGACGTGGGGATTCTTCTGTGGAGCCGGAGTAAACGCAGGGCGACAAAGGCGACCAGGACACCGACCAGCGCACAGACTCCGGCGACAATCACCATGCTTTGAGCATCTCCCGGTGTACGTGGGGTGCCGACGATGTAGCCTATGGCCACGGAAGTGCTAGTGAGCATCCGATAGTAGGCCCAGGCGCTGCCCGTGTGGGCTTGGGGGATCTGTTGGAAGATCATGTTTCGGACCCCGACGTTGTGCGTTCCGTTGCCCATGCCGCCGATGACGAAGGCAATGCCGATGATGTTGGCGATCGGGGCCAGGCCTTCGGCCAATATCGCCAGTGCCATGCATAGCCCGCCACCCACGATGAGTAGCATGGTGCGTGGAGCGAGGCGCTTGGTGCCGGCCAGATAGGCACCGATGATCGATCCCACGGCCCAGCAGGACAGGACCAAACCGTAGAGCGTGTCGCTTCCCGAGATTTGCCTTAGCCAGAATACGCCCGCGACGGCTTCAATGGAGGTACTGATCATAATGAGGATCAGCAGCGGCATCGTGGCAGCGACAATGGGGGAGGATAGTATGGCACGCCAGCCATCGCGCGCGCCATTAAAGATGTTCCAAGAGTCGGGTTCGGCGGATTCAGGGCGTTCCACGCGCAGCACCAGGACCAGGGCCGTGGCGGCGAGCACCGCGGTGGTTCCGGCATTCACACCCAGCATCAACGATGCACCGACTATGCCGAATAGCCAGGCAGATAGTGCGGGCCCAACCAAGTAGGCCAAGGACGATCCAATGGCCATTAAGGAGTTGGCCCGTTCGATGCGGATAGGGCCGGTCAACTTGGGCAGCAAGGCGAATGCGGCGCTGCTGGAGAGGATGCTGATGACATTTGATGCTGCTAACAGTGCTAGACGGGACCAGAAGTCATCTTGCAGCGCAGCGATGCCGATGCAGAGGCTTTGCAGTGCCAGGCAGACGACCCAGATCTTCCGGGGGTCGTAGCGATCGACAATTGCCCCTCCAAAGGGGGCCAGAATCATCGCCGGGATGGCCAGGCTGAGGGAGAACCACGTAACCATCCAGGTTTGGCCTTGGTCGACAGCGGTGAGCACCATGGACATAGAGGCGGCTTCGTCCCCAACGATGGCTAGTGATGAGATAACAACCAGGGCGATGAGTGGCAGGGCTGACGTGCGCCCGAACTTTGGGGTACTGTTCATGTGTTCGTTGGGCTCAGTCTGTTGGGTTGCGGATTGGTGGACTCAGGGAATTTGCGTGCAACGCTGCCAGTTTAGCGCGGCTTCATCCATAAATTGGCTCCGCATGGGCACTCTACGAGACAAGAAATTGTTCTTGATTCGGCGTTCTCGGATCCATGAATCAGCAGATGAACAAGACAGGGCATAGACTCAATGCCAGTGAGATCCACATTGCCTTCAACATCGATTGCAACGGCCAGGATACCTGGATCCAGCGCGGCTAGTTCCGCGGCGAACATTCCCGACTCCGGTAGTTGCTTAATGTTGGCGAACTTGAGACGTTCGCGACTGCCAGCAACCAGGTTAACGTTTATTGTTTCCGTGCTCCAGAACAGCCCGGAGGCCGTCTTGCATTCCGTCGCCAAGGTGGCTTCGTTTCGTTGTGCCTGGATACCCGACAATAGCGTCGCTGTAACCCGCACTTTGTGTCCAAGGAGCCAACCCCGAGCGCGACACCGCCTATCGCCAACTTGAGTGCTGGCTCATTGTGCTTAATAGCCGATTATCAATCTTTTGGTTGTCGAGGTGTAAATACGGTATTGGATCGTGGCGCATAGGCGTACCACCCAGTGCTTTCTCCACGCCGTGTTGCCTCCAGCGCATGCGCCACCTCTTCTTCTAGTGCTTTGATCTCGATGGCTAAAGCATCAAACACTTGTGCAGCTTGAGGGTTAAGAGCGGGCCCGTTTGACCGAAACTTGCGGTCCGGCATATCACCTACGCTTGCGACCAATTCAATTTCAAACCCATCGCCAAGTTCATCAGCGACACGCTGTGCTAATCGTTCACCCGCAACACCGAACTGACGGGCCAAACCTGGAGATTTCCACTCATAATCTCGGTTCAAACCGTCATAGTAAGACTGTTCCCACCGCGAGAGTTCGTGAGTCAGCGCAGCAGATAGTCGGGCGGTGGCATAGTCAATAGGCTCGTTAAACCACAGCACTGTGTCTGCATAGTCTGGAAACATGCGGACCGTTGAAGGCAGAATCTCACGCGATGAATTCATATCGCGATCATACCGATACGCTCCAATCAGAACTAGGCTGTGCTTTTGTTGCCCTACGGGGTCCTTTGCGTGCGGCGCAGCGCAGTGCCGAGAACTATGCACAAAAGTCATGAGGACTTCGAAAACTGACAGTAACTCCGAGTTTTCAAATATTTTGAGTTCCTGGATACGCAGGCCGGCAAAAATCCCGTTTTCCCTAATGTCGGAATCAGCTGATGACCAAGCGTTTTACAGTGCTTCTGATTGCCTCGATGACGTCATTGACGGTCTTTCGGTGCAAGTGTTCTGCCCTCAATAAAAGGTCGATTTGTCGACCGGAGTTTATGCCTTTAATTGGTCGTAAAGTCACCGATGCATCCAAGGTTTTCCGCGCCGTGAATCGAGGCAATATCCCCAGGCAATCGCTGGCTTCGACGAGCGCGCCAGCTGTTGCATAGTCGTTGACCCGATGCTCGATTTGCGGAGCCTTCCCTGCCAGCGCGGCGATGGTTTCCAGGACATCGGCCGGCGAATATCCGGAGCGGGAAACGACCCAGCGTTCATCGATGACCTGCTCGGGGGAGAGCTCATCGAATTCGGCCAACGGGTGATCCTTGTGGATGGCGATATCCAGCGGTTCGAAGGCCAGCGGGATCACCGTGATGCGCTCTTCGGGCCACGGTGCGGTATGCGGCATGCGGTGGGCCAGGACCAAATCGTAGGTCGATGTCAGTGCAGGGAAATCCTGCTGCGACACATCCTCATCGGAAAAATGCAGGGGTGGCAACTGGCCTTCGGGCAGGGATAGCAGCGGCGCAAAAATGGTCTGCCCGATGGAATGGAAGCCGGCGACGTTGATGGGGACATTCTTGTCCTGCTCCACGGTGCGTATTCTTGCCGAGGCTTCGGCCAGCGTCGAGGCCACCGATGCGGCTGCGGAAGCAAGCAGCTTGCCCTCGGACGTGAGCACCAGGCGCCGGCCTTCCTTTCGGGTCAGGGGTGCCGGGAACCCGCGCTGCAACTGGGCCAAGTGCTGGGAGACGGCCGAGGGGGAGACGAACAGCGCCTTGGCCACGGCATTGACGCTCCCCAGATCCGCAAGTTCGCGCAGGATCCGCAGCTGATGTAATTCCATGAAGTAAATGCTAAATCAATAGATCAGCAAATCGTGCTTCTTCTAATATGTTTTCCCCGGGAGTGCGGTGCGACACTGGAAGCAACACAGTCCGTCGCGTGTGAACCCGACGGCCATCTGAAAAGGATCACGCATGAAAGCACTGTACAAGTCCGGGCCGCACGCGGGGCTGGAACTGGTGGACCGCCCAGAGCCAGAAGTAGGCGTGCACGATGTAAAAATCCGTGTCATGACTGCTGGCATCTGCGGCACCGACCTGCACATTGAGGCCTATGACGATGCCGCCAAGGCCATGATCAACACCCCGCTGGTCCCAGGGCACGAGTTCTACGGCGAAGTCGTGGAGATCGGCGACTTCGTGCACGGCGTCAAGGTCGGGGATCGCGTCTCCGGCGAAGGCCACGTGGTGTGCGGAATGTGCCGCAACTGCCGTGCTGGCCGCAAGCAGATGTGCATCAACGTTGATTCCGTCGGCGTCCAGCGTGATGGCGCCTTCGCCGAATATGTATCGATCCCCGAAAGCAACGTCTACATTCATCGCGATGAGCGCATCACCCCGCTGCTCGGCGCCATCTTCGACCCGTTCGGCAACGCAGTGCACACCGCCTTGCAGTTCCCCATGGTCGGCGAAGACGTGCTGATCACCGGGGCCGGCCCCATCGGCCTGATGGCCGCCGCCGTGGCTCGCCACGTAGGTGCCCGCAACATCGCCATCACGGACGTCTCCGAACAGCGCCTGGAACTGGCGCAGTCCATGGGCATCGACCTGGCCGTGAACGTGGCCACCACCCGGATCAAGGAAGCCCAGCAGCAACTGGGCATGGTCGAGGGCTTCGACTACGGCATGGAAATGTCCGGCCACAAGACCGCCCTGCCGGAAATGATCGAAAACATGAACCACGGCGGCAAGATCTGCATGCTTGGACTGCCCAGCACCTCGATCGATATCAACTGGGGCAAGGTCGTCACCCACATGCTCACCCTGCGCGGCATCTACGGCCGCGAAATGTTCGAAACCTGGTACGCCATGAGCGCCATGCTCACCTCCTCTGACGTGATGCGCGAGCGCATCTCCTCGGTAGTCACCGACTTCCTTCCAGCTACCGAATGGCAGCAGGGCTTCGAAGCCGCCCGCAGCGGCCACGGCGGCAAGGTCGTGCTCGACTGGACCGTCTTCTCAGACTAGGAATTCCCCGCACCAACAAGGAGCAATCCCCATGTATACCGACCTCAAAGACCAGCTGGCCGCCGAGCTCGACGAGCTGAAGGCCTCCGGGCTGTTCAAGGCCGAACGCCACATCGACTCCGCGCAGTCCGCCTCCATCATGGCCGGCTCGCTGGGCGCCGAAGCGCGCCAGGTGCTGAACTTCTGCGCCAACAACTACCTGGGCCTGGCCGATAACCAGCAGATCATCGACGCCGCCAAGACCGCCATGGATGAGCGCGGCTTCGGCATGGCCTCGGTCCGCTTCATCTGCGGCACCCAGGATGCGCACCTGGAACTGGAGGCCAAGCTCTCCCAGTTCCTGGGCACCGAGGACACCATCCTGTTCTCCAGCTGCTTCGACGCCAACGGCGGCGTTTTCGAGTCGCTGTTCGGCAAGGAAGATGCCATCATCTCCGACGCGCTGAACCACGCCTCGATCATCGACGGCATCCGCCTGTCCAAGGCCGCCCGCTTCCGCTACGCCAACCAGGACATGGCGGATTTGGAGATCCAGCTGCAGGCCGCCGCGCAGCTGAACGACGGGGCGGGTGCCCGCCGCACCATCATCGTCACCGACGGCGTGTTCTCCATGGACGGCTACCTGGCTCCGCTTGAGGCCATCTGCGATCTGGCCGACAAGTACAACGCGCTGGTGATGGTCGATGACTCCCACGCCGTGGGCTTCATGGGCGCCACCGGTGCCGGCACCCCGGAGCACGCCGGCGTTTCGGACCGCGTGGACATCTACACCGGAACCTTCGGCAAGGCCCTGGGCGGCGCCTCGGGCGGCTACGTGTCGGGACGCGGCGAAATCGTGGCGATGCTGCGCCAGAAGGCCCGCCCCTACCTGTTCTCCAACTCGCTGGCCCCGTCGATCGTGGCCGCAACCCTCAAGGCGCTGGAACTGGTGGCGGGCTCCGGGGACCTGCGCGAAAAGCTCTTCGAGAACGCGGCGCACTTCCGCCGCCGGATGAGCGAGGAGGGCTTCGAGCTGCTGAAGGGCGAGCACGCCATCATCCCGGTGATGTTCGGCGATGCCATCAAGGCGGCCGAGGTGGCAGCGAATATGCTCGAACGCGGCGTCTTCGTCACCGCCTTCAGCTACCCGGTGGTTCCCAGGGGGGCTGCCCGCATCCGCGTGCAGCTCTCCGCAGCCCACTCGGCACAGGATATCGAGGCCTGCGTTCAAGCGTTCGTCGCCAGCCGCTGACCGGGGAAGTTGCCTGACGGCGTGTTTCAATAGGAATTACGTTTCGGCACTACCAACGGCGGAGGACTCATGGCTACCAGGGATGATGTGGCGCGCTTGGCCGGCGTATCTCCCAGTACCGTGTCCTACGTGATCAGCGGCCGGCGTACGATATCCGATGCGACCAAGGCCAAGGTCCTGGCGGCCATGCGGGAGCTGAATTACACCCCGGATGCCTTTGCCCAGGGCCTGGCCGGGTCGCGCCGCGGCATCCTGGCCCTGCACTTTCCCACCAGCGTGGACGGCTATTCCTCCACCGAATTCGAGTACGTCACCGCGGCCATGGAGCGTGCCCGCGCGCTGGGCTATCACATGCTCTTGTGGTCCAACCCGATGACCGACGTGATGGGCTTGGAAAGCCTGGTCGGCCAGAAGCTGGTGGCCGGGGTGCTGCTCATGGAAGTGTCGATCAACGATCCGCGCTTTGACGTCCTGCGCCGTGCCAGCATCCCCTTCGCTTCCATCGGCCGCCCCGATGACAGCGACGACCTGTCCTACGTCGATAATGATTTTGCCGAGGCCGGGCGTATCGCGGTGGATTACCTGGCCAGCCTCGGGCACCAGTCGATCATGTACATCAACGTGTCGGTCGAAGACCAGATGGCCGGAAATGGCCCGGCCATCCGCACGGCCCGGGCGATCTCGGATGCGGTGCGCGGGCGCGGCATGATCCTGCAGGAAGTCCCCGTGGAGAACAACGCCCGAGGCGGCCGCCAAGCCCTGGACGCGTACCTGAAAATGGATCAGCGGCCCACGGCAGTGCTCGCCCTGAAGGAATTTGCCACCGCAGGCTTTGTCAACGCCGCGGGCATGGCTTCGCTGCGGATTCCCGGGGACCTCTCCGTGATAGCGCTGGGTGTGGGGGATCGTTCGGCCGAGATGGTCGCTCCGGCACTGACCACCGTTGCCCCTCCGGGGGAGCGCATTTCCCATGCGGCGGTAGATGCCCTGGTGCAAAAAATCGAGGGGCGTGCCCAGGTGGCGGTGCAGGAGCTGATCGCCCCGCTGATGGTGGTCCGGGACAGCTCGGGCCCAGCCCCGCACTGAGCGGATCCGGCAATTTCTCCGGCTGGTTCGCCGCCAACTGTTGACGCGCGTCGATGACCTGCGTCACTATTGAGGGGATCATTCGTGCCGGGCCATCTGAACTGGCAGGGCACCACTCAACGTGGAGGGCAACATGAAGAAAGCAAAACGCGGGCTGAAGTTCGCGCCGGTGATCTCGGTGGCAGCAATCAGCATGCTCCTGGCCGGCTGCTCCGGCGGGGCGGACCCCAATGACCCCAACGCCTCCGGCGGCGGCGAAGCCCAGGTAGGCAAGGCGGACGGCGTCGTCGACATCTACGGCCCGGTCACCGGCATCGAGGCGGAACTTCTTGAAAAATCCTGGGCCAAGTGGTCCGAGGACAACGACATCAAGATCCGCTACACCGGCGACAAGAACTTCGAATCGCAGATCGGCATCAAGGTCCAGGGCGGCGACACCCCGGATCTGGCGGTCTTCCCGCAGCCCGGGCTGCTGCAGGCCACCGTGGCCCAGGGCAAGGTCCAGAAGCTTCCCGAAGCCGTGCAGGCCCAGCTTCAGCAGAACTGGTCCGAAGACTGGCAGAACTACGGCAAGGTCGATGGCGTGCAGTACGGCGTTCCGCTGATGGCCAGCGTCAAGGGCTACATCTGGTACTCGCCCAAGCAGTTCGAGCAGTGGGGCGTGAGCGTTCCGAAGACCTGGGACGAAATGATCGACCTCGGCACCGAGATCTCGAAGAAGACCAGCGAGCCTGCCTGGTGTGCCGGATTCGCATCCGGCGAGGCCTCGGGGTGGCCGGGCACGGACTGGATTGAAGACGCCGTGCTGCGCCAATCCGGAACCGAGGCCTACGACAAGTGGGTGTCCGGCGAACTGGAATTCACCTCCCCGGAGATCACCAGCGCCTTTGACTCCGTTGGAAAAATCCTGCTCGATCCCCAGCAGGTCAACGCCGGCTATGGAGGCGTGAAGTCGATCAACGCCACCGCCTTCGGCGACATGGGAACGGCCGTTGCCAAGGGAACCTGCCCGCTGACCCACCAGGCATCCTTCCTCGAAGGCTACGTGCTTGACTCCAAGAATGCCGATGGCAAGAAGGCCACCGTCGCCCCTGACGGAGATGTCTGGGCCTTTGTCGCCCCGCCGGCCAAGGCAGATGATCCCGTGTCCGTCGTGGGCGGCGGCGAATTTGTTGCCGCCTTCTCCAACGATGAAGACACCGCCAAGGTCCAGGAATACCTGGCCAGCGCGGATTGGGCCAACAGCCGCGTCGGACTCGGTGGCGTGATCTCGGCCAACTCCGGCCTTGATCCCAAGAACGCCAGCAGCGACCTGTTGCGCTCCGCCGTCGAACTGCTGCAGGACCCGAACACCACCTTCCGCTTTGACGGTTCTGATCTGATGCCCAAGAGCGTCGGTTCCGACTCCTTCTGGAAGGGCCTGGTGGATTGGATCGATGGCAAGCCAACCAAGGAAGTGCTTGAAAATATCCAGTCCGGTTATGACTCCTAGTCACTGCCTTGTTCGTCGCCAACGGCCGGGACTCGCGGCCGTTGGCGGGATTGTAGGAGCCTGAAGCCATGTCCCAATTTTTCCAGTGGCTGGCGGGCGTGCCGCCGCTAGTCCAGGTGCCGATCGTCTTGATTGCCTTCGCAATCCTGATTGCGGCGATCCTTGCCTTTGTCGAGACAGCCACCAAGGGCGGACGCGGATTTGCCGTGGTGCGTTTTGCCGCCGCAGTGGTAGTGCCAGTGGCCATCTTGCTGATCCTGGGCCTGTACAACTCGGTCATGTGGGTGGCGGCGATCGCCGCAGCGCTCGGTGCCGTGCTGTTTTTTGCCGACCGCCGTTCCCGCGAGGGCGCCGGGTCGCTGCTGCAGCTCTCCGGCTTCCTGGTTCCAGCGCTGTTATTGCTGGCCATCGGCTTGATCTACCCCACGGTGAAAACCGCGATCGCCGCGTTCATGGCCAATGATGGATCAGGATTCGTCGGCCTGGGCAACTTCGCCTGGGTGTTCACCAGCCCTGACGGGGTGACCGCCCTGCTCAATACCCTGGTGTGGGTGCTGGTGGCGCCCATTGTTTCCACCATCATTGGCTTGGCCTATGCGGTGTTCATCGACAAGAGCCGCGGCGAGAAATTCTTCAAGCTGATGGTGTTCATGCCCATGGCGATTTCCTTCGTTGGCGCATCGATCATCTTCAAGTTCTTCTACGACACCCGCCAGGGCGATCAGATTGGCGTGCTCAACGCGGTCATCACGGCCTTCGGCGCCAAGCCGGTCGACTGGCTCGGGCTCGAACCATGGAACACCCTGTTCCTGGTCATCATCCTGATCTGGACCCAGGCTGGGTTCGCCATGGTCATTCTTTCCGCGGCCATCAAGGGCGTGCCGGCCGAGCAGCTGGAAGCGGCAGCCCTCGATGGGGCCAGCCCGTGGCAGCGCTTCGCCAATGTCACGCTGCCAGGGATTCGATCCTCCGTAGTCGTCGTCTTGACCACCATTTCCATTGCCTCGCTCAAGGTCTTCGACATCGTTTCATCAATGACCGGCGGCCGCTCGGATACAACGGTCCTCGCCTTCGAAATGGTGCGCCAGTTCCAGCTCGGGGCGCGCACCGGCTACAGCTCGGCCCTGGCGGTCATCCTGTTCATCCTGGTGCTGCCGATCATCATCTACAACGTCCGCCAGCATAAGAAGCAAAGGGGCATCCGATGAGCGCCGTTGGCGAATCCTCTCGCCGCCTGTTGGCGGCTACCGAAAAAACCAGCGGGAAGCTGCGCAAGGCGACCACATCCCGAGGGGCCACGATTGCAGCATTCATCATTGCCGCGGTGTGGACCATCCCCACCTTCGGCCTCTTTGTCTCCTCCTTCAGGCAGGCTGATGACATCAAGACCTCGGGCTGGTGGACGGCCCTGTCCAACCCGTCATTCACGCTGGAGAACTACGCGCAGGCCTTCTCCTCGGGCGACAGCCTTCCGCTGTCCAAGGCGTTTTTGAATTCGCTGGTCATCACCATTCCAGCGGCGATTGTCCCGATCATCATCGCCAGCCTGGCGGCCTATGCCTTTGCCTGGATCAATTTCAAGGGGCGCAATACGCTATTCGTCCTGGTATTTGCCCTGCAGATTGTTCCGATCCAGATGGCCCTGGTTCCTCTGCTCCAGCTGTTCTCGGACGGCGTGAAAATCGGCGGGCTGTATATCCTGCCGGGGCTGGGCGTCAACGGATTGGATGGCGCCTATGCGAAGGTGTGGATCGCGCACACGATCTTCGCGCTGCCCTTGGCGATTTTCATGCTGCACAACTTCATCTCGGAGATCCCCGACGAGGTGATCGAGGCGGCTCGCGTGGACGGTGCCGGCCACGGAAAGATCTTCTCGAAGATTGTCCTGCCGCTGTCGATGCCGGCGATCGCTTCCTTCGGCATCTTCCAGTTCCTCTGGGTGTGGAATGACCTATTGGTGGCAACGGTGTTCACCTCGGGCGGGGGACTGCCGATCACCAAGGCGCTCCAGGATCTCTCGGGTACCTATGGGCAATCCTGGGAACTGCTCACCGCCGGTGCGTTCATCTCGATGATCATTCCGCTGGTGGTCTTCTTCGCCTTGCAGCGCTACTTCGTGCGTGGACTGCTGGCGGGTGCCACCAAGGGCTAGCCGAAACCGCAGCTGCAGCGAGGGCCCCGGATCCCCGGGGCCCTCGTCCTGTCTGAAATCCCGGATCTAGATAGCCTTTGCCGAGGCCGCAGCCGAGGCTTGGGCCAGTAGGCTCGTCAAAGGAGAACATCCACGGATTTTGCGATGCCCTCGCGACGGGCTGCGCTGAACAAGAGAGGTCGCCATATGGGTACGACATTGCTGACGAATATCGCGCAACTGGTCACCGTTGATGCCGCGGGCAGCGTGCTGGAGCATGCCGCCGTGCTGATCCGCGAGGACCGGATCGAATGGATCGGCGCGGCAGCCGATGCACCAGCGGCCGATACCGTTCACG
The DNA here is from genome assembly GCF_015524875.1 of Glutamicibacter sp. FBE19. NCBI lineage: Bacteria > Bacillati > Actinomycetota > Actinomycetes > Micrococcales > Micrococcaceae > Glutamicibacter > Glutamicibacter sp. FBE19. Next base: position 323,133 of record NZ_JACKQN010000002.1, on the reverse strand, counting down.
ACCTGTCGGGCCGAACCGTGCTGCCAGGCTGGGTCGACTCGCACAGCCACCTGATTTTCGGGGGAGACCGCGCCGAAGAGTTTGTTGCCCGCATGGCCGGCCAATCCTATGCAGCCGGCGGAATCGCGGTGACCACCTTGGCCACCAGGAGCCTCAGCGATGAGGAACTGACTGGCCTTGTTGCCGCCCGCCGCGCCGAGGCCCTGTCCATGGGGACCACATGGATGGAAACCAAGACCGGCTATGGCCTGGAACTATCGGAGGAAAGCCGCCATGCGCGCCTGGGCGCACCCATCGTCGATACCCTGACCTTCCTCGGCGCCCATCTGGTTCCCGCTGGCGCTGATGCAGATGAATACACCGACCTTGTCGCCGGCCCCATGCTTGAGGCCGTCGCACAGGACATCGACTTTGTGGATATCTTCTGCGAGCGTGGTGCCTTCAATGAAGACCAGACCCGCCGCGTTCTGCAAGCAGCGCAAGACCGGAATCTGGCAACCAAGGTCCACGGAAACCAGCTGGGCCCAGGCCCGGGAGTGAAGCTTGCCGTGGAATTCGGCAGCCATTCGGTGGACCACGTCAATTACCTTGAGGACTCGGATATCCAGGCGCTCGCCGGAAGCTGGGCCGATTGGGACCGCACGACTCGTTCCGGAAAGCCCGGGACCGTCGCCACCTGCCTGCCGGCCTGCGACTTGTCGACCCGGCAGCCGCTGGCGCCAGGGCGCGAGCTGCTGGATGCCGGGGTGGGCATCGCGCTGGCCAGCAATTGCAATCCCGGAACCAGCTACACCAGCAACATGAACTTCTGCGTGGCCACCGCAGTGTTGCAAATGAACCTGTCCCTGGCCGAGGCCATCGAGGCCGCCACCTACGGCGGAGCGCTCGCACTGGGCATCGCCGACCAGGTGGGCTCCATCGAGGTGGGCAAGCGCGCAGACCTGCACGTTCTTGATGCGCCGGCAGCTGCGCATCTGGCCTACCGTCCGGGAATGAACCTGACCCATAGTGTCTACCGGGCTGGGGAGCTGGCTGGCTGAGGAGCTGGCAGCCTTCGACTTGTTCATGCCGGTTCACGGAAAATCTGGCAGTCAAATAGGCATTCGTGATAAACAAGAACCATGGCTAATACTGCTTTTAAGGGAACTCCCGTACAGACCATTGGTGAACTGCCAGCCGTAGGCTCGCAGGCACCATCATTCACCCTCACCGACACCGGCCTTGCTGATGTCACCAGCGAGTCGCTGGCTGGCCGCCGCGTTGTCCTGAACATCTTCCCATCGGTTGATACCGGCGTATGCGCTGCCAGCGTTCGCCGCTTCAACGAACTGGCTGCCGGCCTGGAGAACACCACCGTTGTGTGCGTATCCGCTGACCTGCCATTCGCGCTGGGCCGCTTCTGCGGTGCCGAGGACATCGAGAACGTCACCGCCGCTTCGGTCTTCCGTTCGGACTTCGGTTCGGACTACGGCGTCACCCAGGTCGACGGCCCGCTCGCTGGCCTGCTGGCCCGTTCGGTGATCGTCCTGGATGAGACCGGAAAGGTGGCCTACACCCAGGTCGTTCCGGAAATCACCACCGAGCCAGACTACGATGCAGCTATCGCAGCCCTGGGCTAATCGCCTTTTGCATCACTGGTGATGCTTGCCAAGGCCCATCCGAGCATCGAGCTTGGATGGGCCTTTGCTGTCCCCGAGGGAGGGGTGCCAATGATCGGGCATCAGTTCCCGGCAGCCTGCGCGGCGTTCAAAATCCGCGGCCCGATCTTGCGCATGAGCTTGTCGATTCTGGGATTGTCGGTGCGCGACAGGGTATCGGAGAGCCGCTCCAGGCTCATCAGCCCAAGCCAGATCTTCGCCCGATGGGCTTCGTCGGGAGTCGGCGCGATCAGATCGGCCATCTCCAGGCCATGCCACAGGCTCAGGTAGGCGGAGTTCAGCGCCGGATCCCAGGCGGCAGCCAGATCCCAGTCCAGGATGCCGACCAGCTCCTGGGCAACCCAGTGCATATTGTGCCCGGCCAGATCGCCGTGGACCAGCCCCGGCTGCACCTGGGCCAGCGAATCAAGCTGGGCCCACAGGGTTGTAGCCGCGCCACGCAGTGGATCGGGCAAGGCGTCGAAACACCGCTGCTGGCGTTTATCGGTCCACGGGCCGCGGAAGGCAAAGGGCGCCGCCAGGTATTCGCTGATCGGTTCCAGGCTAATGGCCGCCAAATCGTTGACCAGCTTCCCCAAGACCTTCGGATCCCCGTAATGCGGCTCATGGGCACTGCCCGGGATGAAGGACATCGCCACCGAGCCCAGGCCGCCGACCTGCAGGATCCGGGAAGTGGCCACCGGAATCCGGTAATCCAGCTGGCCTTCGAGCCGCTGCAGCAGCTTCACCGAGCGCGGCATCTGCCCGGTGGCTTCTTCGGTGCGTGCCATGCGGATCACCGAATGCGGGTTGGCGATCACCACCTTGTGGAACTGCCCGCCCTCGTTGACTCCGGCATTTTCCCAGGACAGCTCGGGACATAGCTGGCGGGCAATGGACAGTTCTTCCATGGTGGCAGGACGGCTCACTGATGCTCCTTTAATTCGCTGTCTTCAGGCTACCTCAGCCCGCGCACAGCCTGATCAGCCTATGATCGAGAACGTGAATGCCAAGATCCTGAAATTCGAGATCGCCCTGGTGCTGGCCCTGTCCCTGGGGCAAAGCGCGATCTATTCGATCCTGAGTTTTGCCGACAAGGCCACCAGGGCGCCGCTGCGCGAGCAGACGACCTCGCTGAACAACCCGTTGAGCACCCGCGAATTTTTCGACTTCTCCTATCAGCTGCTGGATATCGTCTTTGCGCTGGTGCCGGTGCTGCTGGCCCTGTACCTGATGAAACGCAGCACCGGGCGGGGAGTGCGGGAGATCGGCTTTGACCTGCGCGCGCCGGGCAAGGATTCCCTGATGGGTGCCGGGCTGTTTCTGGCCATGGGGCTGGGCACCCTGGGCGTCTACGCGGCAGGCCGGGCGCTGGGCATCACCACTGCGATTTCCGCGGCCAACCTGGGGGACTACTGGTGGAGTGTGCCGGTGCTGCTGCTCTCCGCGGTGCGCCATGCGGTGCTCGAAGAGGTGCTGATGCTCGGTTTCCTGTTCAGCTATGCCAGGAAGTTGCGGCTGGGGTTGTGGACCACGATCATTTCCTCGGCGGTGATCCGCGGCAGCTACCACCTGTACCAGGGCGCGGGGCCGATGATCGGCAATATGCTCATGGGCGTGGTCTTCGGCTGGGCCTATCACAAGTACGGGCGGGTGATGCCGCTGGTGATCGCGCACTTTATGCTCGACGCCATCGGCTTTGTCGGATATGCCCTGATCGGACCGGCGATCGGGATCGGCAACTAGCGCGGATACACTGCAAGAATGCAGATTTCCAAGCTGGCTGAAGAACAGATTCCCCAAGCTGTCGCATTGTGGGAGGCCACCGGGCTGACCCGGCCGTGGAATGACCCCTGCGCCGATGCCCTTCGAGCCTTGGAAACCTCTACCTCGACGGTGCTGGCGGCGAGCGAGGGTTCAAAGGTGATCGCCACCGCGATGGTCGGACATGATGGGCACCGCGGCTGGCTCTATTATGTGGCGGTGGACCCGCGGCGGCAGGGCAGCGGGCTGGGCGCACAAGTAGTTCAGGCCGCGAGCGAGTGGCTGGCCCAGCGCGGCGTGCCCAAGGTGCAGCTGATGGTGCGCGAGGAAAATGCCGCGGTGCGCGGCTTTTACGAGCGGCTGGGATTTGAAGACCAGCACGTCGTGGTCCTGGGTAAGCGCCTTGATGCCAGCGCATAAAAAATGGCAGGCGGGGACGCCATTGTCCCCGCCTACCGACGTACTACAACACCACAGGACCGTTCTGCGTTTCAAAGGTCACCGACAAGATGCCCGGGGTGCCATTGGGCGCCTGGTAGTCCATGGTCACCGCGCCGAGGTGCACGTTCTGGGGCTGGCCCAGCCATTCCAGGACCCGATCGCGCGACCCGGCGATCGAGATCCCGCTGATCTCCCCGGTGGGCTCCAGGGCCTTGGAAGGATGCAGGTCCTTGGCTTCCTCGTCCCACGAGATCAGGTAGGGGCACTGCGGGTCGGCGATCAGGCCCTTGATGCCGATCTGCTGCCAGGTCAGCTCGCGGCCGTCGGGGAATTTGCGGTTGCCCGGAACCGACTTGCGGCCCAGGCGGTCTTCGGCGCTGGATAGATCGTCCACCGAAACGCACCAGCCCATCCAGCCGCCGCCGAGCTCCGAACGGGCCCGCACCGCCTGGCCGAAGGGGGCCTTGTCGCTGGCCGGGTGGTTGAGCACCTCGACCACTTCGAGGTACTGGCCATGCTTGAGCGGGAAGATGACATTGCGTGTCCCGAACCTGGGATGCACGCCTCCCTTGACGAATTCCAGGCCGAGCGACTCGGAGATTCTTTGCGCGGTTGGCAGCAGCCCATCCGGGCCACAGGCATAACTAACGTGATCTAGCCTCATCATGTGCCCATCATGACAACATGTGACCGCAGTCTCTACTTAGGCCACCCTAAGGTTTTTGGCTGAATCGAATTCCCTGCGGCAAAAGCGCCATGGATGTGAAATATGACCGATTGAGACCATTTTGCGGTGCCCGCATTGCAAAAATCTTCGGTTTTCGGGCACACTGGAAACAGGTCATGAGTCCCAGTAACAAGCCCCGGCTTACTGGGCGGCAACCCTCCAACCGCGGTGGGGTGCCCCGGGTGAAGACCTGGCCCCCAGGTGCACAAGGCAGCTGGGGACAAGCGCGGGTAACCCTGGAAGGCTTCGTGGCGAGGTCTTTCCTCTCGGTGTCTTCTCAGTGGTCTACCCCCAAAGTCGCATGAACTATTTTGGAGGAAACCATGAGCAGCAACTGGTCATTTGAAACCCGTCAGATCCACTCCGGGCAGACCCCGGATCCCGCCACCGGCGCACGGGCCTTGCCGATCTTCCAGACCACTTCCTTTGTCTTCCCGACCGCGCAGAGCGCTGCCGCGCGCTTCGCGCTGCAGGAGCTGGAACCGATCTACACCCGCATCGGCAACCCGACCACCGACGCGGTGGAAACCCGGATCGCCGATCTGGAAGGCGGCGTGGGTGCCCTGCTGCTCTCCTCGGGCCAGGCAGCCACCACTTTCGCGATCCTGAACCTGGCCGAAGCCGGCGACCACCTGGTGGCCAGCCCCAGCCTCTATGGCGGAACCCAGAACCTGCTCAAGCACACGCTCAAGCGCCTGGGCATCGAGGTCACCTTCGTGGCCGACCCGGATAACCTGCAGGACTGGCGCGACGCGGTCCGCCCGAACACCAAGGCCTTCTTCGGCGAAACCATTTCCAACCCGCGCCAGGACGTGCTGGACATCGAGGAAGTCGCCAAGATCGCCCACGAAAATGGCGTGCCGCTGCTGGTGGACAACACCCTGGCCACCCCTTACCTGATTCGCCCGATCGAATTCGGCGCCGACATCGTCATCCACTCGGCCACCAAGTTCCTGGGCGGGCACGGCAATGCGATCGCCGGGGTGATCGTGGACTCGGGCAACTTCGACTTCGCCCAGGACCCGGAGCGCTTCCCGGGCTTCAACACCCCGGACGAGTCCTACAATTCCCTGGTGTTCGCCCGCGATCTGGGCGTGAACGGCATTCTCGGTGCCAACCTGGCCTACATCCTCAAGGCGCGCGTGCAGCTGCTGCGCGACCTGGGCGCCTCGGTCTCCCCATTCAACGCCTTCCTGATCGCCCAGGGGCTGGAAACCCTGTCCCTGCGCATCGAGCGCCATGGCGAAAATGCGCGCGAGGCCGCCAGCTGGCTCGAGGCCCGCGCCGAGGTGCAGAAGGTCGCCTATGCCGGCCTGGCCTCCTCGCCATGGTTCGAGCGCGCCAAGAAGTACAGCGATCACGGTGCCGGCTCGATCATCGCCTTCGAACTGGCTGGCGGCGCGGCTGCCGGCCAGGCGTTTGTGGACGCGCTTGAGCTGCACTCCCACGTGGCCAACATCGGCGATGTCCGCTCGCTGGCCATCCACCCGGCCTCCACCACCCATGCGCAGCTCTCCGAGGCCGACCAGATCGCCGCCGGGGTGAGCCCGGGACTGGTCCGGATCAGCGTGGGCCTGGAAAATATCAAGGACATCCTGGCCGACCTGGAACTGGGCTTCAACGCCGTTGCCGCCCTGGGCGACTCGGCCGGGGCGAACAAGGAATTGCAGGAAACCCTCTAGGCATGGCATCCATTGCAACCACCGAAGAACCACAGCTCGCCGAGGGCCGGGACGGCATGATGCGCCGCAGGGCCGTCGGCGGGCACCACTTCGAATTCGGCGGCTACCTGCCACAGGTAGAGCTGGCCTACGAAAGCTGGGGCACCCTCGATGCCGACGGCTCCAACGCCGTGCTGGTGATGCATGCGCTGACCGGCGACGCCCACGTCGCCCAGGGCGATTCGCGCAGCGCCGGCTGGTGGGACGGGTTTGTCGGCCCCGGGGCCACCATCGATACCAGCAAGTACTTCGTTCTCGCCGTGAACATGATCGGCGGCTGCAATGGTTCCACCGGCCCGTCGTCGCCCGACGAGCATGGCGTGCCCTATGGATCGCGCTTCCCCTTTGTCACCATCAAGGACGCGGTGCGCCTCGAAGCGCGCCTCGCACAATTGCTGGGCATCACCTCCTGGCATGCGGTGATTGGCGGGTCGATGGGCGGGGCGCGCGCCTTGGAATACGCCGTCGAGTTCCCCGAACAGGTCAAGAACCTGGTGGTGATGGCCTCGTGCGCCCAGGCCACCGCGGAACAGATCGCCTTCGCCCAGGTGCAGACCCAGTCCATCCGGCTGGATCCGAACTTCAATGGCGGCGATTACTACTCCAGCGGTGCGCGGCCGGATGAAGGCCTGGGCCTGGCCCGGCGCCTGGCGCACATCACCTATCGTTCCGAGGCCGAGCTCCAGGCCCGCTTTGGCCGGGCCGCGCAGCCCGGCGAGCAGCCTGCCGGCCAGTTCGACGGCTCGCGCGGGCGCTACCAGGTGGAAAGCTACCTGGATCACCAGGCGGCCAAGCTGGTGAATCGTTTTGATGCCAACAGCTACCTGCTGCTCACCGAGGCGCTGATGAGCCATGACGTGGCTCGTGGCTACGAATCGCTGGGCGTCGCACTGGCTCGGCTTGAAAAGGTCAATGTGGTGGTGGCCGCGGTGAGCTCGGACCGGTTGTACTTCCCGGAGCAATCCGAACAGCTGGCCGCTTCCCTGGCCACCCCCACGCCGGTGCACTACATCGATTCGCCGATCGGCCACGATGGCTTCCTCACCGATGCAAGCCAGCTCGAAGGCGTTTTGCGCGGCCTGGTTTTCAGCCGCTAGATCAGCACCGCGAAGGGACAGCCCCACCAGTTTTCGGTGGACGCTGTCCCTTCATGCTGTACTGCCACAGTGCTGCTGCAGTGCTACTACTGCGCGCTGTCGCCGGCGCCCAGGGAATCGTTGGGTTTTGGCGCGGTGAACGGCACCGCAGAAGGGCGCTTCGGGGTGATTCCGTCGCCCGAGGACTGATGGCGCAACCGGCGCAAGACCCACGGAGCCAGGTGCTCGCGTGCCCACTGCAGGTCTTCGATCCGCGCCTCCCGCCAGCTTCGAACATCCGCCACGGGTGCCACCTCGGTGTCGATCGAGTGGGGCACGTTCAGGGAATCCAGGGCCATGGCCGCAATCCGCTGATGGCCCAAGGGGGAGAAGTGCAGGCGATCCGGTGCCCACATCTGCGACTGGTGCAGTTCGCGCAAAGCCCACATGTCGGCCACGATCGCGTCATAGCGCGCTGCCACGGTGCGGATATTCTCGTTGTAGATCGCCACCTTGCCGCGGATGCTGCCCAGCACCGGTGTATCGCGAATATCCGGACCGGTGACGATCAGCAGCGTCGCACCCGTCGCGCTCAGCTCGGCCACCGCTCCGTCGAGAATATCGGCAATCTTGTCCGGATCCCCGCCCGGGCGCAGCACGTCATTGCCGCCTGCACACAGTGAAATCAGATCCGGCTTCAAATCAATGGCCGGAGCAACCTGCTCCGAGACGATCTGCCCGATCAACCGGCCGCGGATCGCCAGATTTGCATAGGAAAAGTCCGGAACCGTGCTGCTCAGCTCCTGGGCCAGACGGTCGGCCCAGCCCAAATGCCGGCCGGGATTTGATGGATCGGGGTCACCGATTCCTTCGGTGAAAGAGTCGCCCAAAGCGACGAAGCGACGCCATGGATGAAGTGTCTCTGTTGTGGAATCGGGAGTTTCAAGGTCTAGATCTTTAGGCACAATCTACATTGTTACCCTATGGTAACTGTCCGTCAATCAGCCTCCGGGATGATCTACTTCACCCGTCGCGCCAGTCCCTGAGTAGATCCTGGCGAGCCTGCGCGTATTCTTCGGCTGTAATCACTCCACGGGACCGGAGGCCGGAGAGCTCCTCCAATTTAGCTTCCAGGGACTGCTTGGGTGCCAACAGGCTGGATTGAGCCAATTTAGTCTTCAGGTCGGATTCGAAAGTAATAGGATCCATTCCAGCGCTTTTGATCTTGCGGTAATTTCGCGTCTGAACGTAGACGGTGAATATCACCGCGGCGACGAAGACCACCACAAACAAACCCAGGAGTATCGGCATCACTGAGAAGGACGTATCAATAAAATTGGATCCTGTGGAAAACTCGTCCTCGATATATCCAAAATTGATCCCATCATCAGGAATCGACTCATCGAAATCGTTGAGGATCTCACTATTTTTCATTGCACCTTCATTCGTAGATACCCAGCACTTTGCTGAGGAAAATTCATTGGCGTGATTAATTGCATCTTATTACTAGCCAAACATGAAAAGTAGCTTCGAACACTCGATGGGTGAAAGATTTACCATTTCGCAATCACACATGACTGGGCACTGGAGACCTGCCGACTGGCTAGCCGTGGCAACGCCCGAATTCATGACGAGAAATTCAAGAAAAAAATTTCTGATCTCTGTCCACATTCCGTGATAATCCGGGCCAAACTGTCGGTGCCTGGCGGGAAAATTGAATATGGGAAATCCAGAATTTACAGAAGAATATGACGATGAACATCGTCTGCCGTTGCTGCCTCCGGGCGCACGCAAGGAATCGCACGCGGATTCATTCTTTGCGAGCCATATTGAGCATCAACTGTTTAATGGACCGATGATGAATACAGCGGCCGAGCTTTTTGATGCCGGCCCGGTTTCCGGGGCTGCCGATGCCCTGGGTCGGTTGAAGAAGATTCAGCGGATGCACAGCCATCTTGAAGGGCTTACTGCCACTTTGCTGGCTGACACAGTTGAACAGATTGGTGAAGGATTCTCCGACACCCTTGCTGAATTGCGATCCGACTCGCCTGAGGAGGCTCGCGAAGCTGAGCGCAGCGCCGGATACTATCGTGTCGACCCCGGCGATGAGCAGATGATCAACTCCAACTTCATTGCTGAAGCAGCCATCGCCTTGAGGGAAACTCCGCAGATGGTTAGCAAGCGAATGTTCTATGCAAAGGGATTGCGCTACGTCTGCAAAGACACCCTGATGGCGTTAGCTGCTGGGGAGATTACCTTGAAAGCCGCTCGCTTCTTGGTAAAAAGCGCCCAGGATCTCACTCCAGAACAAATCGAGATCATGGAGCACATCCTGCTGCCCGCCGCTAAAACGGCTAGTGATGATTCCATTTATCAAAGGGCCCGGCGGTTTCACGATCGGATGAACCCGGAGTCAGCTGAAGAACGCCACAGGAAATCAGAAGCTTCGCGCAAAGTCTCCTACTGGATAGATGATGACAGCGGAATGGGCACCATCAAGCTCAATCACCGTGCAGACGTAATCAAGTCAATAGCCAGTACGCTTCGCTGGGCGGCGGACCAGGTTAATGACCCCGATGACGAGCGCACCAGCGATCAGCTGATGGCGGATTTGTACGCTGACGCATTGATCAACGGTTGGCCAGGCAGCGAAGGAACTCCACTGAAGCCGCGTTTGTCGATTACTATTCCGGCGCTGGACATGTTGGTAGATCCCACCAGAGCCCTTGCTGATTTGGAAGGCGTAGGACCTATCCCTGCAGGCCTGGCGCTGCAATTGGCTCAGGATGCGCCGTCTTTCCAACGCGTGCTGACTGACCCGTGGACAGGCGCAGTTATTGATGTTGAACGCAAAAAGTACAAACCCACTCAGGGAATGAAGGATTTGCTTCGGCACAGGGATGTTCACTGTTGTTTCCCCGGCTGCCGTCGCAGTGCTGACCGTTCAGAAATGGATCATATTGACGATTGGGCCCATGGTGGCAAAACCGATCGAGACAATATGCACCTGTTGTGCAAGCAGCATCAAATGTTCAAGCATGCATTAGGTTGGAAAATTCAGGCTCGGCCCGATGGAACTAGATCTTGGCTAACGCCACATGGGCTGCATGTAATTGTTACTCCAGAGAGCGTTGATGTTGTGGAGAGCTTGGATCACGTGAACGATCATTGCCCGCAGAGACCTGATCCGCGCTCTATCCCACAGGTTCAATTGAACTCAGACATCAGGAGAGTTCTCGGCTATCCGGTAGAACCGGACCCACTAGCTGACTCTGCCTGACCGGCACGGATCATCTGTGAATCGTTGAGTGACAAAAATTTTCTGTCACTACGGAATTTCAAACCACCCATAAGCACGGAACGGTGACAGCATCGATGCTGATTGCCTAAGCCCAACGCGACTTCTGGCCGTCTTCTTCGGCATAGAGGACACCTGCTGCGTCCGGGAATGAAAATTTTTTTCAGTCAGTTCCTACTGAATTGACCAGACGCCGGCTTAGAAACCATCAACATATCCAGAGTGACAAGATTTTTCAGTCGCCGCGAATCTCGCGCGCTCTTTGTGCGCGCAATTCAGCCAACAAGTTCAATGCTGCCCGAATGAAAAACGTCGTTCACAATGTTCGTTGAAAGGAAAATTCTTTCATCTGCCGGTGATTACTGGGCAATGCGGCCGACCGCCGACTGCGGTATTCGCTAATCTTGAGCACATGACTTCATCCGAGACCGCGCCGGTCGCCATCATTTCCCGCAACGACGATTCTCGATTGGGCACGCCACTTCTGGTGTTCCTGCACGGGTACGGATCAAATGAACAAGATCTGATGGGGCTCTCGCAATACCTTCCGGAAGAGTTCACTTATCTATCGGTGCGCGCACCCTTGCAAACCGGTCCGGGATACTGCTGGTTCCCGCTGACCCAAGAAATTGATTACTCGGCCGAGGCAGTCTCACAAAGCGTGGTGGCGCTATGGGCGCTGCTGGAACCTCTGAGCAAGCAACATTCGTCGGTGACGCTGCTGGGGTTCTCGCAAGGCATGGCGATGGCAACTTCGTTGGCCCGATTCCAGCGCGACGCTATCACCGCGGTGGTGGGACTTTCCGGTTTTGCCGTTGAACCGCGCGATCTAGAGATTTTCGACGACGCAGTAGTGCAACGCAATCCCATTCCACTGTTCTGGGGCAGGGATCTGGCAGATCCGGTGATCACCCGGGACAAGATTGAATACACCCTTGGATGGGTGTCCAAGCACGCCGAGCTGACCAGCGAAACCTATCCGCAGATCGGGCACTCGGTCAGCATGGAAGAACTTGAAGACGTTAACGCGTTTCTCAAGAAGGTCGTTCTCGGGCAGAAGTGACTACTGCTGCGACGCGACCTTCACGCACTCGCCATTGACACAGACGACGTCGCCCGGGCGAATCTGAGCTCCGCGGCGGGTGTCGACCTTGCCATTAACGGTGACGATGCCCTCGGAAATGAGCTCCTTGGCATGGATTCCGTCCTCGGCGAGGGATGCCAGTTTAAGCAGCTGGCCCAAGCGGATGGATTCGTCGCGGATTTCTAGGTCAAAAGCTTCATTGGCACTCATGGCTTCCATTCTTCCCTATCTGGGAGAGGAAGGTGCCATGATGCAGCGAAGAGCGGGGAAGTTCACTTTCGCGTTACCCGCATCCGCTTAGTCTCAGAGCCGTGGAAACGATACCCTTGAACGGTATGTATTTTTCTACGGACCGCAACCAGCGGCCTCGTAATTTCCATTGGAGTTGATATGGCGCCACAGTCCAAGCTAGATCAGGTAATTTCCCTCGCAAAGCGTCGAGGCTTCGTTTTCCAGGCTGGTGAGATTTACGGTGGTTCCCGTTCCGCATGGGATTACGGACCCCTGGGCACCGAGCTGAAGGAAAACATCAAGCGCGAGTGGTGGCAGAACTTCGTTCGCGGCCGCGAAGACATGGTTGGCCTGGACTCGTCGATCATCCTGCCAAAGGCTGTCTGGGAAGCATCCGGACACGTTGCGACCTTCACCGACCCGCTGGTCGAGTGCATCCAGTGCCACAAGCGCCACCGCCAGGATCACCTGATCGAGGCCTTCGAAGCAAAGAAGGGCCGTCCGGCCAAGGACGGCATGAGCGAGATCGCTTGCCCGGATTGCGGAACCAAGGGCCAGTTCACCGAACCCCAGATGTTCTCCGGTCTGATGAAGACCTTCCTGGGTCCAGTGGATTCTGAAGCGGGACTGGCCTTCATGCGCCCAGAAACCGCGCAGGGCATCTTCGTGAACTTCGCCAACGTGCTCACCGCGAGCCGCAAGAAGCCGCCATTCGGCATCGGCCAGGTCGGCAAGGCCTTCCGCAACGAGATCACCCCGGGCAACTTCATCTTCCGCACCCGCGAGTTCGAGCAGATGGAAATCGAGTTCTTCACCGCGCCGGAAGATGCGCCGAAGTTCTTCGACCAGTGGGTCAAGGACTGCTGGGCATGGTTCCTGGATCTGGGCATCAAGGAAGAAAACCTGCGCCAGTTCGACGTGCCAGAAGACGAGCGCGCGCACTACTCGGCCGGCACCATCGACTTCGAGTATCGCTTCGGCTTCCAGGGTTCGGAGTGGGGCGAGCTCATGGGCGTTGCCAACCGCACCGACTACGACCTGTCCAGCCATGCCAAGGCTTCGGGCGCCGAGCTGTCCTACTTCAACCAGGCCACCGGCGAGCGCTACACCCCATACGTGATCGAGCCTTCCTTCGGCCTGACCCGTTCCATGATGGCCTTCCTGGTCGATGCCTACACCGAGGACGAGGCACCGAACACCAAGGGCGGCGTGGACAAGCGCACCGTGCTCAAGCTCGATCCGCGCCTGGCTCCGGTCAAGGCCGCCGTGCTGCCGCTCTCGCGCAACGAGAACCTCTCGCCGAAGGCCAAGGACCTGGCCAACGAGCTGCGCAAGCGCTGGAACATCGACTTCGATGATGCCGGCGCCATCGGCCGCCGCTACCGCCGCCAGGATGAGATCGGCACCCCGTTCTGCATCACCGTGGACTTCGACACCCTCGAAGACCAGGCAGTGACCATCCGCGAGCGCGACACGATGGCCCAGGAACGCGTGTCCCTGGACCAGGTCACCACCTACCTTTCCGAGCGCCTGAACGGAGCCTAGAGCCCGATGAACGAACTGGAATTCCGCGATTGGCGCTCCGGGGACGACCTGGAGCTGCTGCAGGTTTTTGGCGATCCGCGCTCGCCGCAGGCCCACCAGGATCGCACCATGCTGCGGGAGAATAGCGATGCGCCGTTCTCCCGCACGCTGGTGGCCAGCGTTGATGGCGTGGCCATCGGCGCCGGCGTGGTCTTCGCTTCTTCGCTGCACCCGCAGCGCCTGTGGCTATATGTCGAGGTAGCAGCCGAGCAGCGCCGCAGTGGCGTTGGCACCGCGCTGGTCGCCAAGCTGCGCCAGCAGATTCCGGCTGATCAGGCACAGCAGCTCAAGGCCCGCTACACGGTGACCCCGGGCGATCCGGCCACCGCGGCAGCCGGCTTCTGCAAGGCACTGGGCCTGGACGAAATCCAGGTCTCGCGCGATGTCATCCTGGAGCCCGGCGCCTTGGCCGAGCCGGTGTTCGACACCAACGACCGGGTGATCGAGGAGCTGTCCACGGGCAGCGTCGAGCTGACCAAGCTGGTCATGGACTTCTACAACAAGGTCCATGAGCAGTGGGATCCGGCCAAGATGACGGTGGGCTCGGCCCAGCGCATGCTGCTCGACGAGCACACCGGCGCCCAGGCGGCGCTGGTGCTGCGCGATAAGCCCAAGAGCCAGGGCGGGGTTCCGCTGGCCTTTGCGGTCAGCTATGTCCCGGCCCGCGAAGACGCCCCCTCGGATGTGCTGGTGGGCCACAACCCGGCCTTCAGCGATGACGAGGTGGCCGAGGCGGTGCGCGATATGGTCGCGATGCTGATCCACCAGTACCCGGTGAAGCTGGAAGTGGATTCGTCCATGTTCATCCTGGCGTCGCTGATTGATGCCTTGGCCGGCGTCGAGCAGGCCACGGTCATTTCGACCACGCACATCCTGGCCAGCGACGCAGCCAAGTAGTGCCAGCCCAAGCGGGACCCGGTTCGCCGGGTCCCGCTTTTGCCTCCTCCCGGCCCCTTCCGCCCTCCGGCACGAAAGCAGCTTGCGTGAAACCCAGCACCCTTCCGAAACCCGGCACCGCACCGCAGCGGCGCACCGGCGGCACGTTCTTCTTCGTGCTGCTCTCCATCGCCGCCGGCCTGCTGCTGTCGACCCAATCGCGCATCAACGGGGCGCTGGGAGCGGCGCTCGGGGATGCGATCACCGCATCCACCATCAGCTTCGGGGTGGGCTTGGCGGCCCTGGTCCTGCTGGCGCTGCTGATCCCGCCAGTGCGCGCTTCGGTGGCACAGGTGCCCGGCGCGCTGGCCCGGGGTGATTTCCCGCGCTGGTACCTGGCGGCGGGAGTCGTGGGCGCGCTGGTCGTGTTCAGCCAGGCCACCGCGATCGCGCTGGTTGGCGTGGCGCTGTTCACCGTCTGCCTGGTCACCGGGCAGTGCATCGGATCCATGGCCATGGACCGGATCGGCTTTGGCGGGGCGCCGCCGCGCAAGATCAGCGCACTGCGCCTGCTGGGCGCCGTGCTGACCATCGCCGGGGTGATCTGGGCGGCCAGTCCGCGCGGTGCCGGCGCCGACATCTTGGCCCTGCTGCTGCCGATGATCCTTTCGGCGGTGGTGGGCGTGCTCATGGGCTTCCAGTCAGCCTCCAATGGGGTGCAGGCAGCGGCCTACGGCACGGCCGTCGCGGCGGCGCTGGTGAACTTCGCCACCGGTTTTGCCGTGCTGGTGGCGCTGATGCTGCTGCGCCTGCCGGCAGGGATCGGGCTGAACCCCTTCCCGGCGCACTGGTGGTACTACAGCGGCGGGCTGCTGGGCTGCCTGTTTGTGGGCATCACCGTCATGGCGATCAAGCGCCTGGGCGTGCTGGTCACCAGCCTGGCGGCCGTGGGCGGGCAGCTGATCGGATCGCTGCTGCTCGATGTCCTCGCCCCGGCCGCAGGTTCCTCGGTTTCCCCGGCGACCGTCATGGGCACGATCCTGACGCTGCTGGCCGTGGCCCTGGCTTCGCTGGCAGGCCACCGAAAGCCGACGGCAGGGACCAGGGAAAAAACCCCGGCCCTGAACTGAGAGTTCGCGGCAGGTCACGCGTTTACCTGCCGTTTTCCTGCTGCCCCTATGCTGGAATCCATGGAACCACAGCACCACACCCAGGGATCGGCGAGCGAAGTCTTCCGGGTCTTCCTCAAGCTCGGGGTGACTTCCTTCGGCGGGCCGATCGCCCATCTGGGGTACTTCCGCGCAGAACTTGTCGACCGCCGCCGCTGGCTCGATGACCAGCAGTATGCGCAATTGGTGGCGCTGAGCCAGTTCCTTCCCGGACCCGCCTCCAGCCAGGTCGGCTTCGGTCTGGGCTTGCATCGTGCCGGGCTGCGCGGGGCGCTGGCCGCATTCCTGGCCTTCACCCTTCCCTCCGCGGTGCTGCTGGCGGTCTTCGCCTACGGGGCGTCGCTGTTCACCGGGCAGCTGGGCACCGGAGTGCTCACCGGGCTGAAGATCGTGGCGGTGGCCATTATCGCACAGGCGGTGATGGGCATGGCCAAGTCCCTGGCACCGGATCGGAGCAGGGCCTCGATCGCGGTGGTCGCGGCTGGTTCGGCGTTGCTGCTGGCCGGATCCCTCGGGCAGATCGCGGCGATTGCCTTCGGTGCGGTGGCGGGGTACTGCTTCTGCCGCGAGAAGGACGGGGCCACCGGGGCAGGGCTCAGCCTGCCGGTCAGCCGGGCGCTGGGCATTTCGTGCCTGTGCGCCTTTGCCCTGCTGCTGGTTGGCCTGCCGATGCTGGCCCTGGCTACCGGCTCCGATCTGCTCTCCTTCCTCGACGCCTTCTACCGCTCCGGCGCGCTGGTCTTCGGCGGCGGGCATGTGGTGCTGCCGCTGCTGCAAAGCGCGCTGGTAGAACCCGGATGGGTCAGCGAACAGCAGTTCCTCACCGGCTACGGGGCGGCCCAGGCGGTGCCCGGACCGCTGTTCACCTTCGCCGCCTTCCTGGGGGTGCTTGCCGAGTCCGGCCCGGGCGGGCTGCTGGGATCGGCCCTGGCGCTGCTGGCGGTCTTCCTGCCCGGCTTCCTGCTGCTGCTGGGGGTGCTGCCCTTCTGGAACCGGATCAGCAGCTGGCCCGGGGCCCGCGCGGCGATGCGCGGGGCGAATGCCGCGGTGGTGGGCGTGCTCGCCGCGGCCCTCTATGATCCGGTCTTCACCTCGGCCATCACCTCGGCGGCTTCCTTCACGCTGGCGCTGCTGTGCCTGGTGCTGCTGACGGCCTGGAAAACGGCCCCTTGGATAGTAGTCGTGATGGCCGCGGCCGGCGGGGTGCTGCTGGGCCTGCTGCCCTGAGGCCATGGCAGCAGGCCTAGGCCAGCTCGGTGAATTGGACGGCTCCGTCCGGGCCGGCGATGGCCAAGAATGAGCTCGGCTCGGTGGCCAGGCGTTCATTGATCCGTGCGAACACGGCCGCGTCGGCCTCGTCATCCAGAGCCGGGCCGGCGGTGCGGATCCATTGCACCTTCAGGTCCCCGAGGGCCCTGAGCTGCGCGAAGAGGCGTTCAGATCCGGCCGGGGCGAGCAGCACCAGTGTCCGCAGCTGTGGCGTCGCGTGCGATCGGGCCGGATCCTGCGCGGCGGACTCGGCCCGTTGCGACCTGCCCGAACGCCACAGCGCATAGTGGTAGGCGGCGACCGCGGCGGTGGCTACCAGCCAGCCCAGCGGTCCGCGCACGGCATCGAGCAATGTCCCGTAGCCGGTGCCAGGTTCCAGGAAGTAGGCGAAGATCCGGTAACCCAGCACCAGCAGTGCAATCAGCGCCACCACCGAGCTGGCCCCGAAGAACAGCACCAGGTAGGCGCCGCGCGAGGCAGGCCAGGCCGGTTGCAGCGGCCGGAAGAAAGCGAACCAGCTAATGGCGCCGACCAGCAGCAGGCCCAAGCCCTCGCCGAGCACCTCGGCCGACGCATTACTGCCCGGAAGGGCGGAGATGGATGCCAGCAACGCGTTGACCACCATGCCCAGTCCGGTGGCCAGCAGCGCCAGGCTGATGCCGCTGACCGCCAACCGGGCCGCGCTGACCGTGGCGGCCACATGCATGCCGGAGCGCAGCTGAAGCTGGTGGTAGAGCCAGATGAGCCCGGCCGCCAGCATGATCGCGCCCTGCATCGGGACCTCGGCCCGGAATTCTTCGGCTTGGGCCGCCGGATCCCAGGGCAGCGGCAGGGCCCAGGACACCAGCGCCGCGGTGGCCAGCAAGCAGGCGGCCGCGGGGGCCGCGATGGCCAGCACCACAAAGGCCAGGGAACTGAAGCCATCGGCCTGCTCCTGCACGCGGCGCAACTTCCAGTGCCAGAACCACAGGGCCCCGGAACCGGCCAGCCAGATCACCGCGGCAAGCAGCCGATCCAGATCGGAAGGGCCGGCCAGCGTGGTGTCCGGGCGGATCATGATCAGCAGCGCGACGCGCAGCGCCCAGACCAGCGACAGGGCGAACAGCAGCATGCTGAAGGCATTGCCCAGCGTGCCGGCCAGCTGCCCCAGCTGCTGCGGCGCGGTTTTCGGGGAGGCCAGCTGCTGGTGCTGCCAGGCGCAGAGGGCACCCCAGCTCAGCGCGGTGCCCAGCGAGGATTGCCAGGCGCCCTCCGGCGCCCGGTTGACCAGCCCGGCCAGCAGGCCCAGGACCGAGCAGCTGGCAGCAATCAGCGAAACCAGGTAGACCCCGGAGGCCTGCAGGGACCAGATCGCGGAGTCCGCAGCGCAGGGCCGGGCCAATTTCCTGCGGATCGCCCGCCACAGCAGCCAAGCCAGCGGCCCGGCGACCAGGGTGTAGGAGTAGGCCACCGCCAGCTGCTGGGCGGAAACCCGTTCGCCGTCAAACCCATTAAACATCGCCTCCAGCAGCGTGGACAGGCCCGCCGGGAAAAGCATCAGCAGGACAAACAGCAGGCCGTGCATGATCAGCGGGCGCAGCACGCTGGTGGCCGGTGCCTTGCTGGCCGAAGTCGCGGAGCCCATCAGTATCCCAGCTCCTTTTCGGTGCACAGCCCGACCTGCCAGGGCATGCGCTCGATCAGCCAGCGGTCCTGGGCCATGCGCAGCTCGAACACATCCTCGTAGCTGGAGCCATCGAGCAGCGGAAGAATCGTGGAATCGCCGCCTTCGATCCTGGCATGGACGCTGGCCCGGGAGCCGCTGGCCGTGGAGCGGATCAGCTGGATGTCCAGCTGCCCGCTGCCCAGGGACTCGGGATTGCACAGCTGGCGGGATTCGCCGTCCACGGTGTAATCCCGCACGGCGTCCAGGTCCCCGGCCTCATAGGCCAGCAGGTAGCGCTGCACCACGCCTTCGGGGGTTGATTCTTCGTGCAAGGGTGCCGAAGGCCGCAGGGCAACCACCAGCAACGCGGCTATAACCAAGGCCACACAGGCGGCGGCCACCGCGACAAGCACCACCCTGGCGGCCGAAAAATTACTTGTCATTGCCCTATTTTCCGCCCGCAGCAGGGCAGAAGCCAGATGCTGCAGGGCACGATTTGATCAAGATCTCAGTTACCGATTTGCCTGCATGCGCGATAATGGACAGGTGACGACCCTGACTGATGCGCCGAATAACACCCCCACCTTGAAGCTGCCGCCCTTGCAGCTGGGCAAGCTCACCATCGATACCCCGGTGGTTCTTGCGCCCATGGCCGGGGTGACCAACCGCGCCTTCCGCCGGCTGTGCCGCGAATACGGCGGCGGGCTGTTCGTCACCGAAATGGTCACCGCCCGCGCCCTGGTGGAACGCAACCCGGAATCCCTGCGCATCATCTCGCACGATCCCGACGAAGAGATCCGTTCGATCCAGATCTACGGCGTGGACCCGGGCACCGTGCGCGCCGCGGTGCGCATGGTGGTTGACGAGAACCTGGCCGACCACGTGGACTTGAACTTCGGCTGCCCGGTCCCCAAGGTGACCCGCAAGGGCGGCGGCTCGGCCCTGCCCTGGAAGACCGACCTGTTCACCTCGATCATCGAGGCAGCGACCTCCGAGGCGGCCAAGGGCGATATCCCGCTGACCGTGAAGGTCCGCACCGGCATCGACAAGGACCACCTGACCTACCTGGAGTCCGCCAAGATCGCCCGCGATCACGGGGCCGCGGCAGTGACCCTGCACGCCCGCACCGCGGGCCAGTACTACGCCGGCCACTCGGATTGGGAGGCCATCACCACCCTGCGCGAGGCCATGGACGACCTGCCGGTGCTGGGCAACGGCGATATTTTCAGCGCCGAAGATGCGATCAGCATGGTCGAGCAGACCGGAGCCGCCGGGGTCATGGTCGGCCGCGGCTGCCAGGGCCGCCCGTGGATTTTCGGCGACCTGCAGGCGGCCTTCGAAGGCCGCGCGGACCGCTTCCGCCCCGGCGTGCGCAAGGTGGCCGACACCGTGTACCGCCACGGCGAGCTGCTCACCGAGTTCTTCGAGGACGAGGGCAAGGGGATGCGCGATATCCGCAAGCACATCGCCTGGTACTTCAAGGGCTACCCGGTCGGCGGGGAAATCCGCTCGCAGCTGGCCCAGGTGCCATCCTTGGCGGTGCTGCGCGAACTGCTTGACCAGCTGGACCTGGATTTGCCGTACCCCGGCGAGGCCGCCGAAGGCACCCGCGGGCGAGCCGGCCACCCGAAGAAAACCCATGTGCCCGACGGATGGCTGGACAACCGCGAAATGAGCGATGCCCACCGCGAAATGATCAAGGCCGCTGAGCTGGATATTTCCGGAGGCTAAGCGCTCGAAGTGGATAACCGCCGAGCACCCCGAAATGTCACTAGACTAGGTATCATGACTCAGATCCCCGGATATGCCGAAGCCGATACGCAACGGTGGGTGCCCGAGCCAGCCAAGAAGTCCTACCGCACCGCCTTTGAGCGCGACCGCGCCCGGGTGCTGCACTCCTCGGCGCTGCGCCGGCTGAGCGCCAAAACCCAGGTGGTGGCGCCCAACCAGAACGACTTTGTGCGCAACCGGCTCACCCACTCGCTGGAAGTGGCCCAGGTGGGCCGCGAGCTCGGGGCGGCCTTGGGCTGCGATCCGGATGTCGTGGATACCGCCTGCCTGGCCCACGACCTGGGCCACCCGCCCTTTGGCCACAACGGGGAAAAGGCGCTGGACAAGATCGCTGCGGATATCGGCGGATTCGAGGGCAACGCCCAGACCCTGCGCCTGCTCACCCGGCTGGAAACCAAGACCTTCAGGCACAATGGGCACTCGGCCGGGCTGAATCTCTCGCGCGCCTCGCTGGATGCAGCCTGCAAATACCCGTGGCTCAAGGCCGATGCGCCCGAGGTCAACGGCAAGAAGACCAAGAAGTTCGGCGTGTACCAGGACGATGCCCCGATCTTCAACTGGCTGCGCAATGTCCCGGAGGCGAAAGCCGGAGTGGTCTGCATGGAAGGCCAGGTCATGGACCTGGCCGATGACATCTCCTACTCCGTGCACGACGTGGAAGACGCAATTGTCGGCGGCCAGCTGCAGCTGCGCTGGCTGAAGCAGGATCTGCAGCGCGAAAGGGCCCTGCAGGTCACGAAGGACTGGTACCTGCCGGCCACCGCCGAGGATGATATCGAGGCGGCGCTGCGCCGGCTGGAAGCCAGCGACGAATGGGTGTCGCACTTTGACGGGTCGCGCCGTTCGATGGCCGGGCTGAAGGACATGACCAGCCAGTTCATCGGCCGCTTTGCGGCTGCGGCCATGGATGCCACCCGCGCCCGCTATGGCACCGGCAAGCTGACCCGCTACAACGCGAGCCTGATCGTGCCCGAGCAGACCGAGCATGAAATCGCGGTGATGAAGGGCATTGCCGCCAGCTATGTGATGACCTCCGAGGTGCGCCAGCCGCTGTATCTGGACCAGCGCACGCTGCTGGCCGAGCTGGTTGCGCTGCTGGTGGAGACCGGCCGGGACAACCTGGAGCCGATCTTCGCCGCGGACTGGGAAGACGCCGCCGATGAGGCAGCCCAGCTGCGCGTGGTGATCGACCAGGTCGCCTCGCTCACCGACGTCTCGGCGACCGAGTGGCATTCATATCTCGTCAAGGGCGAAGCCCCTGAAGCACAACTGTTCTAGAAGGGAATCATGGCAGGGCTGATCAAGCGCGAAGATATCGACGAGGTGCGCAACCGCACCGACCTGCGCGAGGTCGTCGAATCCTATGTCACGCTCAAATCCGCGGGCATCGGCTCGTACAAGGGCCTGTGCCCTTTCCATGACGAGCGCAGCCCTTCCTTCCACATCCGCCCGCAGCTGGGCACCTTCCACTGCTTCGGCTGCGGCGAATCCGGCGACGTGATCGCCTTCATCCAGAAGATGGACCACTCCTCGTTCACCGAGACCGTGGAACTGCTCGCGGCCCGGATCAACTACGAGTTGCACTATGAGGACGGGGGACCGGGCCCGCGCCGCGAAGACTATGGCAAGCGCCAGCGCCTGGTCGATGCCCACAAGGTGGCCGAGGAGTTCTTCCGCGCCCAGCTGGCCACCGACGAAGGGGCCGCCGGACGCGAGTTCCTGGCCGGCCGCGGCTTCGACCCGGAAGTGACCGCCCAGTTCTCCGTCGGCTACGCGCCCAAGGGATGGGACGCACTGCTCAAGCACCTGCGCTCCAAGGGCTTCGCCGATGACGAGCTGAAGCTGACCGGCATGTTTTCCGAGGGCAATCGCGGGATCTACGACCGCTTCCGCGGCCGTGTCATGTGGCCGATCCGCGATCTGTCCGGGGCGACCATCGGTTTCGGCGCCCGCAAGCTCTACGACGACGACCAGGGCCCGAAGTACCTGAACACCCCGGAAACCGGGCTCTACAAGAAGTCGCAGGTGCTCTACGGTCTGGATCTGGCCAAGAAGCATATTTCCAAGAGCCGGCAGATCGTGGTGGTGGAAGGATACACTGACGTGATGGCCTGCCACCTGGCAGGGATCACCACCGCGGTGGCCACCTGCGGCACCGCCTTTGGCACCGACCACATCAAGATCGCCCGCCGGCTGCTGCAGGATGACGGCACCGGGGGAGAAGTGATTTTCACCTTCGACGGCGATGCCGCCGGACAGAAGGCGGCCCTGCGCGCCTTCGAGGAAGACCAGCGCTTTATCGCCCAGACCTATGTCTGCGTGGAGCCCAGCGGGGCTGATCCCTGCGACCTGCGCCTGCATCGCGGGGACGAGGCGGTGCGCGAGCTGATCGAGCTCAAGCGCCCGCTGTTCGAATTCGCGATCCGGGCCGAGCTGAAGAAGTTCAACCTCAACACGGTGGAGGGCCGCGTGCAGGCGCTGCGCCAAACCGCTCCGATCGTCGCCCAGATCAAGGACTCGGCCATCCGCCCGGCCTATGCCCGTGAATTGGCTGGCTGGCTCGGCATGAACAACGAGGACGTCAACCGGTCGGTGGGGGCCTCGATCAAGCGCGCCCGGCTGCCGAAGAATGCCGAGCAGCAGCTGCCGTCCCCGGCCCAGGGCGCTGAACAGCCTGTGGCTGCACCAGCTTTTGAGCGTCCGGATCATCGCGACCCGGTGATGCGCCTGGAACGCCAGGCACTGGAAGTGGTGATCCAGCAGCCGCAGCGCTTGCAGGATGAGCAGTGGCAGGCATTTTATGAGGCCCGTTTCATGGCCCCGGCGCACGCCGCGGTGCATGACGGAATTGTTGCCGCTTCGAGCGCTGGCGCTTCTGCCACTTCGTGGGTCGAGGTGATCCGCGATGAGGTGCCAGAGCAGTTGCGCAGCTTCGTTTCGGAGCTGGCGGTGACCAGCATTCCGGCCTCGGATGAGCACAGCCTGAACCGCTATTGCGCCGACATCATCAACGGCTTGATTGAGCTTCAAATCACACACCGGAAAGCAGAGCTGATCGGGCGCTTGCAGCGCGCTGAGATGGAGCCTGAAGGCGAAGAATATGCCCAGATCAATAGGGAATTGATGGAGCTGGAGATGCGCCGGAGAATCCTGCGGGGCACCTAGGGGATCGATTTTGCATTAGCGGAAATCTTCGGTAAAGTTATATCTCGTTGCAATCCTCCATAGCTCAATTGGCAGAGCATTCGACTGTTAATCGAAGGGTTACTGGTTCAAGTCCAGTTGGAGGAGCTCATAATCGCCCTGATTCGCATTACGCGGATCAGGGCGTTTTCATTTAAAACATCTTTTAAAAAGTCGTTCTCCCGTTTCACCTCCAGCAGTTCCTTGCGCAGCTTTTCGTATTGAGCCCATTGCACTGGTCCGCGTTCCTCGGTTTCTGCTTCCGGGTGCTCGGCGCGGAAAGCGCGAACCCAGTTGCCAAGGGTTCCTTCGTTGATACCCAAGGATGCTGCGACCTCGATCAGGCTCTTCTGGGATGAGATCACCAGTTCGACTGCTTCGGCACGGAATTCCGGGGCGAACTTCTGACGTTTGGACATGCACTCATTCTCCTACGAACGCGTGTCTCACAACATCATGACAGCTCAAGGGAAACCGAGGTTCAGGACGGTCTTCGTGATGGACTTAGTCCGCCGGAACTCGGCAACAACTGCTTTGCGTTCTTCGAGGGTGTATCGACGATTCATGGGATCAAACCTTCCAAGTTTCGGTCCGCACCCCTCATGACCTATAGGCCCACCATTGGAGTTCAAGCCGCCTTTTGGGGACGCGAACTGGGCAATTTCTATTCCGAGGGTCTCTGGCGCTCATCTCATTCAGCAGGGAGCATGCTTGATTCATACCTGATGGTGTCAAATACTTGACATGCAAATATTTCTGAGCAGGATGTTAAGTAGTCCAGTAGGTAAATCCATGAGATTAAGTGCTATTCAGCTTTCACCTGCAGGGCTGACCCGCAGTGCTCTTGCGCAAAATTTACGGCAAGTCAAGCTTCTGCGACTTCTGCCGTATTAAGGGGAGCGATGAGAAATATTCCGGTCAGAATCAGTCGTTCAGTGCTATCGGCTTGCGCCGTGCTGAGCCTGTTGCTATTTGGTGCCATGCCCTCCAATGCATTGGAAGCACCCAGCAAATCGGCCACACTTTCGGATCAAGGGATTGCTCAGGAGTTTCCTTTTGGACTTTCCGAAGGCACGGAAGCTTATGAAGAATTCGTGAACTCCCCGGGCTTCCATTTTGCACCTGCGCCTAGAGACGCAGACTCTCCGAAAGAAGCCCTATTCAAGTCCACGATGCCGGGGATTTCTCCCATGTGGACATCGGGAAGCTGCCATTATGGTGGCCGTGCCGATTACCCGCATGTGACTAATGGGGAGGCGTCTGTTCATGGTTATTGGGTTGTTGACTCCGGGTCTTGCCCATCGACTGCCAAAGTTACTGCGACGCTTCAGGCTTGGGCTTGTTCTAGTGTTTATGGGTGTGGGTGGCTCAATCAGAAATCCGCATCCGGCACTTATGAACCTGGCAGCGGAACTGGTCGATGGGCAACACCTCATGAACCTTGCGTGACCACTGGCAAAATTGGTTGGAGGGGCCGAGTCGATGTGGACCTGAGTGGTCAAGTTGATCCACTAGGGTATGACTACTCGGCGGAGGTGGATCTGAATTGCACGCCTTCGCTATGAGTGATTTTGACGAAAAGGGGTTCCATTACGCTCCTCTGCACGGCGATCACGAATCTGATGCCTTTCCTGCTCTGTCGGGGGAGATGGCCAGCAACCTGAAGGCAACGTCGATTGCAGCGCTGTGCGACCTGGATGGCAACCCGACGGATAATTCGCGGCCGAGCATCAGCGTGAAGATCACACAGTGCATTTTGATGAGCGATGGGTCGATGATCAGTTTGGATCTGGGCCGTGGATTCACTGCCATATCCCATGGGCCCGGGCCTGCTAGGTGGAGACAATCGTCGGATGCACTGATTAGTGAAATTCTTGATCTGGTGAGGGTTGATGATCCCGAAAAGCCCGGGGAGCATCCGTGGGAAGAGATTGCTGCAGCAGCCCGAAGCCGTGGTATCGATATTGATGCTGAAACGTTGAAAGAGATGCCTTACCAGGTCTTGCTCAGTGACAGGGTGATCCGGGCGTTTGAGATCTAGGTGTAGTTCCCCGTGAGGTTGTGAACACGATCTGACGGAGTAAGACCACCGATCCCAGTGTGGGGTCGATGATGATTATAGTGATGAAGCCAGGCGCTGTAGGCTGCGGCCCTGGCTTCCTCGCTGCCATAAGCCCACGCGTACGCCCATTCCTGAACCAGTATCCGATTGAACCTTTCAACTTTTCCGTTGGCTTGCGGTCTGTACGGCCTGTTGCGCCGATGATTTACACCCAGCACCAGCGCCTGGGCGAACGCAATGGAACGGTAGTAGGAACCGTTATCGGTCATCACCTCGGTCACCGCGATGCCCGCTGCTGCGAAGAAACCTCGGGCTCGTTCCCAAAACCCAGCCGCGGTTTCCTTCTTCTCGTCATTGAGGATCTCGCAAATAGGCCAACCTCGAATAGTCATCGACCGCGTGATGCAGGAACAGGTAGCCCCGTGATGCCGCGGCGCCCTGGCGTGCCGCGCGGTTCCGCGCGTTGCTGGCCTGACGGTCTTGGACAGATCCGCGCCCATCGGCGCGCCAGCCTCCGCCCTCTGGGATGCGGCCCAGTTTCTTGATGTCCACATGCACCAGCTCGCCAGGTGCCTGCTTCTCGTACCGCACACTGATCGGCTTGCGCACCGGCAGCCCAGTGGCCTGGTCCAGATGCGCCAGCTTGGGCATCCGGTAGCGGGTCAGGACGCGTTCGACGGTGCTGCGGGGAATGCCGAGGTGGTAGCTGATTCGGTGTGGTCCCCATTGGCGGTTGAACCTCAGGGAAATGATGCGGTGTTCGCGCTTGCGGCATAGTCGTGTCGGGCAGTGCTGGGGGCGCGAGGAGCGGTCGTCGAGGGATTCGTTGGCGTGGTATCTGGCCGCCCATTTCGAGGCTGTTGCCGGTGAAACCTGGAATCGTTCGGCGGCGCGGCGGATGGGCCAGTGGTTATCGATGATCAAGGAAGCTAGGCGTCGTCTTCCTTCGGGCGTCATTGGTGCGTTAGCGTGGGACATGAAGACCTCCGTGCACGATGGTGAGTGTGGTAACCCACATCCTGCCGGAGGTCTTCTTCATCCTCTAGTGTTCACAACGTCCCGAGGAACTACAACTAGGGCGAGGATTTCGCTTGTACTGGCGATGGTTGCCTTTTCAAACAAGGCGTGGTCAATGGTCATCGTGTTGAAGCACGAAGACCTTTCCACGCGGGCGAGGTTCAGCATGCGCTCGGTGCCTTCGGGAAATTCTTGCGGCGCTGCTCGGAACCTTGTGAGATCGACCGTCGGAGATAGCAGGCTGCCAAGTGAATCGCCTTTCTAGAACGATGAACGGCAACGCTGCCGAAACTGCCTAGGCGTTTCATTGAAGTCATTCATGAAGTGCCTGTTGAAGTTGGACAAATTCGAGAATCCCACGTCAAAGCATATCTCTGAGATGCTCCTGTCTGTCCTTTCCAGCAAGCGCTTGGCATGGGCCAGGCGCAGCTTTCGCACCAGGTCGCTGAAGTTCTGTCCGATCGCACGCTTGAAGTGCTTCGAAAACATCGGCGGAGTCATGCCCGCTACAGCGGCCGCCCCGGACATCGAGATTTCTCCGGCGTGGTTGTTGAAAATGTACTCGAGCACTTGTTCCACGGCCCTTGCAGAGTGATCGTCGAGTTGCGGCCGAAACCAGCTGTCGGCCAGGCTGCGACGATCTTCGGGCGGGGAGTTAACCAGGATTGCGAAGAGCCGAAAGAGGTGCATCAGCCTTTGAGCGCCCGAAGACGTTCCGATGGCCTCGATCTCTACGGCAGCTGCACTCGACGTAACACCTGAAAATTGGATACCTCTCGCGGCATCGTCCAGCAGCGTCTTGATCTCCGCGATTTCCGGAATGATGGCCGCTGCTCCTTCGATCAAGGAAGGATCGAATTGGATGACGACATCCCGGCCCTCCACGATCTCTCCGGGCGCCAGATCGCTGACCCAATCGTGCGGCAACCCCGAACCGATCAGTGCCACGTGTCCAGCTTCGAAAGTCCCGATGTAGTTTCCGACAATGAACTTTCCTGTGCCTTTGCGGATCAGGTGGATTTCATACTCGGGATGGTAATTCCAGCGTGCGAGCGGGCTGGGATAGTCGTGCACATGCCAGCGTACGCATGAGCTTGGATCCGGCGGGATGACCTCCCTGTTGGCCTGCATGCCAACCAGTTCTTCGGCAAGCCTGGCCTGCGCCTCATTCTTGGGTGTGATCGGCATTACGCGACTCCAGATGTATGCATGAACTTTCACCAATTTCGAAAGCGTATTCCCAAGGATACTGTGTGCGGTTCAATTTCATGCCGGCAAAAAAGTATCAGAAATTGGCAATGAACGATCTAGTTGAGTCGTAGGTCATAACCCTAAGCTTGAGAAGCCACATTCCGGGAGCACCCGGTTTGGAGGTTCGCGCATGAGCCACTCGACAGACTTTCTGGCGAGAGCCGGCAGTGCATCAACACAAGAATTTTAGGAGTCCGCCATGCAGCCAAAAACACGCTTCACCGCGGTGGCCGCGAGTGTAATAACGCTGTCTGTTTCCCTCACCGGGTGCGCAGGTGCGGGCGGTGGCCCGGCCCAAGGTGGCAAGGACAGCATCAACGTCCTCATGGTGAACAACCCGCAAATGCTGGATCTGCAAAAGCTCACTGCCGAGCATTTCACCAAGGAAACCGGCATAACCGTGAATTTCACGGTCATGCCGGAGAACGATGTCCGGTCCAAGATCACCCAGGAATTTTCGTGGCAGTCCGGGCAGTATGACGTCGCTTCGCTGTCGAACTACGAAATTCCGTTCTTTGCCGAAAACGGCTGGCTGGCACCTCTCGACGAGTCGGTAGCTGGAAGAGCCGATTTTGACCAAGACGACATTCTTCCTGCCTATACCGAATCCCTGACAGGAACCGATGGCCATCTGTATGGGGAGCCCTTCTACGGAGAATCGTCACTGACGATCTACCGCAAGGATCTCTTCGAGAAACACGGGTTGAAGATGCCGGACAATCCCACCTGGGATGAAGTCGCGGAATTGGCCGAGAAAATCGATGAAGGCGAACCCGACATGAAGGGCATCTGCCTGCGCGGCCAACCAGGCTGGGGCCAAGTATTCTCGCCGTTGACCTCGGTGGTAAATACCTTTGGCGGCACCTGGTTCGACAAGGATTGGAATGCCCAGGTTAATTCCCCGGAGTTCACCCAGGCAGTTACCTTCTACACGGATCTCGTGAGAGAACATGGCGAAGCGGGTGCAGCCCAGGCTGGATTCGCAGAGTGCCTGAATAACATGGTCCAGTCGAACACCGCCATGTGGTACGACGCATCATCGGCCGGTTCGATTCTGGAAGCTGATGATTCTCCGGTGAAAGGCAAGCTCGGCTACGCACAGGCACCGGTCAAAGAAACTGAACATGCCGGTTGGCTTTGGACCTGGTCATGGGGAGTCCAAGCGGCATCCGAAAAACAAGATGCAGCCTCCGAATTTGTCGCCTGGGCAAGTTCGAAAGAATATGAAAATTTGGTAGCTGACGAGTTGGGATGGGCATCGGTTCCGGCCGGCAAGCGCAGTTCGACCTATGAACAGCCTGAATACCAGAAGGCGGCGCCGTTCTTCGACGCTGAACGCGAAGCGATTCTCAACGCCGACCCGAAAAATCCAGGGGTTCAAGAACGTCCATATGTGGGTATCCAGTTTGCTGGCATTCCCGAATTCGCGGACTTGGGAACCTTCGTTTCCGAAGACGTATCCGCGGTGATCGCCGGCAAGACCAGCGTCGAGAAGGCCCTCGATAAAGGCCAGAAACGCGCCGAGCGCATAGCCGCAACGTACCGCGATTGATACCAAATCCTATCGAGCTGACCGCAAGGCGCGGCTAATCAGCTGGATCCTCACTAGGAGCACAAATACGATGTCGTATGTCAGCACGGCCATGAAACCCAAGTCCACTTTGGGTGGCCCCGGAACAGATCAGCGCAAGAAATCGCCTGCCGCCGCATGGGCACGACGGGCACCATTGCTGCCCGCCCTGATCTTCGTAATCATCACCACCCAGTTGCCCTTTGCCGTCACTCTGGTGATTTCCTTCTTCAACTGGAACAGCCTGAGGCCCAACGATCGAGGTTTTGCCGGGCTCTCCAATTACATTCAGGTATTTGCGGACCCTGGGCTTCGCCACGCGGTTTGGGTGACCATATTGCTGACGGCGTCCGTGGTTCTTATCAGCCTCGTTACCGGGTTGCTGATTGCCCTGCTGCTGAATCAGAAGTTCTTCGGGCGAGGGCTGGTGCGCACCTTGCTGATCGCCCCATTCCTGGTAGTTCCGGTCGCTGCCGCGCTGATCTGGAAGCACGCCATCCTGAACCCCGTCTACGGCTTGATCAACGGCATCCTGACCGGGATCTGGGAGCTCTTTGGGAGCCAAAATCCGCCGCAGATGGATCTGCTCACCGATCAGCCTTTGGCCGCGATCATTGCGTCGCTGGTTTGGCAGTGGACGCCGTTCATGATGCTGATCTTGCTGGCCGGTTTGCAGTCGAGGCCCGCTGACGCGATCGAAGCGGCGCAAATGGATGGTGCCAACGCTTGGCACGTATTCCGCTACATCACCCTTCCGCACCTGCGCCAGTACCTGGAACTCGGCGGCTTGCTTGGAGCGATTTATATCGTCCAGAACTTCGATGCAGTGTTCACGCTGACTTCGGGCGGCTTGGGCACGAGCAACCTTCCGTACGCCGTGTACAAGACGTTCAATATCGCTAATGAATAGGGCGTGGCCTCGGCCGCCGGTGTTGTAACCGTGGCCGGCAGCTTGATCGTGGCGACTTTTGCCCTGCACACCGTATTTTCCATCTTCAAGAAGGAGGCCGCGCGATGAGCGTTGCGACCAAACAACTTCGACTGTCTCCAAAGCGCAGGCTCAAGAATTCCGGGCGCCGGAATCCACTCGGTGGCCTCATTGCGTGGATTACAGCCCTGCTCTTTGTTTCCCCGGTCCTATGGATGATGATCACCAGCTTCCATTCCGAGGCCGATGCGGCAACAAACCAGCCGTCGTTTTTCGCGCCACTGACCCTGGACGCCTATGCCCAGTTCTTTGGAGCGGCCTCCGGTGCCAACCCCTGGCCGCCACTGATCAATTCAGCAATGGCCTCGGTCTTCTCTACGATTCTTGTGTTGCTTTTGGCAATGCCAGCGGCCTACGCGCTGTCAATCAAGCCGATCAAGAAGTGGACCGACGTGCTGTTCTTCTTGCTGTCGACCAAGATGCTGCCCATTGTGGCCGCCGCGTTGCCACTGTACATATTTGCCAATTTCTCAGGGATGCTCGACAACATCTGGTTCCTGATCATCATGTACACCTCGATGAACCTGCCGATCGCAGTCTGGATGATGCGTTCCTTCCTGGCTGAAGTTCCTGTGGAGATGCTCGAGGCGGCTCAGCTGGATGGTGCCGGGCTGATTCGCACCTTGAGCCAGGTGGTAGCCCCCGTGGCGACTCCAGGAATCGCAGCTACCGGATTGATCTGCTTCATTTTCTCGTGGAACGAGCTGCTGCTGGCCCGAGTGCTTACCGGAGTTGTTTCTGGAACAGCGCCAGTATTCCTGACAGGTTTCGTTTCAAGCCAAGGGCTCTTCCTGGCGCAATTGTGCGCCGCCTCGGTAGTTGTTTCATTGCCGGTGCTGATCGCTGGATTTGCCGCCCAGGACAAGCTGGTCCAAGGTCTTTCCTTGGGCGCAGTGAAGTAGCCAAAGATCTTATCTTGCATATCGAAAGGAAATTCCTCATGGCAAGTCAAACTGCAGTCTCATCTGAACGTGGCAATCAAGCATTGCCGGCCACCATGCGCGCGGCGGTTCTCCAAAGCCAGCATGAAATGACCATGGAAACCCTGCCCCTGCCCGCACTGGAACCCAATCAGGTTCTTGTGCAGGTTTCCGCAGTCGGCGTTTGCGGAAGCGATGTCCATTATTATGAACACGGTCGTATTGGCGACTACGTGGTGGATCACCCGCTGATCCTTGGCCACGAGCTCGCCGGAAAAATCGCGGCGGTCGGCAGTTCTGTTGACAGTTCCCGGATTGGCCAAAGGGTGGCCGTCGAACCGCAGCGCCCATGCCGAACCTGCGCCCAGTGCAAGGCGGGGCGGTACAACCTTTGCCCCGACATCGAGTTTTACGCGACGCCGCCTGTCAACGGCGCATTTTGCGAATTCGTCACGATTGAATCGGATTTTGCCTTCCCGATTCCTGACAGCATCAGCGACGAAGCTGCTGCCCTCATCGAGCCGCTATCGGTGGGGCTCTGGGCTTGCGAGCGTGCCGGCATCCGGCCAGGGAGCAGAGTGCTCATTGCAGGTGCCGGACCGATCGGCGTCATCGTCGCACAAGCGGCGAGGGCTTTCGGAGCGAGCGAAATCTACATTAGCGATATTGCAGAAGAACGACTTGAATTTGCGCTTGAACATGGCGCGACCAAGGCCCTGAACGCTGCCACCGATTCTGTCGAGGGGCTGGATGTGGACGCGTTTATCGATGCCTCTGGCGCACCATCCGCAGTCCGGTCAGGTATCAAGTCCGTTGCTCCTGCCGGGCATGTCATTCTCGTTGGCTTGGGTGCCGACGATATCGAACTTCCCGTGTCCTATATCCAGAATCGAGAAATCTGGCTCTCCGGCGTCTTCCGCTACACCAATACATGGCCGTTGGCTATCGAGCTGCTGGAAGCTGGCAAAGTGGACCTGGACATCTTGGTTACCGGCCGATATTCATTGAGCGAATCCGAGCAAGCACTGAAATCCGGAAAGCAACCAGGACAGCTCAAAGCAGTCGTATATCCGGGGCGCTAGAAGCTGGCTACGGGTTAAAGACGTGGTGGATGCGTGGACGACAAGCTGCGCTCACGAGAAGTCTGCAATTGGATCCCCACGACCATGGGAAAACCCGCCTCGCGGGCAATCGCGAACGGCACCTGAAACGATGCACGTTGCCGCGGCCTCATGGCTGAATGAAAAGAATGTATGGAAAGGACGGGGCAGTGTTGCCAGCGGAGGAAAAATCTTCAATCTCGGTTCAAGGCACCCTCATCTCTATCGTCGGTGAGTCTCTTGTAGATGTTATTGCCACGGCTTCAGATGGGGGCGCCGGGGCGAAATACCCTGGCGGCAGCCCGTTAAACGTCGCGGTGGGCACGGCTCGTTTGGGACTGCCTACGAAGTTGGTGACTCAATTCGCCCCCGACGAGCACGGGCAATTGATCCAGGACCACTTGGAATCCAGCAACGTGGAAGTGAGCAATTTCGGATTGGAAAGAACTTCGGTGGCCGAGGCCTCGATCGGCTCCGGTGGATCGGCCGACTATGACTTTTCAATCGAGTGGAACCTGGGCACCGGAAAGCGGCAATTAGGCACCGAGGTTCGCGGCAGCATGCATATCCACACCGGTTCGATCGCGAGTGCAATGATGCCGGGAGCAAACAGCGTTTTGACTGCCATCGCTGAATGCCGCGGAGGCAGCACCATCAGCTACGACCCGAATTGCCGTCCAGCCTTATGCCCTGATGCCAGCCAGGCCAGGAGGCAGGCAGAACTTTTCGTGCAGGAAAGTGACCTGGTGAAAGCCAGCGACGAAGACTTGGCGTGGCTCTACCCGGATCGCACACCGGAGGAAACCATGGCCGCTTGGCTGGAGCTCGGACCGGCTTTTATCGCCATGACTCGTGGCGATGCCGGTACGGTGTTCCTCTCCCGGCAAGGGCGGGTGGACGTTGGCGGTGAGAAAATTGCTCTCGCGGACACTGTCGGGGCCGGAGATTCCTTCATGTCGGGACTCCTTGCTGGGCTCGCACAGCTTGGTGCGCTTGGGGCCGAGGCAAGGCCAGTCTTGAATGCCTTGACTTTGGATCAAGCTCGCGAGGTTGTTTCATATGCCAACCGGGCTGCGGGCATTACCTGCTCGCGCGCTGGGGCCAATCCACCGAATGCGGATGACCTTGGCATGCTGCTGGGCAGCTAGCCGATCGCGCCTAGCGAGGTGCCTGCTCATAGCGGCCAGGTTCGACATTCGAACCGGGCCGCTTGGTTCTTTTAGGCAACCGGATCCCAGAGCCGCCGGGATTCCAGGTACCAGAAGTAGGCGAATAGCCCGATCTGGAACCACTCGACGATGAACAGGGCTTCGTCAACGCCAGCGACAAGCAGAATCGGCCAGGCGACCAAGCCCAGCGCCATCAGTCCCAGGATGATCCGATAGCGGTTCGGGGAACCGCCGCTGGTGTCTTGATGGCACATTGGCGCGTGGCCCAGATGGCTGGCAATGGCGATGCCCATGGAGAAGATCAACAAGAACGCAGCGCTGGCATGAACCCAGGCGAAGGTTTTTCCTTCGAAGGCACGCCAGATCAATAGCAGGATGAAGACCGCGAGCAGGCCGGTGCTGATCCATCCCAAGGCCCTGGTCAACGCGCTGTGCATGAGCGCTTTGTGCGGCCAGTTGCTAGTTCTGATGCCCAGCCAGACGAATGCGGCGCTAACGATCAATACGGCAACGATGGCTACGCGGACCGAAAGGATCAACTTGCCCTGTTCGGCCGGTGCAAGCGTGGCCAGGGTTTCGCCCAGCCTGGTGGGAACCAGCGCGACAAACATGGCGTAGAACCCGGCCAGATTCAGCGCATAGTCCTCCAGGGCTTCGCCGCTGTACACCACCAGCAATGCTCCGGTAGTCACGAGCATGGCGACAAACAGGTCTCGCGCTGGGCCCAAGTAGTAGGAGCTGAGCGAGTCTTCGATCCGCTGGTTGACGATTCCGTAAATGACGATGGCCACCACCAAAAGCAGGGGAACGACGAGCAGCATGAGGCGCACGTAGCGCAGGGTATCGCGACCTTGGAAGCGTTCAGCAGGTGGGAGCATATCAGCATTCTGTAATGCGGGCACTGGTTTTGGGAAAGAGGCTTGCCCAGCCAGGAAAGATCTTCAGCGAATTCGATGGTTTAGGACTTGGCCATTATCCGCTGGCCTGGCTTGTGGAAGCCTGCGCATCCATCCGCAGCGAATATTGCAGCAAGCCAAACTGTCGGTATCGATTGACATGATCATTGAAGAGTCAATAAAGGCTCCGGTTGCACCTGGGGCTGTCATCCGTTTAGGTCAATCGTCATCGCAGAGCGTTGTGTTCTGCCGTCACTCGAAGGAAGCACTCATGAGCATCCATACACCGATGGATCCCGGAACTCCGATTCCGTCTCCATCCCCGAAGTCCACCGCTGGACGAGGCCTGGGCATCGCGGCCCTGGTGATCGCAATTGTTGCGCTCGTCTTGTGCTGGGTCCCGATCGTCAACAACGTTGCAGCCATCCTGGGCGTTGTCGCACTCGTCTTGGGCCTCGTATCCCTGGTCATCGCGCTCAAGCGCAAAGGCAGCAAGGGACTGGGAATCGCTTCAAGCGTTATCGCCATTGTTGCCATTGTTTTGGTGTTTGTCACCCAGTCCTTCTATGTCAAGGCCATCGACGAGGTCACCAGTGGCATCGAGGATGCTGCCGATGGTGAAGTTGCCGCTCCGGCTGAAGTGGTAGAACAGGCCGAGGACGAATCCCAGGTTCTTGCCCTCGGCGAGGCCGCGACGGTCGGCGACTACTCGGTCAACGTCAGCACGGTGAACCTGGATGCTGGCAAGGCGATTGCCAAGGTCAATGAGTTCAATGAGAAGGCGAAGGGCCAATACGTGCTCGTCGATATTTCCGTCGTCTACAACGGCGATGAAGAAGGCGATGCCTGGTTGGACTTGAACCCGGAACTTGTTGGTTCAGACGCGAGCATTTATGACACCAGCACCGCCATGGTGGTGCCGGCCAAGCCGGCAACGGATGCGCCTACGCTGTCCAAGGGCGGCAAAGCCAGCTACCAGGTGGTCTTTGACGTCCCCGCAGAAGCCGTGGCTGACGCCAAGATCAGAATGACCGAAACCATGTCCTTCAACGACGAATCGGTGCTTTGGGCGACTAAATAACCCAGCGTAAGCAGCGCACGCAACTCAGGCCCCATGCCCCGATAACGGGTTATGGGGCCTGGGCTTTTAATGCATCCGAAAACGATGTGATCAGCGCGATCCTCATGCCCCGATTTGAAGCGAACTTGGACTCGGGCCCATCCGGGGTCGACCTGGTGATTACCGCCAAGGATGCGATCGATGTTCAAACGCCCAAGGGCAAAGTGCCGGCCAAAACTGCACGAAGAGCATCACTGAATGTGGTTCCGGTGGTGGCGCTCGCCGGAACATTGGGCAGGGGCTGCCGCGACGTGCAGGACATCGGCATTGGCGCCATTGCATCGATCAGGCCGATTCCGGTGACGTTGCAGGAAGCGGCGGCTCGACTGAGCCCGCGCGCTGCGTGGTAGCTGGGATACACCTCAGGCGTGCTGATCGCCCTGGTTATTGGGGCTGGTCAACACGCCTGGCGGTGGTCTGCCGGAGCCTAGAACTGAATGGCGGCTACGGCTCGAACAGCGCGAGCTGCTTCGGCGCCCTTCTTGAGGAAGTGCTCGAAGTAGAAGTTCTGGTGCTCATCGTTGGAGTGGAAGTGGTGCGGGGTCAGGCTGACCGAGAAGGTTGGCACATCGGTATCCAGCTGAACGCGCATCAGTCCGTCGACCACTGCTTGGGCAACAAAATCGTGGCGGTAGATGCCGCCATCGACGACCAGCGCCGCAGCGACAATCGCATCATATTTTCCGGTCTTGGCCAGGCGCTGCGCCTGCAATGGCATTTCGTAGGCACCTGGAACGCTGATGGTTTCGATGGTGTACTCGGTCCCGGAGGCGTCCATGTCTGCGGTGAATCCGGCTAGTGCCTGATCGACGATATCTGCGTGCCAGCTGGCCTTGATGAAGGCGACCTTCAATGGGTTGCTCATGAATTTCTCTCTATTCCTAGTCTTAAAGTTCAGTTCCTATGGCCCTAGCCTAGTGACCAGCGACCAGCTGGCTTAATAGCCCGGCGAAACGGCGTAACTATTACCGTATTTAGCGCCAGCCGAGTTTCGGGGCGACGTGGGTGAGGATCGACTCGATGACGTGGGCGTTGTACTCGACACCCAGTTGGTTGGGAACGGTCAGCAATAAGGTGTCGGCCGCAGCGATGGCTTCATCTTCGGCCAGCTTCTTGGCCAGTTCATCAGGTTCGCCGGCATAGGACTTTCCGAAGACCGCACGGGTTTTCTCATCGATATTGCCGATCTGATCCGAGCTGTAGCGGTCGCGGCCAAAGTACTGCCAGTCCCGCTCGTCGGTGAGCGCAAAGATGCTTCGGCTCACCGAGACGCGTGGTTCGCGCTCGTGGCCGGCTTCTTTCCAGGCATCGCGGTAGAGCTGGATCTGCTCCGCCTGCTGGACATGGAAGGGCTTTCCGGATTCGTCATCCTTCAACGTGGAGCTTTGCAGGTTCATGCCCAGTTTGGCAGCCCAGACGGCGGTGGCGTTGGATCCCGAACCCCACCAGATCCGATCGCGCAAAGTCTCCGAATGCGGTTCGATGCGCAACAGGCCCGGCGGGTTGGGGAACATCGGATTGGGGCTTGGCTGGGCGAACCCTTCGCCGGAGAGGACTTCGAGCAGGCGCTCGGTGTGGCGCCGGCCCATATCCGCATCGGACTGACCGTCTTCCGGCTCGAATCCGAAGTGGCGCCACCCGTCGATGACCTGCTCGGGCGAGCCGCGGCTGATGCCCAGCTGCAATCGGCGTTTGGAAATCAGGTCGGCAGATCCGGCGTCCTCGGCCATGTACAGGGGATTCTCGTAGCGCATGTCGATCACGCCGGTGCCAATTTCAATGCGATTGGTCCGGGCGCCGATGGCGGCTAGTAGCGGGAACGGCGAGGCATATTGCTGAGCGAAGTGGTGCACCCGGAAATAGGCCCCATCCGCGCCGAGCTCTTCGGCGGCGACCGCGAGGTCGATGGCCTGCAGCAGCGCGTCCGAGGCGCTGCGCGTGCCGGACTGGGGATGGTCGGTCCAGTGACCGAAGGACAAGAATCCGATGTTCTTCATACTTGAGCCAACAAGTAGTTTCGGACGCTTATTCCTGCCCTAGCGGTGTGCGAGCTGCTCGGAACGAGGCGAAGGGGGAATGATTTCGCTCGGCTGGTTGAGTGATGACCAGATGCTATCGAGCGACAGGTTCAGCACGGTCGCCACTGCGGCAATGGTGGAAAATGCCGGGGTGGCTACCCGGCCGGTTTCGATTTTCCGCAGGGTTTCAGGGGAGAGGCCGGCTTCCAGGGCAACATCGAGGATGGTGCGTTCGCCGCGAGCGCGTCGCAGGATGGACCCAAGGACCTTCCCTTGTTCAAGTTCTTTGGCGGTGAGCGGTAATCTGACCATAAGAAAATTATAGTACCGGTACTATATGACCGGTATAGTTATTGGCATGATTGAAATTCTCACACCTGCAGAAGTTGATCGGGCCCGCGATACCGGGGCGCTGGTCGGAACCATACTTGCGACGCTCAAGCAGCGGGTCAAGGTCGGTACGAACCTGTTGGAGATTGATGCCTGGACCAAGGAGATGATCCTGGAAGCAGGCGCCGAGTCCTGCTACGTGGATTACGCTCCCTCCTTTGGCAACGGCCCGTTCGGGCACTATATCTGCACCGGAGTCAATGATGCTGTGCTGCATGGCCTGCCCCGCGACTACGCCTTGGCGGAGGGAGACCTGCTGAGCTTGGACTTGGCCATCAAGCTGCGCGGATTTGCGGCGGATGCAGCGATCAGCTTTGTTGTGGGTTCCGAGGGAACTGCCGAAGACCGGAAACTGATCGAAACCACCCAGCGTGCACTGGCGGCAGGCATTGCAGCGGCTTCACCGGAGGCAAAGATCGGCGATCTTTCCTACGCAATGGGGGCGGTGCTCAAAGCCGCTGGCTACAAGGTGAACCTCGAATTCGGCGGTCATGGCATTGGTTCGACCATGCACCAGGACCCGCATGTTTCCAACGACGGCCGCCCTGGCCGAGGCTACAAGCTGCGTGCCGGGCTGTTGCTGGCATTGGAACCATGGGTCATGACGAATACCAACAAGCTCATCATGGACAAAGATGGCTGGACATTGCGCAGCTCCACCGGATGCCGGACCGCGCATACCGAACACACCATCGCCATCACCGAAACCGGCGCAGAAATTCTGACCCTGCCTCGCGCCTAGATCCACCAGGACTTCGGGCCCTGCGGCCTGTATGGGGACCGTCGGCCATGGGCAAGCACCGGTCCGATGCGAGCGGCAATGTTCGAGAAGAGCCGCTGTGCACAGCATTGCCCCATGCAGCGGTTCCTGATGCGCCCTCGGCCGGCGGGTTGGCGTTCCACCGGCTATTGAATTGCCCTAGCTGGAGATTTTGGTTCGAAAGGCACGGGTCGCTGCGCCCCAGCTCAGCAGTGCGATGGCAGCGAGCCAAGCCAAGGCGATCGGGAGATTGGTTCCCACTGGCTCCTGCGCCAGCAGGGCTCTGAGGGACTCGACGATTGCGGTGATCGGCTGGTGCTCGGCAAACCATGCCACCGGAGCTGGCATGGAATCGGTGGGCACGAATGCTGATGAGATAAAGGGCAGGAAGATGAGCGGATAGCTGAAGGCGCTTGCTCCATCAACGGATTTTGCGCTGAGCCCTGCAAGGACTGCAATCCAAGTCATCGACAAGGTGACCAGGCACAGCAATCCGATGACCGCCAGCCACTGGGTGAACGAGGCGCTCGTGCGAAACCCCATGATGAGAGCTACGGCCAGAACCAGAGCCATCGAGACCAAATTGGATATCAAGGACGTAGCCACATGGCTCCACAGGACGCTTGAGCGCGAGATGGGCATGGCGCGCAGGCGCTGCACCAGCCCGTCACGCACGTCCAGAAATAGCCGGTAAGAAGTGTAGGCAACACCTGAGGCGATCGTGATAATCAGGATTCCAGGCAGCAGGTAATTCACATAGGGCTCGGTGGTTTGCGTGTTAATGGCACCGCCGAAGACGTAGACAAACAGCAGCAGCATGGCAACCGGTGTCACCGCGGTGGTGATGATGGTGTCGGGGCTGCGCAAGATGTGGCGCATTGAGCGGCCGGTGAGAATTCGGGTTTCGTGCAAGGACGCGATGCTCATGATTCGCTCCGCTCTGGCCGCGGTGCGCGGCTGATGAGCTCGAGGAAAATCTCCTCAAGCGTGGGTTTTTTGGTGATCAGCTCCGTTGGCGCTGGCGGAAGCAAAGCTTGAAGCTGGGGGAGCGTTCCTTGATGGATGATCGATCCCTCGTGCAGGATTGCAATCCAGTCCGCCAGGGCCTCGGCTTCATCGAGATACTGCGTGGTGAGCAGGATGGTTGTTCCGCCCGCCGCCAAGTTGCGGATGGATTCCCAGGTTTCGCGACGTGCCTGCGGATCCAGCCCGGTGGTTGGCTCATCGAGGAGGATGAGATCGGGGGAGCCGATAAGGCTCATGGCAATATCCAGCCTTCGCCGCATGCCACCCGAGTAGGTGCCAGCGGGCCGGTTCGAGGCCCCGGCGAGGCCAAAGCGTTCCAGTAGCGCGTCGGCGGCCGTCGCGTCTGGCACCCGACGCAGCCGGGCGATGAGGGTGAGGTTCTCGCGACCTGTAAGGACATCATCGACCGCTGCGAACTGCCCGGCCAGGCTGATGGACTTGCGTACTTTCCCCGGGGATTGGGAAACATCGTTCCCGCAGACCTTGATCGACCCTGAATCTGCGGGAAGCAGGGTCGCGAGAATGCGGACAAGTGTGGTTTTCCCGGCGCCGTTGGAACCTAGCAAGGCAAAAATGCTGCCCGTTGGGACGGAAAAATCAACTCCGTCAAGGACCTGGTGGTCCTTGAATGATTTGGACATTCCGTGGACCTCGACAGCGGGACTCTCCGCGAGGGTTGCGTTCATGATCATGCACCTCAGGTGTCTTGTTCGGCTTCGTTGATGGTTTCTGCCAAGCGCTTGCGTTCCTTGTCGGTCCAGCGCTGGCCGCCGTAGGCAGATGCGAAATCGTCGGCAAAATCAGCAGGATCGCTGCCTGTGATTTCACGCAAGGCGGTGCCGTTTGCGGCCGCCTGTTCAAATAGGTCGGCGAGGTCGGTGAACATCGTGACCATGGTGTCCCCATCGGTGATCCCGCTTTGAGCCAGCAGGTATCGATGGATGCCCAGGGCGGCCTTGGCGTAGGGCTGGGGCAATGATTTGAGGCGAGTGCTCTGTTCCTTGTACTGCTTCTTTTGCTCGAGGGAGCCGGTGATGTTTTCAATCCATTTGGCGGTCATGATTTTTTGCTTTCGTCGTTGCTGTCGGGTTGGGGCAGGGCATTGATGCGGGAGACTAATACGTTCCAGGTAGCCCAAAAGTCGGAGAGCTGCTGTTGTCCGGTGTCGTTCAAGGTGAAGACCTTGCGTGGCGGCCCTTTTTCGGAGGGCACCTTTTCAACTGAAACCAATTTCTTCTGCTCGATGCGCACCAGGAGCGCATAAATGGTTCCTTCAGCGAGATCTGTGAAACCGCGATCCCGCAATCCGGTGGTGATCTCGTATCCGTAGGCTGGACGTTCGGCCAAGATGGCCAGGACGATCCCTTCCAGGGTTCCTTTGAGCATCTCGGTCATTTGTGATGCCATTGCGAACCTCCTATCTACTTAGTGTTATTGAGTACAAGTAGATAGTAGAACTAAGTAGCGGTATATAGCAACACTTAGTACCGAAAATTTTGCAGCGGCCTGGTGCGCGTTTCCAAAGAACGGCGTGACAGGCGCAAATCAAAAGCGCTGCAAGATCAACCTGGTCGGTAGGGTAGGGAGACAGGCAACCACCGAGGAGAAAGCCGCAGCATGCAATCCACACAGCTTTGGGAATTGGTGAGAAGCGAGCGCCAGAGGCTTTCGCTGCTCCTGAATGGCCTCGACCCGGACCAGTGGCAAACCACAACGTTGAGCCAGGCCTGGAGCGTTCGCCATGTAGCCGCGCACCTCGCGGCGGCAGGTTCAACCGGGACGGGCCAATGGCTGCTGAATATGGTGCTCAGCGGATTTAGTACTGATCGGCACAACGATCGGCTCTTGAATAAATATTGGGGAACCTCGGCAAAGCAAACCCTGGAAAACTTCGATAGATCTTGCCTTCAATCCAGGGCGGTTTTCAATTCGGTACCGGGTTTGCTGGGAGAAATCGTGGTCCACGGCCAGGACGTTGCGGTCGCGCTGGGCCTGAATCTGGAACCAGACCCTGCCGCGGTTCATGAAGTTGCCCGGTTCTATTGCACACAGGATTTTGCCGTTAACAGCAAAACCTTGATCAAAGGCCTCAAGCTCATCGCCACGGACGACTCCTTCACTGCTGGGCACGGAGCTGTGGTGCGCGGCCAGCTATTGGATCTGGTGATGGTCATGGCAGGCAGGCCAGCATTCCTGCAGCAGCTGGAGGGCGAGGCAGTCGAGGAACTGCGCTTGAGGCTTGTGTGATGCAGGGAGCGCAAAAAGCATCGCGCCGCACGAATACTGTGCGACGCGATGCAAATTTTGATGAGCGCTAGTTGGCGGCCAGCACTGCAAACGCCAACGGGTTCTCCAGGTCGCCGGCGTAGAGCAGGCCGCCGGACTGGTCGGTCAGATCCAGCATTTGCTGGTTGTTTCGAAGCTGCAATCGGTTCAGGCAGGAGAGCGGGAACGATTTTTCAAAGAGCCCCAGCTCGTCAAAGCGCTGCGCAAATTCAGGATGCTCGGCACGGTAATCCAGCAGTCGTTCAACCACGATCTTCCAGAAGTCCTGTTCGGGCAGGATGCCTTCGACATCCAGCAGCGGTGCCAGGAAGCGGAAGAAGGAATCGAATACGTCGGTGAACACCGAGAGCACCGGATCTCCACCGGTGCGCACCCGGCGGATTTCTTCTGGCAACTGAACCCGGTCGGAAAGCACCGCAATTTCTTCGCCCAGATCCTTGAGCAGCACCTTCTTCACCGCGCAGTTTTCCAGGATCATGATCACGTTCTCGCCGTGCGGCATGAAGACCAGGTCGTAGGCGGCCAAGCAGTGCACCAAAGGCACCAGATAGGCGTCGAAGTATTGGGCCAGCCAGTGGGCAGGGTCCAAACCGCTGCGCCGGATCAGCGCCGCGGCGAAGGACTTGCCCTGTGAATCCACATGCAAGAGGCTGGCCATGGTGGCCAGGGTCTGGCCCTCTTCCAGCAGGTTGATCGGCGATTCGCGCCAGAGGGCTGCGAGCATTTTGCGTTGCGCTGCGCTCTTGCCGGTCGCCGCTTCGAACTGCGGATTGCGGTAGCCAACGGCCGCAATTTCCCGCAGCAGGGCAACCGGCTGGGTAGAGAGCACCGGATCGCTCTCGAACAGCTCGCCCAGCCACTGGTTGATGGCTGGAGTGACCTTCATGTATTCAGCGCTCAAGCCGCGCATGAAGCCCATATTCAATATGGACATCGCGGTCTTGACGTAGTGGCGCGTGGGATCGGAAAGATTGAAGAAGGTGCGGATCGACTGCTGGGCCTGGTACTCGTCGCCGCTGGTGCCAAGCCAGATCAGCTGCTT
Organism: Glutamicibacter sp. FBE19; assembly: GCF_015524875.1. NCBI lineage: Bacteria > Bacillati > Actinomycetota > Actinomycetes > Micrococcales > Micrococcaceae > Glutamicibacter > Glutamicibacter sp. FBE19. Next base: position 280,022 of record NZ_JACKQN010000002.1, on the reverse strand, counting down.
GCGGGCAATGTCGTTGGCGAAGGTGATGGACAGGCGGTTTTCCCATTGCCATGGGTGCACCGGGATGAACAGGTAGTCCTCGGCGCGGTAGCCAGTGCCGAACAACGCCCGGTCCAGCGCCTGCTCCAGCTGTTCGCGTTCGCCGGCGTGCAGCTGGCTGCCAAGCAGCGAATCGTAATCCAGGGTGTCGATGGAGTCGAACTGGGCACGGGACTTGTGCGCGGCCGTCCACCCGAGGTTCAGGGCCGCACCGGTTTCCGGCGCATACCGCAGGTAGTCGCTGCGGCCCACGCCCATGCGGCCATTATTCGCTACGAAGCACGGGTGGCCTTCGGTCATGGATGATTCGACGAGCTGGAAGGACTGTGCCGCGGTGCCTGGGAACTGCGCCAGGGCGGCGGAGTCGTGAGTGGCATGAACCTGCTTGTAGCAATGGCTGGAGAGTGTTGAAGACAGCTCTTCCAGGTAGGTGGGCAACTGCGTCTCGGAGAGCGTCAGCTCGCGATAGAAGCGCGTCACGAAGTCGATGGCATCCACTTCTGCTGGCTGCCAGCGCCCATCGATAAGTTCCTGGTGCTCCAGGCTGCCTGGCTCCACCAGCCAGTGATTGAGCTGGAACTGGCGTGCGGCAAAGAGATAGCGGTGTCCATCTTTCTGCACCAAGTAGTTGCCCTCGCCAAGATCGGCGGGCTCCAGCAAGCGTTCGTGGGAGAACTCGCCCAGGGCTTTGGCCAGCACATGGCGATTGGCGATGTCCCAGCGCTCGGGGGAGAGGAAGGAAGACTCAAGGCGTTGGCCGGTCGCTGTCTCGAAATCATTGCGGGTGCAGATCGAGAGCAGCGCCTGCTTGATCGATCCATCGTGCTCGGCAAGCTCAATGGGGCGGATTGGGGTGAAACCGACGCGGGCGTTGAGCGCATGGATGGCCTTGTTGCGCAGGTCTGGTTCAACGATAATCCGCTCGATGCCGGGCCGGGCGAATGCATGATTCACCGCGGCGGTCATCGCTTCAAGGGTGAATCCTGGCTGCGGGTGATCACTGGCTGGGGCGAGGAAATGCAGGCCGCGATCACCGCGGACGTAGTTGTAGGCCCCGGCCAGTGGCGAGGTGGCCGGGTTGTACAGCTCGAGAAGGAAGCGGGCGGCCCCGGAGCCATCGAGTCCGAGGAGGACTTCATAGTCTTCGGTGGCCAGCAACGAGCTGTATTCGGCGGCAATTTCTGTTTCGGTCGCGGTGGGCATGCCCCAGAAAGCGGCGTGCTCGGTGGCGATCCAGGAGTGCAGCAAGGCGGTGTCCTGGGGCAATTCGACAGAACGGAAGGTAAAGGTGCTCATAAAGTGTGTGTCCTTAGGCATGCGAGGTGGCAGGGGCGGCGGTAGGCAGTCCGGTCAGTTCCGCGGCGCCGAATTCCTGGAAGGCGATGCGTTCTTCAACGGGGTAGATTTCGCGCCCGGCAATCCGGTTGATGATCACCGAATTGCGGTAGGCACCCATGCCGAGGTCCGGTGCGGTGAAGCCGTGGGTATGCAGTTCGGCGTTTTGCACGAAGATGTCCTGGCCCAGGCCGATCGAGTATTCGCGGTCCACATTGAACCGGCCATCGGCCAGGTAGTCGATGCGCTGGGCGATGCCGCCGAGGAAGTCCGGAACACCTGCCCGGTAACCGGTGGCCATCACCAGATCATCGACCACGAAGTCCAAGTCCTGCCCGGTGCGGTCATGGCGCAGGCTTACCGAGATGCCCTGGTCTGCAACGGTGATGCTGGTGGCCGCGCAACCGGTGCGCAGGTGGACGTTGGCGGCCTGGCTGATGCTGCGTTCGTAGAGTTCCTCGTGGATCTCGTTGATCAAGTCCGCATTAATGCCCTTGTACAGGCCCTTTTGCTCGGCGGAGAGCTCGTCGCGCTTGGCCATCGGCAGGGCGTGGAAGTGGTCGATATATTCTGGCGACGTCATTTCCAAGGTGAGCTTGGTGTATTCCAGCGGGAAGTAGCGTTCCGAGCGGGTAGCCCAGATCAGGTGGTCTTCCTCCTCCAGGTTGCGCAGCAGATCCAGGAAGATTTCAGCGGCGCTTTGCCCGCTGCCTAGAACGCAGATGGCCTTGGCCCGGGTGGCTTCGCTCGATGCCAAGAGCGCATCGCGCCCGAAAAGGTAGTTGCTCGAATGCACCACCTTGCCGGTGTTCATGGCCTCGTCGCTGATCACCGGCGGGAGGTAGGGCTGGGTGCCGGTGCCAAGCACCAGTTTCTGCGCGGTGAAGTGGCTCATTCCGGCCTCGGTGAGCACCGAGAGATGGTACAGGCCCTCGCGGTATTCGGCCTCGAGCACCCGGTGCCCAAAACGCACGCTCTGAATGCTTTCGGCGGCCCAGGCCAAGTAGTTGGAGTACTCCTGGCGCAGCGCGTAGAAGTCTTCGCGGATGTAAAACGGGTAGATGCGCTGCTGGCGCTTCAAGTAATTCAGGAACGAATACTTGTTGGTGGGGTCGGCCAGGGTGACCAGGTCCGCCATGAAAGGGACCTGCAGATGCGTTCCGGGAAGCAACATCCCCGGGTGCCAGACGAACTTTTCAGCGGCGTCGAGGACCGCTACCTTCAGGTCCTCGATGCCCTCGGTCAAGGCGGCAAAACCCAGGTTGAAGGGCCCGGCCCCGATGGCGATGACGTCGAAGTGCTCGCTAGGTTGATTCATTTTTTGTCTCCGGTGGTGCGTTCGGCAAGAATTTCGGTTCCGATGCGGCAGATGGCATCGAGGATTTCGCTGATGTCGGCCAGCGTTGTGTTCGGATTGAGCAGGGTGAGCTTGAGCAGGCGCTTTCCGGCCACCGTGGTGGCCGCGATCATTGCTTCGCCACTGGAGTACAGGCGGTGGCGGATCTGGTTGGCCAGGGCATTATGCTCGGCCAGCTCCAGGCGGTGCTCTGGATCCTCGAATGAGAAGACCAGGGTGCTTAGCTGGACATCTGCCACCAAATGGAGCTGGGCGCGCATCGCCACTTCTTGTTGCGCATCTTCGGCCAGCGCGATGACCTGGTCGAACATTTCGCCCAGCCGCGAGGCCCCGAGCGTGCGCAGCGTGACCCACAATTTCAGCGCGTCGAATCGGCGCGTGGTCTGCAGGGATTTTGATACCTGATTGGGGGTGGCGGCGGCTTCGGCGGCCGGGTTCAGGTATTCGGCGTAGTGCGCGATGGACTCGAAGCTTGAACCTGAACGGACGACCAGGGCGCTGGAGCCGATGGGCTGGAAGAAGGACTTGTGGTAGTCCACGGTGACCGAGTCAGCCTGCTCAATTCCATCAAGGCGGTGGCGGTGCCGGTTCGAGACGAGCAATCCGCAGCCGTAGGCCGCATCAACGTGCAGCCAGGCCCCGACCTCGGTGGCAATGGCCCGCAGCTGGTTCAGCGGATCGATGGCGCCGAAGTCGGTGGTGCCGCTGGTGGCCGATATGGCCATGGGGACGAGGCCCGCGTTGAGGTCTTCGGCCAGTCGGCTGCGCAGCGCCTGGGCATCCATGCGGTGCTGGGCATCGGTAGGGATGGCAACGGCCGCTTCGTAGCCCATTCCCAGAAGCATCGCGGCGTTGCGGATCGAGAAGTGCGCGTCTTCGGAGCAGTAGATCCGCAGCTTGGCCAGGCGTTCGGGCAGGGAACCCTGGAGCTGGGCCGTCGCAGTGTTCCGCGCGATGAGCATGGCCTGCAGGTTTGACTGGGTGCCACCGGATGTGAAGATCCCGTCGGCCTTGCCAGGATCAAAACCAATGAGCTCGGCAGTGAAGCCGATCAGTTTGCGTTCGATCAGGGTGGCGCCGGCGCTCTGGTCGAAGGTGTCCATCGAAGTATTGACGCTGGTGACGAAGTTTTCGGCAACGACCGCGGGGATGGCAACGGGGCAGTTCAGGTGAGCCGCGTACTTCGTGTCGTGGAAGTAGACCGCGTCGTTGAGGTAGAGGTCATTGAGTTCGCTGAAGGACTGTTCCGTTGAACCCAATGGCGAGCGCAGATCGACGTGGTCGATCTTGGTCGCCATCTGCTGCGGGCTCGGCCCGGTAGTGGGGGCGTTGACGGTTGCGAACTTGTCGGCAACGAGGGACACCGCGCGATGTGAAGCCTCTTCGTACGCGCCTGCGGTGTCTGCGCAGAGCAGCGCGTCGTCGTAGAGCGGGAGGGGGACATCAGGGATTTGCAGGGTAGGTAGTGAGGCACCCAAGAGCATGCTCCTCAGATAGAGTCAATAGATATTTGGTCAGGCTCACCTAACAAGAATCTATTAACAACACAAAGCAATTAGTTAATGCAAGCCGAGAAACTCAACTTTTGAGTGGACGAGATTTTTTAGACATTTTGCGGTGCGCCCTGCGCCTCTTGTGGTAGATTGCCTGCTGACCTGAAGTTTGAAGGTTCAAATTTTTATGGCGAGCGCGGCAAAGTGGAGTAGAAACCTCTGGTTTGCCACTTTGTGAAGTAACGCTAATCGTTCGATTGCAAATAGTGGGCAATTCTATATGCTCAAGCAGTTAGAGCAAGGGAGAACAAGCCGCAATGGATGAGCCCGAACAGCATGTGCAGAGCCAGCGTTATCTGGTGGGCTCGAATGCCACCGACGCTGCTGGGCGCACGCTGACCGACATCACCATTGACCTGCTCTTTGTCGGAACCTTGGGCGCAACAGCCATGCAGATGGGCCTGCTGAACACGCTCGGATCGCTCGCCTTCGTTTTTGCCAGCATCCCGGCCGGGCACCTTGTTGATAGAAGCTCGGCGCTAAAGGTATTGCGCATCGGCATGGCAGGAAAACTTGCTGTCCTGGCATGTCTCGCAGTGCTCGCAATGAGCGGCGCCTTGAACATCGCCATGGGGCTGGTGCTGTGCACGCTGTTGGGAATCTGCAACGTCTTTTCGGAGACGGCGCAAACTTCGGCAGTGCCCAGAATGATCGGCGACGACTCCGAATCGCGGACCCTGGGCATCAGCAAGCTCATCGCCCGGCTCAGCGCCGCGGACCAAAGCATGACGGTGATTATTCCAGCGCTCGCCGGTACCGGCTTCGCCCTATTTGGTGCGCCAGCGCTGCTCAGTGCTGCCGCGGCCCTGTGCGCCTTGGCGTTGATGATGGCGTGGAGAATTCGCGACTATCGCGAGAACCAAAGTGCCGATCCGGTTCCGGGCAAAAGCGCCCGTTCCAGCTCAATGTTGGCCGGCCTTCGCTACCTGGCCGCGAACCGGCAACTGCTCGCCGCCACTGTCTCCGTGGCCTTGTCTAATCTCGGCCTGGCCATCGGGTCATCCGTGGAGGCGATCTTTGTCATCAACGACCTCGGCTATGGCGAAGCGGGGTTCGGGCTTTATGCCTCGATCTCGGGTGCGGGCGGGCTCATTGGAGCGCTCGTGGCCACCAGGATCAGTGGAAAGTTTTCATCACCGGCCCTGCTGCTGCGCACCGGACTTGCCCAAATAGCGCTGGCCTCGATGGTGCTGGCCGCGGCATTTACGAGCGACGCGTGGAGCATCGGATTGCTGGGTGTCCATGCGCTGGGGTGGGGGAGTGCTGCTCTGATCCTCAACGTCTCGGCTTCGTCATGGCTGGTTGAAATTGTGCCCGAACACGTGCTGGGGCGGGTGCTCAGCGCTCGCCGCCTCTTGACTTTCGGCGCAGTGCCCGTTGGCAGCATGCTCGGCGGGGCCTTGGGAACCGCCGCAGGAACACAAGCTGCGCTGGCTGCCTGGGTGATTGCGAGTATGCTCGCGGTGCTTGGTTTTGTGATCCTGCGCGACGCATCGAACAGCTAGGCTGGAAGCTATTGGATCCGAGAAACCTAAGGCAACTGCGCACGTGAAACTTGTTATCGACGCACGATACACCCGCATTACCCACCATGACGGAATCAGCCGCTATACGGCTGGGCTGATTGCGGCCACCAGCAAGTTGGCTGATGTCACCATGCTCATTAATGACACCCGCCAGCTGGCCATGCTCCCCGATGTGCCCTACCTGAAGATCTCGGCTCCGACCAGTGTCCTTGAGCCATTTGTCGCCTTGCAGATCAACAAGCTGGATGCCGACGTGGTGTTTTCGCCGATGCAAACCATGGGGACCCTGGGCCGAAAATTCCCGGTCATCCTGACCCTTCATGACCTGATTTACTACGCGCATCCGCACGCGCCAAAATTCCTGCCGATGCCGATCCGTATCGGATGGTTCCTTTTCCACCAGGTCTACTGGCCGCAACGGCTGCTGCTGAATCGAGCCGACGCGGTGGCAACCGTCTCGAATACGACTGCTGGGCTCATGCGCAAGCATCGCCTGACCAGGCAGCGCATCGGCCTGGTGTCCAATGCACCGACAGGAGACTTCGCACGGCGGGATCCAAGCGCGAAACCCAAGAAAACCCTGCTCTATATGGGGTCCTTCATGGAATACAAGAACGTCGAGACTTTGGTGCGGGCCATGGCCTACCTGCCGGAGCACGAGCTGCACTTGCTCAGCGGCATCAAAGAACCGCGTCGCCAGGAGCTAATGGAACTGATTCCAAATGGGGCGGCTGTCGTATTCCACGATGGGGTTAGCGACCATGAGTATGAGCAGTTGCTCAGCGAGTGCACCGCGTTGGTCACGCTCTCGCGCGAAGAAGGCTATGGGCTGCCGTTGGTGGAAGCCATGAGCATGGGAACTCCTGTGGTTGTCACCGACATGCCGATCTTCAGGGAAGTCGCCGAAGACGCGGCGCTCTATGCCTCGCCAGATGATGCGAGAGGATTCGCTGAACAGGTGCGCACGTTGGATGAGTCTGCCACCTGGATGGAGTACTCTCACCGTGCAGTTCAACGCGCTGAGCACTACTCGTGGGAACGCTCTGCACAACAATTGCTGGAACTCGCGAAGTATGCGTCAGATCACAGGAAATAGATTCTTGATTCAACCCGTATGAAAGTGGGTTCAGACAGCTTAAAGCGCGGAAAATTGGCGATAATTCAGGCCCTGCGATCCGGCAGCCTCCCGATTTGAAAACCTGACTTGGCCAGTGCTAAAGTATTACTCGTTGCATTCCTCCATAGCTCAATTGGCAGAGCATTCGACTGTTAATCGAAGGGTTGTTGGTTCAAGTCCAACTGGAGGAGCTCATTCAGGCCCTGGTCCGCATTGCGCGGATCGGGGCCTTTTTCATTTAAGATCTCTTGGCCGATTAGTTGCCCAAAGGTGATATTGAGAAGCCCTGAAACCTTCATTAGTTCTTCAACCGAGAACGAGACCTTGCCGACAAGTCTTTGTGACACTGCGCCTTGGGACAGGCCTAGAGCAGAGCCGAGGTCTGCCTGGCGCAACTCCTTGCGAGCCAACCATCCCTTAATCTCAAGCCCCATGCGTCGGTCAATTTCTGCCTGCTTGGTCATGCGCTCTGGTGTGATAGTCATGCTCCTACCGTACTCGGTGAACTACATCTAAGCAACGCTCAGGTAGTGCAAATTTAGCTGAGCTGATATTCAGGCTTGCTTTTTTATTAGCTGAGCTATTACGTTAACCATATGAGCAATTATTCAAAGATCGTTAGGTCCAACATCCTGGCCGAATTTGGTCGCAAGGATATCTATCAAGCGCGTGCCGCTGAGTGGATTAACATCTCTCCGGCAGCACTCGGTTTTCGCCTCAACGGCAAGACCGACTTCCGTCTTGGCGAGTTAGTGACTATCGCAGAGAAGCTGGGAGTCCCGTTCTCCACTCTGGTGGCAGGGCTAGACGAAGTCGTCGCTGAGCATAAGCAGGAGTTGGCGTCATGAGTAACGAAATTCAAGAAGTTATCGAAGCCGAAATCGTCGTTGAAGACGATGGATTATCAGTTTTACCAGCAGACGTCGCCCGTGATCTGACCGACAAGATCAGGCAGGCGCTTGAATTTACCTGGGATCTGGTGATTCAGGCATATCAAGGTGGAGCCTGGATCGCATTGGGCTACAAGTCTTGGAATGACTACTGCGTAAAAGAATTCGGCAGCCAGCACATTGCTATTCCCCGCGAAGACCGTGACGAGGTTATCGGTTCCCTGCGCTCAGCCGGTTTAAGTACTCGTGCAATCGCCGGTGCAACCGGGCTGTCAAAAGGAACTGTAGGCAACAGCCTCAAGAAGGTTAATGAAGAAGCTTCGTCTAGTGCCCAAAAATGGGCACTAGAGGATTCGAGCGACGCAGAGGTTGCAGCGGATCCAGGGCCGTTGAAAATCAAAGGTGTCAACCAAAAGACTTACAGCAGCCAGCCACCTAAGCCGAAGCCCAAGAACGACGACGCTATTGAGCAGCCATTGGACGGCCAGGCAGACATCGCAGACGCTCTCGACACCTCGCTAGAGGATTTGGGAATCACCCCGATCAGCCCCAACGAGGTAGTCGACCGCAACGCAAAGACTCGCGTGCAGCTCGTAAAGCGCCTCACCGGCTCTAACGGTCAGTACACCCAGGCACCGCTTCCTATGGTCATCAGCCTTGCCGGTCAGATCGTCGAGCGCACCGCCGGTGTCAACGACCTGGACGTTGAGGAAGTCACCTCATTCGCAGATGATTCTTCGCGTGCCGTACTCGTACTCGCCCGGCTCCTGGAAACCATCGACCCTGACGAGATTGACGACGACAAGACCCGTGCCGCAATCGAACAGAACTTGAATCAGGCGCAGGAATATCTCGACAACTTCTTGACCACGCTGACGGAGGTCTAACCCATGAGTGCTCATGAAAAAAGCTCCCCAGCTGAATTGCAGTCAGCTGAGGAGCCATCAAAAACTTCTAGCGCGAAGTACTCCCATTATAGGCAGGAAGACGCCGCTACTGCTACCTCTACCCGAGACGGCCGCATCAACCCGGACTCTCGTCAGATGCTCTGGCTTGCAGTCTCCCTCGTCGGTTTCGTCGGTGCTATCAGCTTCATGGTCTCGTTCGCTGGGCTCGTAGCTGTAGCAGAGTGGGCCGGCCTTCCACCGGCAATGCGCTGGACTGTTCCGATCTTCATCGATACCGCCATCCTGGTGTACTCCATCGCTGTCCTGGTTCATCGATCACGAGGAGAGAGGACTTGGGCATCTTGGCTGTCGCTCGGTGCATTCACCTTCGTTTCGGTACTTGCCAACGTTGGCCATGTGCTGTTGCTTGATCAAAGCGTGGACAGCTTCAAGACAGGTATTGGCGCGATTGTCGCAGGCATGGCACCAATCGGTGTGTTCGCTGCTACCGAGGAATTGGGCCGTCTTGCTATCGCACGGCCGCAGCGCCGACGTGCCGAAGAGCGACTGGTTCAATTTGGAGAGGATCGTCCTAACCCGACGCCACCTACGACACCACGCCCAGAGGGAACGACACCAGAAATTGAGGTGGCGACACCCGCTGCACCCATGCTGGAACCTGTCGCCTCGTCACCCAGTGACCAAGCGGTGGCTGAACCTGAGCCAGCGGTAGCTGTCGCCCAGGTACAAGCGGACGAGAAGCAGAGCGTCTTCGCTTACTACCCCTTCGACCAGGATGCCAGCGAGCTGGAATGGGGTCGCACTTTCATTCCGCAGGCAGACGCTGAACCCGTCGTACCCGCAATCAAGCCAGCACCTGCAGCCGAAAAGCCGGAGCCTGTAGTCGAGCCCTCCAAGCCAGCGCTGAGCGCCGTATCTTATGTGAGCCCTGCAGACCAGGAACAGCAGCTGCTCAACGACTTGCTTGAAGCTCATGGCGCCGACCTGACCGCAGAGATGATCGCGAATGCCCTGGGTAAGCACATCAGGACCGGACAGCGGAAGCTCACTCGTATCAAGGCCAAGCACCCGGAAATCTTCGGGACTGAGTCCACGACGGCCAAGGAGGCCTGAGCATGAATAACTCAAACCTGACCATCAGGACGAAGATGCTGCGCCGGTATTGGCTGTACGTGGCGATCAACTTGGCGTTGTTCACCTTCGCTTCCTACCAGGCGTACAAGCTCGTCCTTGCTCTACAGGCAAACGGATCGGGAGACTTCGGGCAGATGCTTTACACGGCCTTCTACATCGCTTTCTGCTTGGTGCTTGTCGTAGCCACTATCAAAACCACCAGGAAGACTATGGCGGATCTGAGCTACTTCAACGTGACCGATCAGATCCATGAATGGATGGACAGCAACGAACGCCAAGGGGAGCAGAAATGAAGCGCACGATTGCTGACCTCCTGAAAGACAATTGGAAGCTCCTGCTGGCCATCTCTCTGTTCATCGCTTTTATGGTTTTCTTCCCCGAATCCGTTTTCAGATGGAAACCTCCATTGCATCCGCCGGTCTGGGATTCAGGCTTCTCCGTAGTGGGGGCGGTGTCGTCATGAGGCAGGCCAAATCCCGTTTCCTGGCGTCGCTGTATCTTTTGATCGCTGGGATCGCGGTATCGAAATATTCCATGATTCGTGCCTCGAACACGGATCCGGCCTCTCCTGAAGATATTGAGGCTTGGCGGGTGCAGTGCCTGCTCACTGCGGCAGTTGCTTGCGTGCTCTTGCCCTGGTGCATCAAGAGCTTCATGGAGTTCCGCGAGCAGATTCGGAATAACGACAAGGAGATGGATTTTCAGTGAGTTTTGAAGCGACGAACCTCGCTAGGAAGATGGCATCTTCTGAGCAGTTCAAGCCAGGCGAATTGCACGTCATGCTGTTGCTGGCTGATCATGCCAACGAGGAATGGATGTGCTGGCCGTCCTTAGAGCTGCTGGCCATGGACACCTGCATGGGTGAACGGACAGTCCGCCGTCACCTGCGCGCCTTGGAAGATCATGGTGTGCTCGAATGCTATGCGCTGTACGACACGCGCAGCGGTTCCCGCACGGGCAACCAGTTCCGGCTGGTCGAGTCGGAGATGGAGCGTCTGGCAGTTGCGGGTGAGTCCCGCCGGGCAGAGATGAAGGATCGGATGGCTAAGCGCCGAACCGCTGTCCGCCACAGCAAAGCCGTCGGCATCGAGGCCGGAATCGACACCGATACGAAGCCACCGGCCAATATGGCCGATGGTTCCAGCCCAGTAAATTCAAGCCCGGCCAAATTGGCCGATGGTGAAAATAGCGTTCTTGACCAAGGCTACATCGCAGTAAATTCAAGCCCGGCCAAATTGGCCGATGGTGAGGAACCACCGGCCAATTTGGCCAAGGGGTTGGCCAATTTGGCCAAAAATACTGAAGTGCCTTTAAAGGAACGCGCGCGTATTAACCATCATCATCAATCATCAGATGCGCGGCCGGCCGAGCCGATTGCCACACCGGTCAATGACGACGACGACTCGACGACGAATGATCAGCAGTTGAAAGTTTCAGCCCCACCAGCAGAGAGCTACATGGGCGTTGATCTTGGAGCTTTGCACCACATGGTTCCAGAGCAGTTGAAGAGCTTGAATGTGGCGCAGGTGCGGTCGGTGATTGACATCGTCCTCTCCCGTGCTTCGTCCAAGGTGTCCTCGCCGTTGCGGTACGTCGCAGCAGCTTGTCGCACGGAGCCTGAGGCGCTGTACGCGGCGGTTACCGGCCTAAGCGCTGTCACTGGGCCTGTGGCCACGGTTGGAGGCTTCAGCCAGGAAGTGGCGGGCGCAGGACATGAAGCTGGAGTGATCGCTGAATGCGATCGTCACGAGTGGAGCTCGCCGAATCCCAACGCCATTTGCCCTGGCTGCAATGCGAACTTCCTTAGCGGGGAAAGCCATGAGAATCCACGGCCAGGCAAGCCCCAGCCAGGGTGGTTCCGCACCAATATCTTGGTCAGCGAGCAAGAACCTGCCGGGGAAACGGGCGACGTCCAGCTTCCATGGGGGCCACACGACGAACCGGGTTTCTGATGACTTCGGCCAGCACAATTTGCTCATTTGAACAACAACCAACATTTCCAGGAGGTGACCCCGATGACTGAGGTATCAACACCCCGAACGGCCGTACAATTGCCTGACGAAGACACCTTGGCGCGGGCGGTTCTGCAAGCGAAGAGTGCTGCATCGTCGGTGCTCGGGCCGAGATTTCGTGACAGCCTGGACGACGTGCTGCAGGAGACGTGGATTTCAGCCAAGAATTCGCTGAAGCATTTCGATGGATCCGCATTGCAAGCCTGGGTGAACACCATCGCCAAACGCAGGGCCATGGACGTGATTGAGAAGTCTGGTCGGTTGCGCAAGCATCAGGACAAGTTCGAGCTGGAGTCAACGAGCCGCTACAAGTCGAGCCTGTCACTGGTCGCGGATGATTTTGCCGATCTTGTGAGCAACCAGCAAGCGGCTGCTGAGGAACTGGGGGATCTGCTGGCGCAGGTCGAATCATTCATCCAGAATCAAGCGACGTACTCCCGGGCGCTGGCCCTGATCACGGCCTACGGTGATCGGGTGGACGTTGCCGCCCAGGCAATGACGATCAGCAAGGATGCCTTGCGTTCTTGCCGCAGGGAGTTCGTCCGGTGCGCGGTGGTGGTCTCAAGGGCCACGGATGCCCGTTCCAGGGGCTTGAAGCCGACGATGGATGTTTTGATCGACTGCTTGCCAGGAAACGGTGATTCCGGGGAGTGGGTCGCAGCTTTCGTCGCCGATGTGGTGGCCTGCGGTGGGTTCGCCCACGCCGATATGAAGCAGCTGATGGATCGAACAGGCAAGAGCTACAACACAGTGCGCCAGTATCGGGAAGAGGCCTTGTGGCTGGTTCGTATCGCGATGACGGTCTTGACGCAGGACAACGACCAAGAGCGCTGATCAGGCATATTCGACGGTGTCCAGAGCGATGCATCAATGACGATCTACCGCGGAACAGCAGGGAGAGCAGGACATGGAACAGAAACCAGCAATTGAACCAGAAGCACCGGCGGACTATGCAGCAATGGTCGAAGAAATTCGGCAGCTGCGCGAGGACGTCGCGGAAGCGCGGCAACCACGCGGGATCTTCGGCCGGCTAAAGGCTCGCGCCAGGCGCACTGGCACCTGGCTCGCCAACGGATTGGCACCCGTTGGCGACTCGGACGAGGTGGAGAAGCAAAATGCTGTAGTGCAGTTCCTTGAACGCAAGATGCGCACCAAGCGGGGCAAGGCCGTGATGCTATTGGCCAGTGCAGCAGTTTTTGCGTTCTGGGGGATCGTCCTGTTGCAGATCATGCGGTGATCAAGTCGAACGACTTGGGGAAGTACCAACTGGTACTTCCCCTTTTTTTATGCCGGGGAATTCTCCATCTGAGTGACACACGTACCGGTGCCCTGGGAGTGATCTGTTGTTGAACGCGCAAGAAAACCAGTGAGGAAAGGAGACGAGAACCATGGAAAACATTCATGGGCTTCAAGATAGCCCGTTGAACGATATCGCAGGCATGTGGCTCTGGATCGGGTTCTATGTTTGCGCTGTAGGTGTCGCGGTCGGGGCGGCGCTGCTCGGTTACGGCAAGATCCGTCGCAAAACCGGGATGACCATGAGCGGTGGGATTGCCTTGCCTATTGCCCTAGTCGGTGCTGTGGTCCTGGGCAATATGAATGGTGCGATTCAGTGGTCGTCGACCAAGGAATACACCATGCAGGCTCTGCCCAAGGACGCCCAGAGCCGCGCCATCACGGTGGAGAAGAATCCGCCCAAGGTGACCTGCACGGAGTCCACGAAGTATGCCCCGACCTGGCAGCAGGACGAGGAGTCGAAAAAGAATCGTGAACGGGCTAACGAACTGTGGCCGAAGCTCGTCTCCGATGAAGATGCCGCGAAGCATCCAGAAGTCCTCGGTGTGGAGTACATGCCTCAGGGACCGGATTGCAGCCGCACGAACGAGGTCGCTCAGACCTGCACCACGGTCACTGTCTGGGTCACCAAAGAAGACAGCGAGCCGATGCGACCGGGCGATCAGATTCCTGACGCCATGGATCCCGATAAGCACGAGTACCAAGCTCGCGGCTCCAAGGATTGCTAGTTCAACACCAGCGAACACAAGTTCAATCACGAAACGAAAAGGATAAAAAACCATGTTGACCACAATTACTACGGGCATCAGCGATGTGGCCGTCCGGGCCAGCGGGGTCGTGGCGGAAGGCTTCGACCCGGACATCCAAGTGAATGAGAATGTGCCCGGTGCAGGTCTGATAACGGACATGGCCGGTGGCGTGTTCTTCTACATCTACATCATTCTCGGCGTTGGCCTGGGCCTTGCGGCCATGCTCTGGGGCCTGGGAAAGATCATCAAGAACCAGACCATGCAGACTGTTGGCGTCGGCGCACTCGTGACGATCCTCGTCGCAGCGTGCATTGTCGGTGGCGTGAATGGCCTGATCGCCTGGTCTTCCCGCCAGAGCCTGACCTAAGCACAACCGCGACAGTAAGGAGCGCCGTCACATGTTTGATGACTGGGGCAAGACAATCCAGGAATGGATGAACGGGTCGGTCGAAGGATTCGCCTACTGGGTGTGGATGTGCATCAAGTCCGCATTTTCGTACTCGGATATGAACGATTCATGGTGGATTACCGTGATTGGCGGTACCGTCACGACGAAAGTCGGCGGAGCATCCAGCACCGTCGAGCATCCTGGGATGCTCAACGTGATCGCCTTGGCCGCGATTCCAGTCCTGGTCATCTTCATCGTGCTCCAGTTGGCAATGTCCATGTGGCGGCGTTCTACTGTCGGGTTGATCCGGGCAGCGTTGGCAGGTTTCTTCGCTATCCCGACAACCTATATCTTGACCGGCTTCCTCTTCCTGTTCATCAAGGCGGGGGACTGGCTGGCTAAATTCATCCTTGAAGTCGGCACTGACAATGGTGAAGCGGACGCGATGTCCGCGATCCTGGCACTGTTCGGCTTGAGCTGGGATCCGGCCAATGAGAAAGTCCTCCTCGACGAGAATTACCAGCAATGGGCCCAGGCGAAAGATCCCAATAACACTGGTGGCGCTTTGCCGGGACTGGTCATCATGCTCATCACGTTCATCTGTGCGTTCTTCCTCATGATCATGATGGTGTTCCGCACCTACGCCTTGGTCGTGATGGCAGTTTTCCTCCCTATCGGTGTCTACTCCCTGGCCCACGATGCTGCCAAAGGAATCTTCATGCGGTGGCTGAGCGTCGTGATCGGTCTGATCCTTGCCAAACCCGCAGCGGCCGTGATCATCAAAATCGGACTCACGATTTCCAGCTCTGCCGATGAAGCGCTGCAATTGGCAGCCGGAATCATCGGATTGCTCGTCGCAGGCATGACTCCCATATTCGCGGCAACGTTCATCTCATTCGTGAACAACAATTCCCACGGATCAATGGAATCCGGTGGTGTCGGCGCTGCATCGAACGCTGGACGCCAAGCTTCAAACTTTGCCCGTTCAGCCCGCCAGGGACTCGGCCGCGCTGGCCGTGGATTGACGCGCATGGGCCGCCGCTAACAAGACTAGGACGACATCTTGACTACTGAAACTGCACCCACGAACTCAATTGCTTCATACGACAACGCCAGCTTCGGCCGGCGGCCACGCACTGGCGTATTCATGGGCCTGGGCTGGCTCCAGGTCATATTGACCATCCTGACGCTGCTCATAGCCGTCGGCTCCTTTCTCTCGCGCGGATTCCCCGATGGCATCATCAGCACGTCGATGATCCTGATCGCGGGTGCGGTTCTCATCCTCCCAACGTATTTCGGCCGTTCCCTCCCATCATGGATCGGAGTATTCTTCATGTTTCGCATTCGCAAGGCCATTGGCCAAACCTCCTACCGCCGCAAGCTCGACCAGCAGGTAACGGCTGTGGCTTCCCCCGGCCAGGAAGAAGAGGAGCCATCGAGCTTTGAACTTCCCAAGGGCCACACGCTGATTGACGGCGTGCACCGTGACAAGAAGGGCCGCCTCGTCCTGGGGAAACCTTCACAGCTGCACTTGCCTGGCATCGACGACCAGGTCGAGCTGTACACGGCACCAGGTGGCTTCGCATTCGCCTACGACAAAGCCCGCCATTTGGGGATTATCGTGGCCAAGCTGACGACAACGCGGGCATTCTCCATGGAATCCTCGGACAGGAAGCTGGCGCGCACGGGGGCATTCGACGATGCGCTGACGGCTTTCGGCATGATCGAGGGCCTGGGGCTGATCCAGCTCAGCGACCAGACCCGGATGCTTTCCAGCCGCAACATTCTTGAGCACTACGACAAGCGCATCGAAAAGGCCCCGACAATTGTCGAGTACGGGGAAGAAATCCGGCTGGCAGGTGCGCAGATCGACCCTTTCCTCGATAGCGCCTATCGCGATCAAGTCGAGTCATCGAGCACCCAGTCGATCCATGAGGGATGGATGACATTGGGATTCAATGCGAAAGAGCTGGGGCCTGAAATCGAGGAAAACGGCAAAGGTGTTCCCGGTTTCGTCGAAGCTGTCCTGCAGCGGCTGGACTCGGTGAAAGAGACCTTGCAGCAGTCCGGCGTCTTGATCCAGTACTGGCATGAGCCGCGCTCGTTCGCAGCGTTGATCCGTTCGGCCTTCGATCCCATGTCGACGATTGCCGTCAGTGAACGCAAGGGAGATTTCGCAGGCGTCGAACCTAACGTCGCCGGGCCGATGGCTGTTGAAACGCACTGGGATCATCTTCGGACCGACTCGGCTTTTCACCGGGTCTATTGGATTTCAGAATGGCCCCGCAAAAAGGCCCGCATGGGTTTCATGGAGAAATTGATCTTCGCAGGGGATTTCCCCCACACGGTGAGCCAGGTTCTGCGTCCTGTGACACCGACCAAGGCCTTGAAAAAGGTGGAGACGCGCAAGACCGACTGGGACACCACGGATCGGTTCCGCCAAAAGTCGGGTCGTGCCGCATCCCGTGCCCATGAGGCGGAATTCGAGGACATCGAGAGCTTCGAAGAGCAGCTGGTCGATGGACATGGTTCGTACTATGTCACCGGCCTGGTGTGCGTTGCCGGTGCGACAAAGAGCGAGCTGGAACGCAATTGCGCCAAGATGCGCGATGCTGCCTCCCGTGCACGAATCGAATTGTCGCCAGCGTACGGCCAGCAGGATGCAGCATTCAGTGCCGCGGCATTGCCTTTGGCCAAGGGAATTAATTTGGGAGTTGCATTGCCATGGTAGGTATCAAGACTGTCGTCGGTATCCAAGAACCCGAGGATCGCAAGTCGTTCCGGGCGCTCAAGGCCTTCTTGAAGAAGCAGCGCAAGCAGGAACGGAAAGAAACGGAGCAGCAGTCCGGAGCACAACTTCCCGAAGCCGTTTCCGTGATTAAAGAAGCGAATCAGCCGGAGAACCTGGCTTTCATGGGGCGTTTTGTCCCGCAGATGTTCGCATTGTCGACGTTCACCCTGGCTACGGCGTTCCCGTTCGTATCGGGGCCGCAGATTTCCACGAAGGGCTCCTTGCTCGGCAAGGGCATGTATGGGTCGGGGCCGTTCCGATTCGATCCGTGGGAGCTCTACAAGGACGGGAAGATTTCGAGCATGTCGGCCGTGTTGCTCGGCGCTGTGGGCGAGGGGAAATCCTCGCTGGCCAAGTCCATGGCTTTGAGGTTCTTGCTCCATGGCTACAAGCTGGCGGTCATGACTGACTCCAAGGGCGAATGGACTGTAGTTGTCCAGGCTGTCGGCGGATCCGTGATCGAAGTCGGTCCCGGCCGTGATGCCAGGATCAATCCGCTGGATCCAGGCACTCGCCCCTCGCGGATGACCAACGGCGAGCCAATGACTGACGCTGGGTGGAAGTCAATGGTGCGCTCGCGCCGCATGACGCTGCTGAAGACTTTGGTCGGCATCCTGGTGCTGCGCGACCTGCAATCGACCGAGCATTCGGCGTTGTCCCACGCCCTGGATGCCTCGGTGGAGAAGTACGGTACCGAGCATGTTCTCTTGCCGCACCTGGTGGACTTCCTGCGCAGCCCGGATCCAGATATGGATCCGGAGCTGCGCAAGGCGTACTTGAACCTGAGCTACGCTTTGGATCGCACCAAGGAAGGCGACCTCGCCGGGATGTTCGACGGGCCGACGACCGTCGACTTCGACGCGAGCAAGCCTGCAGTATCGGTGGACACCTCGGCGTTGTCGGGTGCCAGTGCTGAAGCGAAGCGCATCGTGAATGCTTGTGTCGGCAGCTGGGTTGAAGCCATGGTGACGAACCCTGACGGCGGCCAGCGCTTGTGCGTCTACGAAGAAGGCTGGGACAACATCAACTCCGAGGCCGACTTGGAGCGCATGGTGGTGTCGTGGAAGCTTGCCCGCCATTACGGCATTTTCAACCTGCTGGTGATCCACAAGCTGGGCGACCTGAATTTGGCAGGTGACAGCGGATCACGCATGAACACCATGGCGCAGTCGCTGCTTGCCGATGCTGGTATCAAGATTGTTTACCGCCAGGATGAATCCGAACTGAAGCATCTGGCCGACAAGCTGGGGCTGTCGCAGCGCGAGTGCGACATCGTCCGCTCGCTGAAGAAAGGCCAGGGCTTGTGGCGTATCAACCAGGACTCCTATTGCGTGGAGAACATCTTGACGGCTGCTGAAAAGGACTTGCTGAACACGGACGCCCGTATTGTCGAGGGGCTGGACGACGAGGAATGGGAGGACGCGGCATGAGCCGGGAACTACGTGACCCATTGGTGATCGGGGTCGCCATACTGGTGCCGCTGGTCGCAGTATTCGCCCTGGGTGGTCAGCTCGGTGTCTGGTTCAGTTGTGGAGCATTCGGCTCCTTTGGCTCGTTTCCTCCAGGCGGGATCTTCAGCGGGAATCTCGGGGAATTCGCCCAGACTTCCGATGGGTGCACGGCTACGCCGCAATCGTTCTGGATCAGCATCACGGTGCTGTTTTTTGTCGCCCTGATCCTTGCCCTGGTCATCTATATGTTGATCGACCGGTACAAGCAATCGGACAAGTATTTCGTGAAGCAGTTGCGCGTGCGTGACGGAATCGCCAAGGCACCGGAAGTCGACCGGTTCTTTGGCAAGAAGCGTGCTCTGTCCACGGGGTCGACGATCCGCCCCACGATGGTGGAGAAACGCGGGAAGCTATTTTGGAAGCGGCAAGCAGTCATTGCCACTGGCCGTAAATTCCGGGATGCCCAGGCAGTCGCATTCAAGGTCGGCATTTCCATGCTCAAGGAAGTGTGGCTGACCCTGGAAGAGTCGATTTTGCTGATTGGTGCTCCGCGTTCTGGCAAGGGCGTACATATTGTGACGGCGGCGATCATTGATTCGCCAGGGGCTGTCGTGACGACGTCGACGCGTGCCGATAACTACGCGGCGACCTACAAGCGCCGTGAAGCTTTGGGCTCGAAGGTGACCTTGTTTGATCCCCAGGGACTCACGGGCCAGAAAGCCACGTTGAAGTGGTCTCCAATCACTGGTTGCGAGAATCCGCTGACCGCTCAGCAACGGGCGAATTCCCTGATTTCTGCTTCTGGTTTGGGCAAGGGCGGTTCGAATGAGGAATGGCGCGCTCCGGCAGTGCTGATTCTGCAGTCCCTGCTGCACGCGGCCGCGATTGGCCATCGGGGCATGGGCGATCTGATCCGCTGGGGCAACGACATGGGCGCTGCGCGTGAAGCTGTTGACGTGCTGAAGAACAGTCCGCAGGCGGCGGCAGGATGGGCCGGTGCTCTTGACGATGTGATCAATGGCGATGCGAAGCTCGCTGGATCCAAGTGGTTCGGCGTTTCGAATGTCATGGTGGGGCTTTCGGTTCCGGAGATTCGCGAAGTGATGGATCCGAAGCATGAATCGGAGATTTTCGACATCGACGAATTCATCTTGGGCCGGGGTACTTTGTACCTGGTCGGCACTAAGACCGGTGGTGGCTCTGTTGGTGCGTTCCTGATTGCGATGATGGACTCGATCACTGAGCGAGCCCGTGAGATGGCCGCGAAGCTGCCAGGCAACCGCCTGGATCCTCCCATGACGCTGGTGCTCGATGAGATCGCGAATATGGCTGGCGCCTGGCCAGGTCTGACGACGCTCATGGCTGATGGTGGTGGTGTCGGCATCGTTCCTATCCCTGTCTTCCAGTCCCTGGCGCAGGCCCGCGACAACTGGGGCATTGAAGCGTCGAAGAGCATTTTCGACGCGGCGACCGTCAAGGTCCTGCTCGGTGGTTCAGCGAGCAAGGAAGACTTGGATATCTTCTCCTCGCTGATGGGCACACGGGAAGTCACCAAGGAATCGACCTCCTACGGTAAAGAGCATCGGTCGTACTCTGAGCAGAAGCAGGATATTTCGGTGTTGCCTGTTGACGAGCTGCGCCGGTTGCCGTTCGGGTTCGCCATCATGTTCGGACGTACTTCACGGCCGTTGTTCCTGGAGCTCGAAGCGTACTGGAAGCGCAAGGACGCCGAGGGCATCAACGAGTCGAAGAAGTCCTACGACCCAGCGGCCAAGCAGAAAGCCCAAGAAGCCGTTTCTACCGCACCCAAGGTTGATGAAGAGACGGTGTGGTGATGCGTCATGGGGATGTCGCTTCGCCGTTCTGGTAATCCCGAGTATCGAGGGTATTTGCGCTCTCGGGCGTGGGGTTGGCGTCGGCAACGGTGGTTTCGGGACTGCCGTAGCCGAGGTGCCGAGCCCGCGTGCCAGGTGTGCGAAGTGCGCTTAGAAGATGTTGGCTCGCTCGACTTGCACCATGTCTCCTATGACGGGGTTACGAAAGATGACCGGCGACAGTGGGTAGCGAGCGAAGCCGATGACGATCTGATGCCGCTGTGCCGGGCGCACCACAACAAGTTGCACCAGATCATTGATGAGCACGGCCGGGACTACCAGGGGTGGAATCGACGCCGTGCGAGTGTTGTAATTTTAGGCAGATTACGACATGAACACTTGCGAAAGAAAGACCAGAAATGAATCGAACCACTACTGAAACTCGTTGCTTCATTTGCCATAACTCGGATCGAGCGCAGTTTTGGCATACTACAGACCGATCCATTCTCGACCGGGCTGAGTGCAGGAATACAGGCAGCAGCAAGGGGCAGTGGCTGTGCGCAGTCTGCGAGGAAAGCGTGCATCTGTGGATGAAGCAGAATCCTGATGTGCCCGACGCTGCAGCTGTAGCAATGTCGGTGATGATCGGACGAATTAAAGAAGCAATATTCCAGCCGCGCAAGACCAGGCGACGCCCAGATTCGAAAGGCGAAGAGCAATGAGTTCTGAAACTGATGTCCCAGATACTGACGGATGGGCGGATAAGCTCGCGGACTTCGATTTCGGTGAACTCCCTGATACTGCCGAACCGGACACTACTGAGAATCCGGTGGTCGGTTCGCCTTTGCCGTCTCATGTAGATGACGAAGTCGCTGCTGAAGCTGCAGACGAAGGCAGCCTTTGGTTTGGAATGAAATTCGATCAGATTCCGGCAGAGCTGAAGCAAGAAGCTTGGACCGACTTGCGGCGGTGGGTTGACCAGTTCGTCATCCAGCAAAACTTCATTGATGTCGTCTCGCCTTGCTGGTTCCAGCATCCTGACGCAGTCAATGAGCTGTATGCGACATTCTGCGCCGAGTACAAGGTCTGGGAAGAAGGGGCACCGAGTGTCGGGCCGTTCTTGTCGTTCCAGTCGTACTTGCCTGGCTTGAAGCAGCGCTTGAGGGAATCGACATTGAAGGGCTGTGTCTCGGCCAAGCGGCATACCTGGACGGAGCCAGCGGCTTTGCAGTACGACCAGGAAGCCTGGGAAAAGACCCGCGACACCGTGGTCGATGTGGTGTCGGTGCAGCGCACCGAGGAGAAGCAGCAGGTGCGCGCCGCAGTGGAACACCCGCAAGGCACCGTGCCGTCAGCAACTCGGCAGATCGGGCCGACACATCAGACGGTCAAGGTTCTGCCTGAAATCCATGTACGTGATCGCGCCGCCGTGGATGAAGTGCTCCTCCAAGTGGTGCGGCATCGTGAGGATGATGTGAGGTGGCAGGTTCAGCGCGAAGGGCAATGGCATGAGCTGGATCTGCCTGGTTCGGAAGTCGTCAACGTAAGCTGAGATTGATCCGCGAAAGCTAGCCAGGGAATTTCTCAAAAAGTTCGAACAAGGGAACACTTGCCAAGATCAAGAGGACTGTTCATGGGTTAATTATGGGTTGGTGCAGGTTTATTACTCGGACCGCTCGTAGCGCTCTTCCTATTGATCGCGGGCGTAATCATGATTATCTGCGGCTTAGCACAGGATAGCCGTAGGGCAGAAATGCAATCCCACCATCGAAAGGGTGGGATTGCGGTAGTTTCATAAGGGGAATAAAGGCCATACTTGCGCTTTGTTCGCTATGCCCGGCGTTCAGCTGTGGATTCGCTGACGAGATTGCGCCTGCACCATGGCTTTGAGACGTGCGCGGACTTCATCGTGAATGAGAGTTGAGGTTTCCACTCTGGTCTCCACAGACACAACTAGGCCATAGCGGACATGCGTTCCTTTTTTCAGCGTGGCACCATCCTTCATGCACTCGATATTTAGCGGGAGGGTTCCATCCGGTCCGAAGAGCATGGATTGCGCTCCTTCGAAGATTTCGTGTTGACAGCTTCCCCTGCGAGCATTGTGGAATTCGGCTTCGGTTCTGGAACCTGCTGTGATCTTCTTGTCCGGTGTGTCGAAATAGAGATTCGTTCCCCTGTACCGGTTTAGTTGACCGGAGGTTGGAGCCATATATGCCAATGTGACTGTCACACGGTGCCATTCGGGTCGCGAACGGAGCGATTGCGGAAGTGGTATTTGGTAAGTGTGCCTTTGTTCGCGCTCGATGGACCCGCCTGTGATTAGTACAGCACGGTTGGTCGCTGCATTGCCTAGGCGAGATGTGTCGATAGCTCCGTAGCCGAGAAGCGTGCTGAGTTCACGCCGTGACTGCTGTGGATCCATGTCAAGAAGCTGCCGCAGTCGTTCGGCGCGGCTGCCCCATTCGCTTGAGTGGATTAAGAGGGCTTTTGTGAGAACAGGGTGATAGAGAGCGGCTGGAAAAGACGGGTCTCCGAGATCGGCCCCTGCTTCTAGAACGTCGAAGATTCTGCTGGCTTCGCGGGTAACGAGAGCAGTGGCATTACTGGTGCCGTGTGTGAAAGCCAACGCGTTCGAGGATCCGCCCCTGGCAGGTGCCGCGACCATTGTTCCGGGCGGGAATGCCGGAGTGTTCAGAGCCTGAAGCTGTACTTCGCTGTCACCCGGATTGATAACAGGACGAGAATAGAGAACACGACCACCGGAGTGGTAGATGTCCGGTTTAATCGATCGGCCAATGCCTGGCCCGACAGCACTGTAGTGCGCGGGCATGTCCGTGTCGACTAGATCCCATACGCCGTCTGGCAGCTCGATTTCTCCGGACTCATCAGCATGGATCGCCCCAACAGTAATTGCGTTGAGCGCGTCACCTGGAGGAAGAATTCCTCGTTGTCTACTCTTCGACCTGGTAGCTTTGAGCGCGGCGAGACCGGCGTCATCTGAGGACAGCGCATCAGCGGCAGGTATGTAGATTGGCTGGCTGTGATTTCCGGCGCTCACGATAAACAAAAGATTCTTTTCCAGCGCAAGCCAATCGAGTAGGCGTCCGAGCGGACTCATCTTGCGCACGAACGCTCGTGACTCGACTCCAACTGACAGGTTGATTATGCGCACGCTGGGCGCTTCAGGTTCTAGACCTCCCTCGCCTCCTACTATTCGTAAGATTGCTCGATGGAGCAGATCAGTGAATAGTTCGTCGTTGAGAACGTGCTCAATGCCCTGCAGGTACTCGTGCGGCCGCATGATAGGTCTCACATAGAGCCTACGGTCTAGTGGCTTTGAAGGAGCCGAAAGATCACCATGTATGATCAGTGAGGCCATCGCGGTCCCGTGAAATCGAGTACCGGCTTCATAATCTTCGCCCAGGCCATCAGGGTCGTCGATGGTGAGCCGACCAGCAAGGCAATCATGTTTTCCAAAAGGAAGCCCGTCGAGAAGGGCGATCCGGGGAAGCTCTTGGATTTTCTCTGAAGGAATCGGGACTGCAGAGGAGATCAACTCGTTCTCCCCGGGCCCAGTTACGCTCATGGGTGTGCAAGGGCCCACGAACATCACTTCATCGGCGGTGAGGATGCTAATGGCTTCCGCCCCGCGTTCCAGGACGGCGGAGACTTGCTGAATCGGAAGTTCGACTAGAAGCGCGTGATAGCTGATGCCAGCAATCTCTGAGCGGCTCTTGACGCTTCCGCCAGATTCAAGGATCACCGCAGTGAGGTGTGATTCTGCGTGCCGCCGGTCTTGCGCCTCGCGTCTATACCAAAGTTCGACTTCTACCAGCACCGGGCTGAAGTACTGGCCGACGACTTCAAGGCGTTCTTTCCAGTTTTCGATGAGGCCGGTTTCAAGAATGCGGTCTTCTGGTCCCCAACGGCGGATTGCTCGTAATTGTTCGAACGCAGTTCGGAACTTTGCCAATCCACGCTGAAAGGTCATCTTTGGATTTGCTACCCAGTCATTGAAGAGCTTGACGAGCTGACCAGCCGCTTTAGCGTTCGACATGACAAGTTGCAGGGACCGTCCGACTCCGCCGTCCACGCGACCTTCTGCCTTTCGTGTCAGATGGAAGTCGTCATCAGGCTCTGTCTCTTCATCGAGTAATTCTGCAAGAAATTCCAGACCTTCAATTTTATTGACGGCGTTGCGGAAATCCGCGATGCTTCCGGCAAGATCGAAGACAAGCACAAGCTCTGGATCGACTTCGTCGGAACTCTCCGGTGAGAGGTGGGCGCGACGGCTAGCGAATGCGTCGATAAGTTCTCGGAACTTGGGCGCTAGCCGCTCGCCCTGACGACCTGATCCAGGCCCTTGGACCTTCGGTGGAACGGAAGGCCGTTGTTTGATCCGATTTCCTATCTCTGGCGCACCGAGCGCGAGAAGCGGACGTCCTTCGCCGGTCATTCAGCAGCCTGATTGCGCCAGTGTTCCAGCCGCTCTTTAACGATACGGCGCACATCAGTATCGGGGAGTTCTAAAACTGCTCGACGTCGCACATCGAGAGCGAACTCCTCGAGCTCAGCAAAGCTTGCGCCAGCAAGTTTGTCGGCAAGCGTGCGTGGAGCGAAGCCAAGATCACCCCCGAAACGGTTGGCTAGTCGTTCGAGGTATCGAGTCGCTTGAGAGCGGCTTGGCGAATCGAGTTCTGCTCGCACCTGAAACCTTCTCCAGGCTGCTCTGTCGAGAAGCTCACTATGATTCGTTGCGCCAACGAACACGACATGAGCTGGTAGGCGATCTATTTGGAGAAGAAGCGTTGAGACTACACGTTTAATCTCACCTGTTTCGTGTTCATCTGAGCGTTCTTTGGCGATAGTGTCGAGTTCGTCGAAGAAAAGAACGCAACGGCGAGTTCGCGCGAATTCAAACGCGCTGTCAAGGCGGGACGCTGTCTCTCCGAGGAAGCTTGACATCACCCCTTCATAACGAATGACGTAAAAAGGAAGCATCAATTCGGAGGCGATTGCCTCAGCCGTGCTTGTTTTTCCGTTCCCTGGAGGTCCTGCCAGTAGGATACGGTTTCGTGGTTCTATTCCATAACTGCGAAGGAGCTCCGCACGCTTTTGCTCTTCGATCAGTTCAGTAATAACTCGCTCTGGCACAGGAGCGAGTTCAAGTTCTGTCAGCCTGCGCTGAGGAACGATCTCATCGACTAGATCACTGACAGCGGCTGCTCGGTCGTCTCTCACTAGTCCTTGGCCAGTAGTCATGATTAGTTCAGAGAGGCGATCTGCGAGAAGGTGGTGTTCCTTTGCCCGTTCCTCGGCTATGACGGCTTCGACTAGGTTTCGGAACTTGTCTCGATCGCCATGTCGCTCTGCCTGGACCAGGTCGAGAAGGAGATCTGCCCGTGCCATCGATGGTCCTCCTTCAAATCGATCTGTTTTGTGTTTCTAGTCTACCCGTTGACTAGACACGTGCTTCAGCTCAAATAGACATCATTTCTGCAGGAAGAGTTGTCGTTTTTGTCGCAGAGATCCCTTCCTATTGCTGAATTGCCTACCAAGACGCTAAAGACGGGAGGCAGGACGACGTGTACCGCTCCAGCAAAAATAGGGCGCCGACAATTTTCCTGAAATCGAAGGTACAACAGATAACCGACAGTTTTCTGGGCAGAGCAAACCTGGCGGCCAACCAAGCTGGCCGCCAGTTCCAGCACTCATTTATCAGTATTCACGAAGTGCAGCATCATCCGTCCAAGTCAGCCGAATCCACGAGAATTTTCGTTTCCCCCAATGGGGAATGCGTTGTCGCGGCCGCATAGAAGCATTCTCCCGGAGCAAGCTCTTGGACCCGCTCTCTCAGATAGTTCCACAGGGAAGCGCATTTTTCGCATGCTTCAGAATGGGCAATGCGGTCGATGGGTATCCAGTACGGGGCGTCAGCCACGACCAGAAGGCAGATAATCCCCGTAATGGGGTGTGAGATCGCATGGGGCTGTTGCTCCTCATTCCGGGCCAGATTTACCGTGGGGGACTGCTCTGCGTCCGGGTGGGCGTGGCGCAGGAATGGGACATATAGCGCCTGGTCGGTGGAAACCAGATGATCGAAAATGGGTGTTGCGTAGGCTTCGGCGGAAATCCTCGCCTGATTCGTCGTCTGTGACATGATGCATTCCTTTCTGAAGTTCTATGAGCTGATCACTGGTTCTCCGAAAAATTGTGTGTCACACGCACTTTTGTCCCCGAATCGGATTCATTGACGTACGCATCGAGTAAGCAGCACGTAGGAACGGAGAGACGAAATGAATATGGGATCCAAGACCGTCACAGGCAACCTGGCCAATGATCCTCTCTGGCGGGACACGGCGAATGGAAGGTTGTTGGCGCTGCGCTTGCTCGAAACGCAGCGTGTGTTCAATAGGGAAAGCCGGAATTGGGAAGACGGCGAAACGACGAGGTTCGACGTGGCGATCACCGATGAGCGCATGGCCAAGAATGTCATGGCGTCGGCCGGCAAGGGGGACCGCCTCACTGTGACTGGTTCCTACGACGTTCAGTCTTACGTTGGCAGCGAGGGTGAAGCAGGGCTGAATCACCGGATCTTCGCCAATGACGTTGCGGCCTCGATGAAGTTCACGGAGGTACAGGTTCCCGAGCGGCAGAAGTCCGCAGCAGCACCTGGCGTTGACCCGTGGGGGCCGCAGGCGACGCAGGAGCAACCGCAACAGGCAGCGCAGGAGCAGCCACAGCAGGTGGCCCAGGCCAATGGCGTGCAGGGGGCCGCTGAATCCGGCCATGTATCGCCTGCGCGGCGCTCCGATGAAGCCAAGCAGTTTGGCAGCCGCATGACCGAGCGGTTCTCCCAGCAAGGGCCGCCACCAGTGCATTCGCCGTCTGCAGGCGGCCCGTCGTACTAGGAATTCCCATCTCTTCAGTAGCCCCGCAGATTGTTTGCGGGGCTACTTGACTTATTCGCCCGTCCATCATGTTATGTAAAGTAAGTAGGTTGCTGTGGCCCGAAAGAAGCTAAGGCAAGAAGAGGTTCTATTCGATTTTGAGAACGGAACTTTCCAGATTAATGAGGAGCTTACCAATGACTCAGAACCCAGCATCAATGACACTGACGCTCAGCCAAGACGATCTGAAGGGCATCGACCAGATGCTCAGCGGCCAGATGGAGCCGAGTTCGATGATTCACCAGTGGGAGTCGAATCCGGAGTCCTGGAAGACCCCGGAGCAGTGCCCGTGGGGCAATATGGTGGAGGACTTCAACCAGGAGTTCGACCAGGTGCCGACGATGCTGGACCAGATCCTGTTTCGCCACCGGCAGATGAGCGAAGCGTTCGAGGACGCAATGATGAACAACCTGTGGTTCAAGCGGGGAACGATGAGCCCGGACTTCCCGAGCAAGTTCACCCACGAGGAGTTCAAGGGCGCGACGGACTGGGCGAAGCAGCAGACGCTGATGGCGATGGACAAGATCAGCCAGGAAGTGGTGCAGCATCTGGAGCTGGAGGGCCTGCCGCTGACCACCGAAGGGACAGCGCCGGATCTTCGCCTGTACAAAGCACCAGCAGTGAAGAAGTAGACGAAGCTCTACCTGAGCGTTCTGGCCCGGTTCCATCCCGATATGCGGGGGAGCCGGGCCTTGCCGCGCCCAAGAATGAACGCGAACGCGTCCATTACAATCTCGATGCGCTCGAACTGCTCAACACGCTCAATGACGAGCATCGTTGGCCGTCTCCTGACGAGCAAGCGAAGCTGGCCAGGTACGCATCGTGGGGCGGTGCGTCCAAGGTCTTTGAAGAATTCCGTCCCGAGTGGGCTGAGGAACGCGAACGCCTCAAGTCCCTGGTTGATGTAGACACCTACCGGCAGCTGAGCGCCACGACGCTCAATGCGCACTTCACGCCCGACGAGCTGGCCAGCTCGATGTGGACGGCCTTGGAGCAGGCCGGTTTCAAGGATGGCCAAGTGCTTGAGCCTGGTTCAGGCAAAGGCACGTTCATCAAACACGCGCCAGCGGGCGCCCAGATGGTTGGCGTGGAGATTGACACGGTCACCGCGCAGATTTCCATTTTCCTTGCCCCCGACGCGCAGATCCACCGGGAATCGTTTGGCACATTCAAGCGAGAGAACGAGTCGTTCCATGCCGTGATCGGCAATGTGCCGTTTGGAGATTTCCGTGTACCGGATCCCAAGCACAATCCCGGCCGCTATTCGATCCATAACCACTTCATCAATAAGTCCCTGCAGCTGACGGCTCCCGGCGGCTATGTCGCGGTCGTCACCAGCTCCTACACCATGGATGGGCTGCGGGCGACAGCGCGCAATGAGATGATGCGCCATGGCGACCTGGTGGGAGCGGTGCGCTTGCCCAATGGCGCATTCAAGGCTTCTGCCGGCACCGACGTGATGGCTGATGTGCTGGTGTTCCGTGCCAGGGAAAAGGATCGCGACCGGGCAGATGACGCCTGGTTGAAAACCGGGGACCTGGTTGTCGGTGATGACACGGTCACGGTGAACCAGTATTTCCTGGAGCATCCGGAAAACGTTCTGGGGCAGTGGCAAACACGATCGACTCCGTTCGGCGGCAGGACGGCCGCCGTCTCCAACCCTGACATGGATAACTTGGGCCCGCAGCTTGAAGCAGCGCTCTCCCAAATTGTCCAGACCGCTAAAGCCCAGGGCCTGGGCTATGGGCCACAGGCCATCGATGCCCCGGAATACGAGCCCGGCCTGCATACCGAAACGGTGCTCACCCATGCGGTGGGCCATGTCCGGTTTGAGGAACAAGCGTTCCAGAGCTACGAAGCCGATGGAACCTGGTCGAAAATCAGCGTGCCCAGGGCGGCTGTCGCCGAATCGCGGCGTCTGCTGGAACTGCGTGACGGCGTCGTCAATCTGATCGATCTGCAGCGCACTCATGCAGATCCGCAACACGTAGCCGATGAGCGTTCGGCCTTGATTGAGAAGTACGAGTCCTACGTCCAGGATTTCGGGCCAGTGAACCGCACGGAATCCGTCTACCGGACACCGTCGCCAGCAGCGCAGAAGAAAGAACTGGCCAAGCTGGAAGCCGCGTGGCGCGACACCCTGCCCGATGACGGCGACATCGCGCCTGACGACGTGCCCATTCCGGACGAGCTTGCCGAACAGTGGCAGGACGAAGTCTCCGAGGAACGGCTCACGCGCGTCAAGCAGGATCACCTGAAGTTCCTGAAGACCGACGCCATGACGGGCCTGCTGACCGCTATCGAACGGTATGACGCGGAGACCGGAGAAGCAGAACCAGGCGACGTGCTGCTCAAAGATGTCGTTGATCTGCGTGCTCGGCCCGAGTCTGCGGCGACAGCGCAAGCCGCAGTGGCCATCAGCATGGATGAGCTGGGCAGGATCGACGTCGAACGTGTCGCAGAATTGCTCTCGACCGATCAAGAGCAGGCGCTCAAGGCCCTGGAGCCTTTGTCATTCAAGAATCCTGAGAATGGCGAGCTGGTTCCCTCGGTGGTGTACCTTTCCGGCCTGGTGCGCGACAAGCTGGATGCCGCCGAGCTCGCTGCGGCCGAGATTCCCGAGTACCAGCGCAATGTCGACGCACTGAAAGACGTGCTGCCGCAGGATATCCCCATTGAAGACATTTCGGTGAATCCTGGTGTGCGCTACGTGTCGGCGGAAACCTACACGCAGTTCGTGCGGGAGACCCTGCAAATGGACGCCAAGGTTGCCTGGAACGAGGCAACGTCGTCTTGGGAGTTGGAGAAACCGAAGAAGCACCGGTGGGATCCGAAAGTCCAATTCGATTTCGGTACCGATCACCGGCGCCCGGATTCGCTGATGCTCAATGCCTTGAACGGCACCGCCCCGGTGGTGACCTTCAAGGATGTTGACGGCAAGAGCGTGAAGAACGACGTGGCTACGACAGCGGCGCGTGAAAAGCTGGAGAAACTGAAGACCGAGTTCCGTTCGTGGGTCGTGGCCGACCCCGAGAGGGCGAAAGGCATTGAGAACAGCTACAACCGGGCTTTCAATTCGCTCGTTGCCCCGGACTATGCGCAATTGACGTCGGAGATGGCTTTCTCTGGCTTGGCACAGGGCCGCGAGCCCTATGACTATCAGCGCGCGGCCGTCGCCCGCGTGATCAACGAACCGGCGGTGCTCCTTGATCATGTCGTGGGTGCGGGCAAGACCGGCACGATGGTGATGTCCTGCATGGAGCTGCGTCGTACAGGTATCGCCAACAAGCCAGCTATTGTCGTTCCCAACCACCTGGTGGAGCAGGTGGGACGCGAGTTCAACGAGTGGTATCCCGGGGCAAGAGTCCTGACGATTGCCACTGGCGTTGACGCTGTTGAGCGCACTCGCGCAGTGGCACAGGCAGCCGCGGGGGATTGGGATGCTGTGGTGATCCCGCAAACGACCTTCGAGAAGATCAAGATCGATCCGCTGCGCACGGCTGAGTGGCTGGAACAAGACATCGAAGCCTTGAAGTCGCAGATTCCGGGCGCGGACGAGAAGCACACCAAGGAGTTGGAGCGGGAGGTCAAGAAGCTCAAAGAGCGCTACGACAAGGCGACAGCGCAAAAAGATCCCGGGGTGACATGGGAGCAGACCGGCATCGACTACTTGTTTGTTGATGAAGCCCACAACTACAAGAATCTCGGCCGCACCGCACCGTTGAAAGAGTTGAGCTGCGGGATGACCAACCGCGCCCAGGATCTGGATCATAAGTTGCGGACGATGCGCGAGGCCAAGACGGAAGCGGCCATTGCCACAGGACGCTATTCGGACTCGTATATTCCGGCCGTGGCCACGTTCGCTACGGGGACGCCGGTGGCCAACAACATGTCCGAAATGTGGGTCATGCAGCATTACCTGCGCCCGGACTTGCTGGCACGCGCCGATGTGGATTCCATCGGGGCCTGGGCGACGGCATTCACGGTGCAGGGCCAAGTGATCCGTCCGAAGCCAGCAGGCGGCGGCTACGACCAGATCATGAAGGTCAAGGAGTACGTCAATGTTCCCGAGCTGGTCGGCCTGTCGGCTCAGTTCACAGATGTTGTCACGACTGATCAGCTGACCGCCAAGCTACCGGCGCTGCGCTCAGGGGAGCGCCTGTTGAAACGCCGCGAGCCAGAAGCCGCTGTGCAGGAGTTCATTGCCGATTTGCAGGAGCGCGCCGAAGCGCTCAAGGGCACGCGCCCGGAAAAGGGCGGCGACAACATGCTCAATGTGGTCAATGACGGCCGCAATGTCGCCTTGGCATCTGAGCTGGCAGGGCTGGATCCAGAAGAGGACGGTGGGCGCGCCCGGCAGGTCGCGGCCACCATCATGGCTGAGCACCGGGCGAGCCAGGACAAGCAGTTCCTGGACGCGCATAAGAATCCGCATCCGATGCCTGGTGGATTGCAGATCGTGTTCGCTGACCGGGCTACGCCGAAGCCAGACGGCACGTTCTCGATCTACACGAAGATCAAGCAGGAGCTCATGGACATGGGTATGGAGCCTGAGCGGATCGCGTTCATCCATGACGCCAAGAATGGGCGTCAGCGCGACGCTCTGTTCGAGAAGTGCCGGACCGGACAAGTCAACGTCATCATCGGTTCCACTGAGAAAATGGGCACGGGAACGAACATCCAGGCGCGCGCGATCGCACTGCACCACGTTGATGTGCCGTGGCGGCCGGCCGACGTCGAGCAGCGCGAAGGCAGAGTGATCCGCCAGGGCAACCAGAACGACGAGATAGAGATTTTCCAGTATGCGACGGACCAGACATTCGACGTGTACATGCACGACGTCATTGCCAAGAAGGCGTCGTTCATCAAGCAGCTCAAAGTCGGCGCCCAGGTGAGCCGCACTGCGGAGGATCCGTTCGGAGGCTTGGACATGTCTGCGGCGCGTGCCTCGGCCGCATTGAGTGGAGACCCGCGCTTGTTGCAGCTTGCGGAGCTGGAGTCTGCGGTCAAGGAGCTGGAACAGCTCGATGCCGCCCACACCAGCGCAAAGCAGAACGCGAGAGCAACCCAGGGGTTCGCCAAGTCCTCGCTGGACTCCGCAAATGCGACGATTGCTGATCTGGAACAGCGGATTCCTGGCTCGATTTCGACTCAGGGAGAAAGCTTCAGATTCAGCAGCGCCACGGGTGAAGTGTTCACGGATCGTGTCGAGGCGGCGAATCATATCCGGCATCGGATGCTGGCTGCGTTGAATCCTGGCGCGGATCCGCGCGAGCGTTCCCTGGGTACCCTGGGTGGCCATGAATTCGTGTTCACACCCATCAGCCAGATGGATTCCGTGCAATACGGCATGAATGGCTCGCCGCATTCGAAGACGCTGGGCCGTGGCGACTTGGGAGGGGCCGGCACTGACTATGGCGTGGTGACCCGCTTGGAAAACTTCGTGTCCGGGTTGCCTGCCGAGCTGGAGCGCCAGCAGGGCCGCATTGAGGATCTGACGAGCAAAATCGAAGCGGCTCAGCAAGTCTTGGACAGTTCGTTCGACCGCGCGGCCGAGCTGCAGACCACCATGCAGGAGTACAAGACCTTGCTGGCCGAGCTGGGGGAGAAGGACGAGAAGCGTCAAGCCGATCATGAGTTGTCTCGTGATCAGATGATCCTGTTGTACGAGGAATTGCCAGAGGGGCCCATCGGCACGGTGGCCCGCAATGGCGATGTGGTCTATCACGAGAAGAACAACTACCGGATTGCTGCTTCGGAGGATGGGAATCTCTACGGGTTCGATCTTGATGCGGAGCCCGATGCGGAGAACATCAAGCTGCAGTCTTACGCCCAAGTGAGCGTCCTGAGCCGATCAATGGATTCACTGACCGAGCATGAGAAGCGGGTGCTGGAGTTCAATCGCGACCACGACGTGGTGACGCATGACCGGGAGAGCATCGAGGATGGTGACCGGGTATCGGCTGATCTGCGCCAGCAAGGCGGCGGTACGAAGTCCGTGACCGGAGTGGTGCGTGTTGGAGGCCGTGATTTCTATCCAGATGAATCTCCTGAACGGGCGGTTCCGTTTATCACTGCGGGCCCTGTGCTGCGCGTCGATGTAACCAACCCGGAGAAGATTGCCGCAGAACAGGCGATGCGAGAGGCCGAGCGAAGCAAGGTGCGGCCGAACGACTTGCTACCTGGTGACGTGTTTGTCGAGGACGTTCCCTACATGGGCGCTTACGCCGGAGATGTGATGAGGCTGCAGCAACGCTACGGCGGCTTGTCCAAAGTTCCGGCGAGTTCCGATACAGGGGTACCGCGAGAGACGCCGCGGTACAACGTGCGCGGCCAAATGCCTGATCATATTCAGCGCGTTTCGGGCCGAGACTTGACCAGCGAGGAACGGGGCATGGTTTTCCCGGATCCGGTGGTCACAGTGAATGCCTTGCGTGAGGGCGACGCGGTGCGGCTCAAGGACTTGGATACGTCGAAAACGGATGATCACCCGGTGCGCGTCCTAGACGTCTCTGGCTACTACAGTTCGAAGATCACCGTGAAATACATGGATGAGGACGGATCAAAGGTCGAGGTCGCGCGACGAGATGACCAGCAGATCGAGGTTCTGGCACGGCGGCATGGTGCCTTGAATGCTGTTGAGCTGGCTTATCTTGCTGGTGCTGAGCACGGAGCGCAGAAGCGACTAGCGAAGAGCCTGAGTCCTGATGACCAAGGCATGTACCTCACTGGCATCAACCAGGATAATGGCCAGGAATTCCACGGCGTGTTCCAGAGCATTGACGAAAACGGGTATGCGACGGTTCTCGACGATAACTTCCGGCGTGAACGACACAGCTTGGCAGCTTCCAGCCGGCTAGTTGTCAGTGACCAGGACATTCCTTTGACGTCACTGGAGTGGAATGCAACAAGCTTGCAGAACGCGGCGCCGGAGGGGCAGAGAGCTGAACCGGAGCGAGTGGAAGTAACGGACACTGATGCCGCCCCTTCAAAGCAGACCGGTGTTGAGCGCGGCCAGCCTGCCAAGACCAATGCAGCGGAGGTGCGAATGACTGATCGCCTGAGCCATGTGCTTGCGCCTGCCGATCATCAGCGGCCGCCTCTGCCTCCCGCAGGGCCAAGCAGCGCGGGTCCTGGGATAGGTAGGTAAACAACTGGAATAGCCGCATCAGCATGAGAGCCACAACCAACATTGGTTGTGGCTCTCATATTTTTATTGGCTCAGCTAAGCAATGACGCCGCCCGTTTACCCAATTCGATGTCCAGGAAAGTCACATAGAAGCTTGGGGTCGAGAGCGCTCCCGCTCCTTGCGTTCCGATGAATGCTCCGAGCTTGTCGGGGTCGCCTGCCGCTGCGTCGATTGTCTCGAGGAAGTCCGGCAGCTCATCGGGAGCAACATGGATATTGCAGCCGACGAGTTTCCCGCCAGAGTTGTTCTTCTTACCCAGTTGGATGTTCAAGATAGTCTCCTTTCCGTGCTTTCACACCGTTACAAGCGATGCTTCCATATACGAATTCTGCAGACAATCAGCGACTGACGAGACGATGACGCCGTCGTAAACCACATTTGACTGGGGTTTTAAAAAGTTCAGTTGCCAATCCTCCTTATCCTGTATTTTTCCGATTTCCCAGGTAACTCTCAGGTAAGAGTCCGTGACGGTGACTATGGAAGGCTTGGCCCGTTATCCTGATCATTCGTTTTGTACGGTTGGACCGTGTTTGGACGTTGATCTTGGTGCAGGTGCTCGATGGTTCTGCCGGTGCCCCTGAATGTATCGTCGTGAGGTCTGAGGGAAGTTCGAGAAATCGGTGTATTCCCCTGGCATCGAAAATGGGCCGTAAGCGATTTTGCTTGCGGCCCATTTATGTTTCGACACCAGATGGTCAGCTTGCTTCGGTACCGAAGGAACCAGGCCTCATGACCTGGTTGCGCGTAATACGCAGTACACCGCCTTGATCTGCTCCGACTACGGCGTATTGGACACGCTCACGACCAGCTTTGGTGATCCTCTCTCCCGCAGCCCATTCAAGGAAGTCCACTAAGGCGGAAATCAAATTGCTTGGCCCAGTACCGCCGTAGCCGTGGGTGAAGCCTTCGCTCCAAGCTCGGGATCCGAACGGCATGATGTGCAGCTTTTCGCCTAGTTTGAGGAACACTGGTCCTTCTTGCGTATCTGGTTCCACGACAATCTCGTCGAAGTTCTTGAGTTGTTCGAGCTTTTCGGAGGGTTCGAGGTACGCCGCCACAGGAACACTGACGGTCAGCTTGGTGTACTCAGCATCGTTGTAGTCGGGCTTCACTTGGGCCAGCACAAAATTGCCGTCAACGTCTTTGAGCAAGCGGTTCAACTGGCCAGCTCGATTGAATTCGTCGAGCTCACTTTTGTTCAAGGTCGACAGCAATTCGTATTCCTGAGGCGTTGATACCGAGACCGCCTTACTCAATTGCTGGAAGTACTCAGCGTGTGGTCGGCGATCATGAAGCCTGAAATCGCGAAGCGCATACAGCACAGGGTACTTAGCCGATGAATCATCTGGTTCAAGATCAAGCTCTTTGGACGACGGATGGAGCAGAACGTTAATTCCGTAGTCGAGGGCAATGGCCAGTGAAGAAGTGGGAGTGGATCCGTATGGCCCATATTCCTTGTACAGGAAGCCTGCGAGGGCTGTCGCCATCTTCTGCCGTTCCTGGACACTTAGCACCTTTTCTTCATCGGACAAGTCCTCCGCTGGGCGGAGATGGCTAAAGCCAGGCGTCTTGGTGATGCTGATGAATTCCAGATGTTCCTGGTCTTTGGGCAGAAAACCGTTGCCTGCTTGGGAGCCAGACGCACTCCAGTTCGTTCCCTCGAACAGGCGATCGGCAGCATGGCCGAGGGCTGAGCTGCACTCCTCGCGATCCTTCAGCCCCTTGAGCAAAGTGGCGGATTCAGCGCGATTGTAATTGCCGTCAACATCAAGTTCCAGCGTTGCAGTGGTCTTCTGCGCCCGATACCAAGCGTCGACTGCATCGTAGGTCGGTACGTCGAGCATTGGAACTTTCATGCCCAGCTTCGAGTGCAGCGTCGGCCACGAGATCTTCTGGCGCGATACGGTGACCGACGGCTTTTCCTGGGCGAACCGCATGTGATCGGGCAACGCTTGAGCAGGGAGCTTTTCAGTCGTTACGACAATCTCAGTGGCACCCTCATTGTTCGTCTGCACCCAGGCAATGTCGTAGATGCTGATTCCATGGTCGTGCTCGGCAGTGCTCATGTAGTAAACCAAGTCATCGGAGTTCAGATGGAGCCATGGGTTCCACTTGACAGTGTGCTTGTAGGGAGGCTCTTCCTTCACGACATCTTTGAGAATCGTGATGAGCCCGATGAGCCCGGACTCGGTACGAAAGACCTGAACGAAAGCCTGCTTGCCATTTCGCTCCGCGACGTAATCCA
The DNA here is from genome assembly GCF_015524875.1 of Glutamicibacter sp. FBE19. Taxonomy (NCBI): domain Bacteria; kingdom Bacillati; phylum Actinomycetota; class Actinomycetes; order Micrococcales; family Micrococcaceae; genus Glutamicibacter; species Glutamicibacter sp. FBE19. The sequence continues at coordinate 243,277 of NZ_JACKQN010000002.1, read as the reverse complement.
CCTCGCGCTTTGGAGTCGATGCCTGAGTTCCGTACCCGTAAATGCTGCGCGACGTCCGACGCCCGGTTCGACGGGCAGAGATTTCCTCAACGTAGGTTTCGGGCCAGCCCTTGTCGGTCCCATCTTCGTCTTCAACGGCCTGGATGATATCGCCCGTGGTGGCCATCTGCGATACCCGAGCGGGCGTCACATCAAGCACCTTGGCAACTTTTTTTCTTGAGAAGAGCGACATGGCTTATCTTAACCTTTCGAGTTGACGCGAATCCTTGTTCAAATTCGAGCTTACACATTCGTAAGTAGATTATCTAGACATTAGTAAATATTCGGTCCCTGGTTCCTGTCAGGCCTTGATATCGTTCTGTCTGGCAGTGGATTCTGATGATGGTCGGGTTCGTTGGGGAGCGCTGATGGTGCGACCTGTACGAGGTCTGAAGGCAGGCCGGGGAAGTCAGAGAAATCGGTATGTTCCTCTGGCATGTCTTCGTAGATTGGTGCTTCGTCCCAGGCATCGAGGGGCACGTCCTCCCAAGGGGATAATTCTTCGGCCGGCGGCGGCACATCCTGGTAAGGATCGTGTGGATCATCGGCCAGTTGTTCTGGCGACGCCGACGATTCAGTTTCGAGAGTGGTCTCGGGATGACGACGACCATTTTCAGGACTTGCTGCGGGAAGTTCCGTTTCCTGGAGCTCTGCCTCTTGTTGTTTGAGCGTGGCCAACTCGCGAAGCGTCCGGAGATAGAACGCGTGCGTGTACCGGTTCTTTTGCGGATCGGGCGCATCTGCCAACGGCTTTGCCGCGTCGTCTTGGTCGGAGATGCTGCGCCAGGCGCAGTGGATGCGCACGGCCTGCCGCAGATTCTCGGGATGTTGCTCTTGGACGGTTTGGACCCATGATGGGTTCTCTTCGATTGCCTGGTCTGTCATCTCTTCGAGCCGTTGAGTCATTGACGCTACGAGCTGCATCGAGGTGTCGTGTTGGGCTTCGTTGGCCGGTGTCCAGGCTGGAACGACATGGCAGATGGTCACCGTGTCATCCGGTTCTTGCGCGTAGGTTAGCAACTCGGCAATGGTGATGTCGTCCTTGTCCGGTGGCGTGGTGAGCGTGGATGGGAGGTCGGCTCGCACGAGCTGCTGCCAGCTCTCATTGGACTGGAGCTCAGCCAGATGCTCCTGGCCATAATGCTCGGTGATCCAGTCAATGGTGCGGGTGCTGCGTGCCAGGTCACCCAAGTACACGGCTTCGTGGGCCATGCGGCCGAAGTCCTTGGCCCAGCCGTGCTCGGCGTTCTGAACCTCGTGGGCTGTTTTTGTCGCGGTTTCGTTCCTGAGGATTCCGGCGAGGACTTCCATGCGCTTTTCGGGCTGGACTTTGCGCATGATGCCCCACTGGTCCGGGGTTTCTTCTTCCTCGGGAATGTCCACGTAGACATAGTTGCCGTGCTTGCCACGGGTCATGGCCACGTAGAACAGTTCGCGGGGGATCCCGGACTGGGCGATGGTGTGGCAGGTGTCAACGGTGACGCCTTGGGCGCGGTGCGCGGTTGATGCGTAGCCCAGCTCCACGCTGTTGGCCAGGTAGTCCGCATCGAGGGTGATGGTCGCGTCGTTGTCGGTGCGGTGGCCGATGGCTGAGCCGTCGTCGCTGATTTCGGTGATGCGGATCCGGACGCCGTTGGCGATGAATGCGCCGTTGGAATCGCGCAGGTTGCGGTTGTTCTTTCGTGCCAGGACAATATCTCCGATTCCGGCCTGGGTCTCTTCGCGCAGTTTGACGACAGTGTCGAGGTCGACGCGGCCGGCGTTAACGAGGTCGAGCTGCGCTTTGGTGTTCATGTCGCGCACCTGCTCGTTGGTGGCGCCGACCATGAGGGATTCCTTGCCGTTCAAGGTGTCGGTGATCCATGCCTGATACGCGGTTTCGGTAGCGTCGGATTCTTCGTCGCCGATGATGCGGCCGTGTTCTTCATAGACGGCAAGGATGTTTTTGCCCTCTTCGCTGTCGACGTCAGCGGAGCGGAGCTGCAGGGATGCCTTGGCCTCCCAATGGTCAGGGGATGGTTTTTCTCCTTCGTCGCGGAAACGCCATACCTGGTTCAGGTTCGCGACATTGGCTTCGCGTTCCATCCAGCCCAGGAATCCTCCAGCATCGATGGCGTCGAGCTGTCGGGGGTCTCCGACGAGGAGGACTTTTGCGCTGGCGGCCGCCGCTTGCCGGTTGAGTTCAGCCAGGGTGGCCGTGCCGACCATGGATGCCTCGTCGATGATGACCAGTTGGTTCTCGTGCATGGTGTATTTGGCTTGTGCTGCGTAGTCTGAGGCGAGCTTGGTCGTGAGCGCGTCGATTTGCTTGAGCAGGCTGCGGTGCTTCTTCCCGGAGACGCCATCGAGCTGTGCATTCAGCAGATCCAGGGCCGCTTGCTGGTTCTGGATCCGGCCGATGCGGCGTACTGCGCCTTCACCGACTGATTCGTAAAGCCACTTGGCGGTGTTGTCGGTGGGGGCTTGGATTTCGTCGCCCAGGACACCTGCAGCTACGGCGGATGGAGCTAGGCCGATGACTGCGGTTTCGCCGTGCGCTTCTGTCCAGAGGTCGCGGATGGCTTTCATGGTCGTGGTCTTGCCTGTACCTGCAGGGCCGATGATTGCGTCCAGGGCGTTGCCGCTGCTGAGTACCTTGATGGTTGCTGATGCCTGGTCTGAGCTCAGCTCGTGGCCATCGGCGGTGCGCAATTGGGCAACCTTGTCGGGCAGGGTGTCAGCGTCCAGCCTGGTAGCGTTCTCCTTGGTGCGGTTCATGAGGAAATCTTCGTCGGCCATGACCTGGGCCGTGGTGTAGACCCCGGCATGGCGTTGGTGATTGAAGATTGATTCTCCGCGCAGGGTGAGTGCTGGATCAACGCTGAGGCGCGGTGCGAAGTCACGCTCATGAGTCAGTCTGACAGCTTGGGCCAGAGCGGCTTCGGTGATCCGGTCGGCGAGCTGTTCTCTGTCGTTGGCGTCGTGGCAGCGGACGGTTCGCAAGATGCGTTCTGCGCTGGCCATGATGTTTGCACGGGTAAAAGTGGTGCGGCGCATCCCGGTATCGGTAAGCACCCAGTGTCCCAGGCGGTCGATGATGGGTTGCTCGATCATGGCGCTGGTGATCACGGGTGTTTCGTTGCCAGTGCTGTTCTGGACGAGTTTGGCCGGATCGTAGTGCAGCGCTTTGGTGCGTTCCCTCCAACTAGTCATCTTGTCGGACAAGGTGGCAGGGGAGGTGGTGTCTTTAGGCTGTCGGGTTTCAAGGGTGGCTTGTTGGCGCAGGCGCAGGACGATATGTCGTGGTGGCTCTTCCTGTTCGTTGGTTTCGCACCATTCCTTGATGAGCTCGTCTTTGCGTTCCCGGATAAGTCGAGAGCGGGTGGAGAATTCGTCGATGAGGTCATCGGGGATCCCGTCGAGCTCCACTCGCGCGTTATACGGTTCGTAGTCTGTCTCGCTGGCCAGCTGGTCGTGCTGGTTGAGGAATTCTTGGAGCTGGTGTGCTGCGACGGCCGTCGGCTGGTCGCGGACTTCGGCGACGGCACCAGCAGCCTGGTAGAGCCGGTCGAACAGCAGCGAGTTGTAGCGCTCGGAGATGGCGACAACGTGACGGTGCAGCGTGTAGGAGTCGATGGTGGTCCATTGGCCGTCGCTGGATCGCTGGACGCGGTTGTGGATGACAGCGTGGGTGTGAAGCTGCGGGTCGCCCAGGCGCGAGTCCGAGTGGTCGAAGAGCGAACCAACAATGCCGTTGGTGGCGACGTGCGCGACGCCGCCATGGCCAGCACGGGTCTGGATGACGTTCTTCTCGGCCCAGGCAAGCGTTTCAGCGATCGCGTCCTGGTGGGCTTTGTGGATGCGTCCTTGAAGATCGGGATCTGCGACAGCCCATAGCGCCGACACTGATTTGGGTGCGCTGAACGTGAGGTCGAAGCCGTGGACAGGCTTGCGGGTTGCCTTGGCTTGCTCGCCCTTGGGAGTTTTCGCGCCCTCGGGGGCTGCTTGTTCCTTGATAGGCGGACGCCCAAGGGGTTTGCCGGTGTAGGGGTCGATCATGTCTTGGTAGAGCTTCTTCGCTGCCCAGGATTCGACCTGTTGCCCATCGATCATTCCGGTGTTGGCCAGCCCGGAGCCGAACCAGGTTCCAGCGGGGTCGCCGGACTCGGTGTAGTAGCTGGTGAGGTCTTTGGCGTTGCCGAGCTGGGCGCCGTCCCCGCCGGCCGCTGTGGCCAGGTAGTAGTCGATGCTCATTTTGGAAATGCTGACAGTCATTTGTTCTGTCCTTTCGCCCAAGTTTCGTAGCGGTTCAAAGTGGCCAGGATGTCGCGGTGTCGTTGTTCGGTCGGCCGGCCGCCTGTGCGCCGGTACAGTTCCCTGGCTAAGAGCCTCCATTGAGTGATGATGATTCGGTTCTGCTCGCGTTGCGTTGTGGCGGCCGCGAGTGCCTGTTGGGAGCGGGCGTACTGCTCGCGCAACTTCGAGTGCGCTGTCTTGGCGATGGCCAATCGTTCCGACAAGGTGTTGATGATTTTGTCGGCTTTGGCGATGACGTCGTCTTGGTTTGGCGATGCGTCAGCGACAGGGCTGCTTGTCGTTGACGCGGTAGCTGCTGTCGCGTCAGCAAGGTCAGACACGCTGTCGTTGTCGTGCAGTGTCCGGGGCCGCTGGTGTCGCAGACCAAATGTGTCGTCAAGCTGTCGTGACACCGTGGCGACAAGATCGATCAACGCGGCCGTGTTGTCGTTGTCGCTGGACAGTGGGCCTCGTTGCTGCGACGCCGGGGCGGCCGTTGGCTCTGTCCATGTCGGCTGTACGTCGCTGATGGCATGGAGCTCGTGGGCTAGTTCAGTGATCAGCGTGTGGGCCAGCCGGTACTTTGCCCGTAGCTCCTGGTGCTGGTTCTGGAAGTACAGCAGGGAGCGCTGGCGTTCGTCGGTGAAGCGCTTGAGCTCTTTGCGGGCGGCCTTGGTCTCGTTGCGGTAGCCCATGGCGCGGTTGTGAACCTTGGCCAGCTCGGCCTGGGCGCGAGTGAGCTGCGCCCGTAGTTCCTGGTTCTGGAGCACGACCTGGTCGTGGGCGGATCCGGCCTTGGCTGCCGTGCGATCGCGGCTCCGCTTGGCCCTCATTTTGCAGGCATCGTTGCAGTACTTGCGGCGCGTATTCGTTCCCTCGGGGAACGTCGCGTTGCAGGCCTGGCACCTGTGTACTTTTTCCATGGTGCTGTATCGGAACGAGACGGCAATCGCGTATGTCAACGTAACGCGAAGCGTTACTTTGGTGCACCTCGGTGCCAGACGTGTGATTGATTTTTTGGTGACTTGGCTCTGTGGTTGTGCGTGCTTGTTGGTGGGCTCTTGGGTTGTTGAGTTTTTTGGTGACCGTTAGATTTTTGGGTGGCTCTGTGGGGCTGGATTTTTCTTGTTGGTGTGGGGGCTTTGACGTTGTTTGGTGGGGTGGGATTTTGGTGGGTTCTGTGTTGCTTTGGTGAGTCCTGGTGTTGGTGGTTTTGGGCTGGTTGGTGATGGTCGGTAGGAGTATTTCAGTTGGCCTGTGCATGACTGGATTGATGCGCTGTAGGTTTGGTTCGCCCGTGCGATTCCAGGCTGTCCACGGACGACGGTCACCTGGCTAAGCGCTGCCAATGTCCTAAACCTGGAGTCGGTGGACAGGCGGTCAGGCGGGTCCCGTCGTCCACCATGTGTGCGACGGCAAGCAGCGGAGCGATTGGGCTTGCATCGTGCACATGTGGGCGAGGGGCAAGAGAGTTGCTCGGGTTGGCGCCGCTTGTCGCTAAAAGCGACAAGCGGCGTTTTTGTCGTTGGCGGTGTCGCGATCCCCGGCCGGCTTTCGGCCGGTGTCGTGTCGCTTGGCTGTCGCTCAGAGTGTCGCCAGGTGAGCGACAAGCAAGGCTGTCCACATGCGACGGGCGCATGACGCGACAGAACTCGGGTAGGCGAACCTGGAGCTTGAGGGCAGGCGGTCAGGTGGGTCCCGTCGTCCATCATGTGTGCGACAAAAGAGCGGAGCGGTTTATCTTTTGTCGTGCACATGTGGGCGAGGGGCGAGAGTGCGCAACCACGGCAGGGTGGGTTTTGATCGGAGTCGGCGGTGATACCTGGTGGGGTGGTGGGCTTTTTGGGTTGATATCACCGCTGGAGGATTCGTCCTCTCTGCCAGCGGACAAAAATAAGTGGCCTGTCTGCCGAAGAACACTTCGACAAACAGGCCACTGAGTGGGAAGACCTCACGACAGGTCGATCCCGGTTCATCATAGATAGGAATGAACGCTACTGATCGTAGCAGGATGGATGATTTGGTGGGCGCCCGGTATGTCTTGACCACGACGGCACTAGCGGTGCCAACGAGTCTCTGTCCGGTGTGGTGATGCAATGGCGACAGGTTGCCAGCGGTGTCGCTGGCAACCTGTCGCCTGCTACTTGTCTACTCTTCGCGATCCGTCACGGTTAGTTCCCCATCTTGTTCCGGTGGCGAATTCCGCGCTCTTCGAGCCAGTCTTCCAAAGGCGAGTACAGGATCTCGGCCCCGCATTCGTCCCAGAAAGATTCCTCTGCCTCATCGACTGCGTCCTTCCACAGCTGGGTGTTGAAGAATTCCAGCGCAAGCTCTTCAGGGTCGTGGCCCTTGTAGTCGTACTCCTCGCTGATCCGGGCTATTGCGTTGTCCGGGGTGAGGGTCGGGTTGAAAATGTTGAGCCGTCTCGTGATTTCGTTGGCGATATCCAGCTGGGTGAATGGGTCGAGGCTGGCCAGCAGTTCTTTGAATTGCTCGGTCGTGATGGTCATGATGTGTTCTCCTGTGGAAATTCCTGGTGGTGCCGGGGCAGGCTGGCTGTGGCCAGCCTGCCCCGGTTGTCGCGGGTGCTTAGCTTGCGACTGTGCTGAAACGCTGGTCGCTGGCGATGTTCTGCATCAGGTCGATGACAGCATCGGCGTCGTTCACCGGGTCGTCTAGCTGTAGCTCGTTGACCTTGGCCATGGTCAGGTTGAGGAGGGCTTCACGGTCTTCTGGGGCGATGCCCAAGTAGGTGTCGCGGGCGATGTGCATGATGTCTTTGAGCGAGAGCGCGTCGCGCTCCACGATGAACTTCTTGGCCGGGGTGAAGATCATTTCAGTTCCGGTTTCAGCGGTGGAGTACACGGAGAACAAGTTGTTGCTCACGCTGTGAAGCTCGGTCAGGGTCAAGACGCCGTGGGTGTCGGTATGGACTCGGTCGCCAAGCTCGAAGTTGGCCGGCCGGAGGTTGCGCAGTGCCATTTCTGGGTTCCTATCAATGGTGGCGGGGTCTGTCTGGGGGATTACCGTTGTCGTGTTTGGTTTTCCCTGCCCCGATATATCTAGTTTACTAGATACCTAGGTATCTAGTAATATAGATAAGTAGGTTTTTGCGATAATTTTCCGAGGATGAGTGGTCGCTTTTCCGGTCGTTCCGCGTGGCGCATGGCGCGAATGTCCCCCCGCCCAGGAATGGCAAGGCGTGGTCAAAAGCCTTCTTTGCGAGTCCCGGCGTCCGTTCGATTCGAGCAGCGGCCGAGTTTTTGGGCACTAAAAAACCCGCTCCGTAGAGCGGGTTCTCCTTTTTGGCCTTAGAGCTCGACTGGGTGGTTTTCCAGGTATTCGGTGAGCGCATCAATGACGATCATGCGCAGGTTTCGGTCTTCGGCAATTGCCTGGATGTCGAGCTTCTTTTTCAGAAGCACTGGAACCTGGACATTGAGTGGCTTGGTTTCTGCTGCGGTGGCCATGATTACCCCTTGGGTCTATAGAACAATATAAATAGGATACTAGATAAATAGCAAAATAGGAATGAATGGTTCCACTGTTGGGCGAGTGGAGGGATTGGTTCGCCCGTGCGATTCCAGGCTGTCCACGGACGACGGTCACCTGGCTAAGCGCTGCCAATGTCCTAAACCTGGAGTCGGTGGACAGGCGGTCAGGCGGGTCCCGTCGTCCACCATGTGTGCGACGGCAAGCAGCGGAGCGATTGGGCTTGCGTCGTGCACATGTGGGCGAGGGGCAAGGGAACTCAAGCGCGGCTAAGCAATGGGTACTGAAGTGCCCCGGGTATTTGTGACCTTGACGGCTACGAATGCCCAGGGCACTTGAGGTGGCGCATCCCCACGACGGGTGCACCGATGCTCACCTGAAAAGGAAATCAAACATGAGCATCTTTGAGGATAGCAGGGCTGCATCAGCCTGCTGCGCTTGGTATGCCTTGACCACGACGGCACTCGCGGTGCCGATAAATCTTTGTCCGCACTGTGCCCAGTGGGCGAGGTGGCCACCAGTAGCGCTGGTGGCCACCTTTCGTTCTAGTTGGCGTCTCCGGCGACGATTCCTTCAACTTCGCTGAGAACATATCCCCACGACTGCAGGTAGCTAAGATAGTCGGCGCGCATGCTGGCGTTTACGCCGGTGGTGCTTCTCCAGCAATCGCGGACGATCAGTTTTTCGTAGGTGGCCAGCGAGGTTGCAAGCATCACCTGGTGAGCCCTCTTGGCGCTCTTTCCGGTTTCCGCACCTACGCCGTGGTCGAAGCTCGACGACTTTCCAGTCAAGCCCAGGATCTCGGCTACCAGGTGCATCTCCGCCCGGACTGCTTCGTATCGGTGCGTACACAGCGCCTTGGCAACGAAGCTTTCCCAACCTTTGGGCAGGGTCTTCTGCTGGAGCAGGGTCACCAGGAATTTCTTCCTGACTTCCGTTGCATCATCCATGGCCTTGTTTCGTTCAATGAGCTGTTTGCGCTCGGCTTTCTCGTCATCGGTCATCGGCCCCTTGGCACGTTCCTGGCCGTAGGTTCGCACGGTGTATCCATTTTCTTCCCAGTCGACAACGACTGGGGTGACGTTCAGGCTGCCGTCGTAATACCGGATGTCGATCTTGAAACCGGTCGCATCCTCTTCTTCAGCATTGGTGCCGTCCGCGCGGTTTAGTCGATAGCAGGGCATTCCGTCATCTACGACTGTCTTGCCTTCGGCTTCAAGTTCCTTGGTCAGCTCGGCGATCTTCAGCCGGGTCTCGACCTCTGAGCGCGCCTTCTGTGCTGCGTGCTCGAAACTCAATGCAGGATCCATCGCGGTGTTCGTGAGGTTTTCAACCAGATCCGGATAGTCCTCGAACTCTGCAATCAGCGCAGCCTGGTCGAACGGGATTCCATCGCCCAGGGCATTTTGTCCCGACTTGCTCTTCGATGCCTTTAGCGCGCTCTTCACGTCTGCAGCTTTGCTGCCGGTGCGCTTGGCGATCTTTGCCGGGGTCATGCCGAGCAGGCTGAGCTGCTGGTAGGCATCGGCGCGGTCGGACATGCTCAGCTCTGTTCGCATGTCGTTCTCGATGACTTGCTGTGAGATGCGGTCGGCTTCTTCTGGGGTATCCACGATGATGACGGGGATGCTGGCGCATTCGGCCTCGACCGACGCCAGTGTTCGGCGCTGGCCCATCAGGACTTTCAAGCCGTTCTCGGTGTGGTGGGCGATGACTGGCTCAAGAACACCGTGTTCGCGGATGCTGTCGATGAACTCGACGCCCAGCTCGGCCTGCTTGCGGACGTTGGTATCAACCGCCAGGGTGGTTGGATCGATCATTTCGAGCTTGCTCATGATTTTTCCTTTTCAGTGAGTGGCGGGGTCTGTCTGGGGGATTTCCTTTGTCGTGGTTGGTGATCCCTGCCCCGATATAACTAGTTTACTAGATAGCTAGGTATATAGCAAACTATATTTGTAGTTTTGTGAGGAATTTTTCGATGACTTGGTTCTTTTAAGGCCAATGAGCGCGTTGCTCACTGCGCGAGTGTCCGGGGCGAAGCGTTAGCCTGGCCTGGTCAAAAGCCATCTTCATTTAGTGCCGCTCACGTTGGCTTTGCGCGGTGGCCGTGCGTCTGGCCAGCCACAACCAGCTTCGTAGGGTTGGGTTTCTTATCGGGCCTTAGCGCTTGTCTTGGCGGTTCGGCAGTCTTTTCCCGCGAATCAATCCTGATTACGCCGCGGTTCTTGTCTGTGGCTCGGGTGCAAATTTCCTTTGAGAGACACGTCTCTGAGCCCTGAATGCCGATCCATAGGTACGAGCTGATCGAAACCCTGCTCAAAAGCTTGTTCGCCCCAGGAAAGGATTCATCATGCCCAGCCCGAATTTTCAATCTTTTAGAGAACTCCAGAACGCGACCTTGGCTCAGAAACTCTCGCTGGGAGTGAGCGGCACGACAAGCGAATGCAACGCGGAGCGAGTCAAGATAGCTGAGCTCCTTGAAGAGCAACGATTGAACTACATCTATTCGGAGTACACGCAGCATCAGAGCCACGAGCGCTTGTCCTCCGACGACATACTGCCTCCGGATCCAGCCGTGGCGGCCGTTCTGGCAGCGCAGGGCGACGTGAGGAAAATTCTCGATCATCCTCGTTGTGCGGAGAACCTGGTTGAAGCTCCTGACGAAGAATTCTTCCACTTCCAGGTAGAGGAGAAAGAAGCAGAATTGTTGGAGGCTACAGAAGAGCTTCGCGGAGACTACGGAATCGACTCTGTTGGAGATGGGGGACAGGAGTCTCCCAATCCGGATCATGCAATGCGGAATGGTTCGGCGCCAAAAGCTGCGAGTCAAGCACATCGATCAGTGAAGGCCCGTTCGTACACGCCATTTCCTCGCCCTGCAGGCCTGACTGCAGCAACGGACGGCATTGTCCCGCCAAGCACTCCGCCGCCCATGAATGGAATTGACGGCCCAAGCCTTTAGCTATTGCTGGAGTCGTAAACATCAGCGGCCTGCTTGCCAGTGGAGACATTGGCAGGCAGGCCGTTGCGTGTGATGGCTTGGAATCCCGAACTATAGTTCTTCTTTCAAGCCACGGCGGACGCTTGAAATGCTGACGCGTAGCGCACTGGCGATCTGCGAATAGCTCTTTCCCTGGGAGCGGAGAGTGGCTGCTGCCTCGATGCGCTCGGCGGTCATTACACGGGGCCGGCCGCCTACCCGACCCTGGGCACGTGCATGTTCGATTCCTCTGCGCGTGTTCTCTCTGATTGTCGAAACTCTCAACTGCGCCAAGACGGCCATGATCCCGACGATGGCTTCACCCATGGGTGTACTTGAATCAATGTCCAGGAACGGCTCGGTCAGGCTATTGAGCCGAATGCCGCGTGCGCCTAATTCACGGATGGTTTCGATAGCCATTCGTTCTGTTCCAGCAATTCGATCCAGCGCGCGAATGATCAGCGTGTCACCAGGCCTCATGTAGTCCAGGCAGGCTACCCATTGCGGCCTGGATGCTATTCGGCTCGATTCTCCATGATCAACGAAGACTTTCTCTGCACCGGCGGCGCGCAGCGCGGCTTCTTGTGCTTCTATGTTTTGTTCCCTTGTGCTTACGCGGGCATATCCGATGAGTGCCATACCAAAAACGGTACTCGGTCAGTTTTGACCTGAGACAGGTTTTGAACACGGGTTTTGGCATGAAAAAACCGGCGTGTCGCCGGGTTTTCGTTTGTCCTGGTGTCTTGTTCTAAAAGGACCGTTATTGATTTAGCAAAGTGGCTAGTGTGAAACAAGCGGCGTTTACTACCTAGTGACAGCCGCACTGAGTTTTACCCGGGCCATGCGTATTTAGAAAATCGTCGACCCGAGTGAATTACTTGAATGCTCGTTATCGCTGTGGAGATTCTGGATGGAAGCGTCATTTGATCTCAATCGATGACTACTGCCAGTTAACTTGCTTAAAGAAAGTTAGATGGTTATATTCAACGAAACGTTCTGCTATCTCTGGAGTCTCGTGAAAAATACATCCGTGGGCGCGACCCGCTCCGCCTGGATCGCTGGGGTTTCCTCAGCGGTTCTCTGGGCGAGCGCATTCCCTGCAATTCGCATTGCAGCCCCAAGCCTTGGCGTCTTTGGACTGACTACATCGCGATTGATCATCGCTTCAGTGACGCTCCTAGTTGTTGGTGCGGTATCTCGAAAGATTCGGCTTCCCCAGCTTGCTGACCTTCCTCGGATTTTCGCCTGCGGTATTTGCGGAATGGCAGGTTACTTCCTCTTGCTGAATTGGGGTGAACTCTTCGTCCCAGCAGGGACCGCCAGCATGATCGTTTCGGCTTCCCCGATCATCAGTATCATCATCGCCTGCATTTTTCTTGGTGAGTCCCTGACGAAATCAACCATCATCGGTAGTGTGATTGCAATTGCTGGTGTAAGTGTTGTTTGTTTGTCGCGATCAGGAATCGATTTATCCTCTGCGGTATGGATCATTGTGGCCGCTTCAACGCTCTTGGGAATCTATCACCCGCTGGCGAAGCCTCTTCTGAAGAAGTACACCGGGCTGGAAGTAGCGACGTACGCGACGGTGAGTGCATCCCTGTTGACTTTGCCATTCTTTCCAATGGCTTGGCCGCACCTAATAAGTGCTCCTACTGAATCTTGGGCCGCTGCCCTGTATCTAGGCGTTTTTCCCTCAGCATTCGGATACGCGCTGTGGGGTTTCGCCCTTGCACGTCTGAGCACTGCAACTTCAACATCCCTCTTGTATTTCGTACCAGTAATCGCTGTCGTTATCGGATACCTTTGGCTCAATGAAGTCCCACTTCTCACTGAAATCCTCGGCGGCTCGCTGACTGTAATAGGTGTGGTGTTCATGAACGCCTTTCGAACACCCCACGAACCCTCAACACAAAACCGTACAGTCCGGCAAACCTAGGTACATCCACTGCAAGACGGAAGGAAAAAGGCCATGCCACTACGTTCAGACTGGTCCCAAAGACCATGCCCCATCGCTCGCGGAATCAATGAAATCGGCGACCCGTGGACACTGCTCATTCTTCGTGAACTGCTTTCGGGCATTTATCGCTTCGATGAGATTCGAGAAAATACGGAGGCTGCGGAAAACATTCTGTCTGCTCGACTAAAGGCTCTGATCGCTAAAGGACTCGCGGTACAACAGCCTTACTCTGAAGGCAGACGGACGCGCTTTGAGTACCGACCAACTCAGGCTGCGCTTGATGCCCTGCCAGTCCTCCATGCCTTCGCCCTTTGGGCCGAAAAGAACACGCCCAGCGATACTCCCGGTCGGTCTCTAACAATCGTCTGCCGAGAATGTCATGAACTCAGCGTCACAGGAGAATCCTGCAGCTCTTGCAACACGCACTTCACCACAGAAAATGTTTCTTGGATTCGCCCAATCTACGCCAACCACATCCCTAAACCACTAAGCGGAGCCTCATGAAATCTCTCCAAACGACACTCACCGACCAAGGTCTCTGCTTCGTTGACGTGGCCGAGCACCCCCAGCACTTGTCGCCTACGACGTATTCCTCCCTGATGGAAGCGGGCATTAATGCGCTCGTCACGCCTATTCAAGAGCAAGATTCTGACACGACTGCGTTCTTTCACCGTTTCCAGTTGGAGCCGCATTTAGGTGCAAATTGTGTCATTGTCGAAGGACAACGTGGAGAAACACGTCGACTCGCTGCATGCATTACCTTGGGAGCTGATCGTATTGATCTTAATGGCGCCGTCCGCAAGTCACTCGATGCCAGGAAAGTCAGAATGGCTCCGCCAGAGGTGCTAATTCAGCTGGACATGGAGTCCGGCGGGGTGTCGCCATTCGGGCTTCCTACTGAGTGGACACTCCTGGTAGATCCTGCGGTATCCCAGGCAGAAGAACTCATTGTCGGCAGCGGTATTCGAACGTCAAAACTACTAGTGAGCGGTTACAGTCTCAGTCAAATACCGGGTGCAATGAACTGTGCAATAACTAGACAGTGATCAAAGGGGGCATTCTTCGTCTGCCCCGAGGCAAGTTCCGATTGGCCATGAGACTCTTCGCTCATTTGACAGACGAAATGAAGTTCAAGGAGCTGACGACTATTACCGGTGAGGTGGTCGATGCCGCTCGTCCGACGATCGCCATCGGGTTTACCTAATCCCGCCGATTCTCAATGCAATTAACCGCCATTTGGAACTAACAGTCACACCGGGTTTTCGTTTGTCCTGGTGTCTTGTTCTAAAAGGACCGTTTTACAACGAACACCCACGCTGGTACTCAGGCACATGGATCGTGAACCCTCTGCACGGTTCAATTAAAGTTGCATAGGTTAGTATCAAGGCAAGTTGAGACATCTCGAAGCATCCGGAATTGGACGTTATGCATGCCGCCGGGTAGACGGTATTTGAATTTGCTGAAGGGTTTCAAGCCAACGCGACGACCATCCACCGAAATTTAAGTGCCGAGAGAAATGTGAGCCTAGATCACACCCACTAAGACCAAGGCCATAATGGGCCACCACATTGCACAGAGTGTTTGAACACCTCAGATACATAAGTTCCGGTGACTCTGACTATCGACCTATTGCTAACACTATTTTCTCCACGAGCAACAAAACACCCAGCGCTATCATCACCACTCCGCTAGTGATGGTGACCCATCGGGCTGCACGGGGCCTTCGCCTCAACACCGCATTGGCCCCGTAACCAACGGCAAAATAGACCAAAGCACAATTGGCCACGTGCACTGCCCCAAGCGAAACGATTTGCAGGCCTATCGACCACGAAGCATCAGCACTCGTGAACTGTGGCAGCAGGGCAAGAAACAGGAGCATAACCTTCGGGTTCAACAAGCTAATGCCTATCCCCTTAGCGAACAGCCTGTTTCCCCCAGACAATGTTCCTTCGGCATTGATCGGAGATGCTTCGAGATTCCTCAAGGCCTGGATACCCAGTACAACCAAATACATCGCCCCAATCAAAGTCAAGCAGGTCATCGCTAGATCCGAGGCAATAACGACTGCCGCCACGCCTGCAGCTACCACCAACACTGCGCAAACATGACCTATCAGCATGCCGGACACCGCAGGAAAAACAGTCGCTCGTTGCCTCACCCCTGACGAAATGGCATACGCCCAATCAGCCCCCGGAGTCAGAACGAACAACATTGAAACGCCCCAGAATGCCCACGCTAACCCTATTTCCACCTGATGCCTTCCATCTCAATCTTGTCTTGTTGCAAGAATATCCGAATTTTGACGCAAGATGTTTCGAAAATTTTGCGAATCTTGGATGCTGAGAGCATACTTTTCTGAATGGATGAACTTGATCGGGAGATTCTCTCTCAACTTCAGATTGATGGTCGAGCCACGATGACAGATGTGGCGCAAAAAGTAGGCTTAAGCCTATCCGCCTGCCACCGACGCTTCCGTGACCTCGAAGCCTCGGGAGTGATTCAGGGATTCAGTGTCGACCTGGACCTAGACCTGTTGGGCCTTCCCTTTGAGGCTTTGGTGTTCGTCACCATGCGTGCCGGTGATGGCAACGCGGTAGCAGCTTTTGAATCCGCGGTCGCAAAAATACCAAACGTTGTCCAAGCGCATCGACTTTTCGGAGAACCGGACTACCAGCTTTTCGTCGCCGTCGAGTCGAAACAGCACTACCAAACTCTTTATGACCAACAGCTTTCACTCTTACCAGGAGTGCAGCGACTGACCTCCACCTTAGTGATGAAAACAGTCGTCGACCACCACGCACCGATCTAACCCACCGCTTTGCAACGGAACCCAATTCCAAAAACCATGCACCATCTGAAAGGCAAACCACCAATGGATTCACACGAACTGCAGCGACTCTACCTGGATCTGACAACACCGCATGTCGCTGATGCAGTCATGCGCTTAGGCATCCCCGTACGCCAGGCACCCGCAGGGCTGAACGCACTCTGGCCAGAAACTCACATGGTTGGCCGAGTTCTTCCAGCTCAACATACGGGGAGCGTTGATGTGTTCTTGGAGGCTATCGACAACTCTTGCCCGGGAGATGTCCTAATCGTCGATAATTCGGGGCGCACAGATGAAGCATGCGTTGGAGATCTAGTGACGCTCGAAGCGTCCCAAGCAGGACTGGCAGGCATTGCCATCTGGGGTTTACATCGCGATTCCCGTGAACTACGCGCAATCCGTCTTCCGATTTTCAGCACGGGAGCCCTACCTGCTGGCCCACAGCGTCTGGAACCCCAATCGGAAACCGCAATCACTCAAGCACAGTTTGGGGACTTCACTGTCACGGCCGATGACTTCGTGTTGGGCGATGACGACGGGCTCCTGGTTATGCCATTGGAGCGAGCAGCCGACATTGCAGAGGTTGCCGAGGCCATTCGTGATACCGAACGCCGCCAAGCTGCCCTCATGCGATCCGCAACCAGCCTGCGCGAGCAGGCCCGATTTACTGAGTTCCTGTCTGCCCGCGAAAGCGAGGGCATCACTTTCCGTCAGCATCTACGTAGAATCGGCGGAGAGATTGAGGAATGACAACTGAACGCTTTCCAAAGGTCTTTAGCTAGACTCTGCATCCGTTGCTGTTAGTTCCATCTGGCGGATAATTTCAGCGTTTCTGGCTGTCAACGTGTACTCCTGGAACTAACAGCTAGACTTCTCGGAAGAGCTAGCACGAAGCCCATACTCTAAGTGGGTGAAATGACACACCTCCCTCGCCCTTCTCGCTGAGAATGATCTCACGGCGTGTTGTGCCTTGATATGTGCCGCAAGCATCGGCAACCGGCGATGCCCTTGGTTGCCCTGGTGTGTGCGGTGTTCGGCAACGTCTTTTCCGATCACGCGATGCTGGTGGCCGCAATGTTGCTGTTCTTTAGTTTCTTGATATTTCGCTACGCAGTAGATGCTTGGAGGAGGCACAGTGCCTGAAACGTCCTATTTGCTTTCCTCGGGCCACTGCGCCGCAGTTCTATAGTTCCGTTTCTGAACGACTACATGCCTCCGGGAATTATGGTGATCCTGTTTTCTACACCATCAGGGACACCCCTCTCGTCGTCAATTCAACAAGTGTGGCCGTTCTAGCGGGACTGATGGTAACGGCTGCGCTGCATTTGTGGCGCAAGAACGCAACATTGAGTGTTCTGGCCGGAACGGCTGCACACGTGATTACCGCTTCAACACTGTCCTTTTGAACGCCAATGTATTGAACTTCGCAGTCGCACCAGCAGATGATGATCATGTGGAGGGCCAGCTATCGAGGACATTCTTCGCGTGACCTGAGGCAATTTCCAATTGATCATCAGCTCTTTGATCAAATAGAATGCGCTATGAAGATCAAAGAGCTGATGACGATTACCGATAAGGTGGCCGATGCCGCTCGTTCAACGCTCTTCATCAGGTATACCTGGCTCCGCCATATCTCGGTGCAAGTCACTACCACATGAAACTAAAATTCACATTTCGCCGGGGTTTACTAGTCGTTGCAGAAACGACTGTTTTTGCAACCTAGCATTCAAATATTTCCAAATTCAAAAAATCCACAACGGCGTATTCTTTTAGCCGCCAAGAAAAACTTCAAAATAGCTCTTGAAATTATTCGAAAGCGTCATAGTATTAGTTTTGTCGATTGATAAAAATCTTTCGTCATGGTTGCTGGTTAACATAAGACCCTAGTCGCATTGGTAATTTCTGATACTTTTTCAGGTAACTAGCCGCCGCCTTTCCGTAAGTTTTTTATCCACGACATGGATAGAGTGTCGCATCTACGCATTGGAGGTTAACTGATGAAAAAACGTCAGATTGTGGCGGGGCTGGCTGCATCTAGTTTTCTCGTCATCGGCTCGGCATTTCCTGCATTAGCATCGACTGAGAGCAGCTCACTTGAAGAACTGGTTAAGCTGAATCCGGGAGCCACAGCGTCCGAATTGAAAGCATCTCTGAGCGAGGTCGCTTCCGATGAAGATATAACTCTGAACCAGGCCATTGATAAGGCTCTGAGTGAAAGCCAGGAATCCGTCGCAGAAGCCACGTCTCCTTTGCCCATTGACGGAGTGGGAACACCAGCAAGCGGTAGCGGAGGCGGAACGCTGGTGTTAGGCTCTGCTAGCCGTAAAGGCGACGTTTTCGTTACCCCTGCATCGACGTTGGGTTACCCCCATGGACACACGGGAATCTACTACAACACAACAACCATCGTTGAGGCCCCAGGAACTGACAAAGTCAGCCGATCCATCTCAGCAAGCTCCGTGAAGGTAGCTAAAGGCGCCGTGAAGCAGTACATCAAGACGACTACCACCAAGCGATCCGCTGCGGCTGACCACTCCTACAAGTATCTTCGCGGCAGGGAATATAGCAGCAGCTTTGCTTCGAACAAGTACATCAATACTCCGAAAATGAATTGTTCCCAGCTGGTTTGGGCAGCCTACAAGGCTGCTTCAGGCATCGATCTAGATGGCAATGGTGGTTTGGGGGTCTATCCTTTCAACATCAAGGATTCTTCCCTGACCATCACCTACAAGACCCTCTAGAGTCTTCAACCAAGCTTGGACTGGGCTAGCTCCCTACCGGGGCTGGCCCAGTCGCCATCAGATTGGACACTTCTCATGAACCGCAGAAGAGCGGCTACAGCTATCCTAGTTACGCTTTCCGCGCTTGGAATGGGGCTCTCAGGGTGTTCTTCCAGCGTTTGGGGAGCACCGGAAGATGAAAAACTAGGCGAAGGGAAATATGCCCTTTGCTTCAGTAAACAAAGCTCGGCAATGGACGGGAAGCACCAGGACGGCAAGGTGGTCATTGCGAACCAAGACGGCTCTTTCTCAGAAATTAAGACATGGGGCATGGATACCTGCTCCATGGCATGGAATGAAGCAGGGCTGTTTTTCAGTGATACAAGAAACGACTACCGGTTAGATAATGCTGGCCTGACAACAATCAGCAGTGAGAAAACCGACAGCCAATACGGAATGTTGGCCACCTCCTCCGATACAGCAGTCGGCATCTATAACTTGGGCTTCAGCGAAACGGGCTACACTACCCAGGTCGTCACCACATCTGGAACCACCAGCACCAAAAAAGAAATCGAAGGCGGGTACTTCATTGTTTCCAAATGCGATGGGGCCGTTTACGGGATGGGAATCGGCACAGGACCATACTCCACCACAGGTGACCCCGAAACGGAACCCATGGTCTTGAATCAACTCACAGGAACTGCGGACGGGAAAGAAAAGAATGTGGGTAGCTCTAACGAGGCTCGTGAAGGCATCACCCTTGAAGACGCTCCCTGTATAGGCGGAAAGATCTACTATATCTCCGATGCCAAGCGCGGTGGGCTGGATGCTTCCGCGCAACCAGTACTGTCCAGCTGGGATGTAGACACCGGCAAGTACGAAAGCCACCCACTAGTCACAGAGGATAAGAACCTGACACTGTTTCGCCAAGATGGAACGGGTTTCCCTTATGTCGCCAGTGGCTCGGTAAACAACGGCGCATTGGAATGGCTTGGCGCCGGGAACTCAATCATGTCTACAGAACTGAAAAATGGAAACACCAAACAACGGTTCACCGTTGAGGGGTACAGGAATGATAGTGCCACGTCCAAGGCCGTCTTCACTGAGAATGAAGTGATTGTCTTGGTGGATAACAATGACGGGTCGAATTTCCGAATTGCCCGCTACGACAGGATCACGGGCAAGGAACTAGGCAGAACCGTCCTTGACGTCCGTCCGGACAAGCTCAGTGACGGCATGTTCTTCCGCGGTTTTGCAGCTAAACCATAGCGAGGCCGCAGAGAAACTGAGGCCTCCTTATAGCCACTGCGACTTTATTGTTTCTGATGAGAAAGAGCAATCGGCTACAGACAGCGGATCTATCACTATGTGAAGCATCCTGATTCAGTGAAGAAGCTACCGAATGGCCATGTCGTGATCGAACCCCGTATGAGGGTTTCACCGCGGGGCAAGGATCTTTCCTGGCTGGTTGTTTATACCTTTGCGGTAAAGCGGCCTTTATCGTTCTTCTTCATTGGCAGGAACGGGAACGGCGGGAAGCTGAACTTTGGCATGAAACAACTTTCGGCCGCTGCAGACCTGGTGATCATTGAGGGCTGTGATTTCGTGGATTACATGGGCATGAGAGGGTTTTTTGGCGGCGAAGGGACCGGAGCATCGCTACACGCCATGGCTATCAGGGGCCGGCCCAAGTGGTTCGTGTCCCGAGTTTGGCCGAAGATCGGTTGAAGCTCTCAGATGATCACCTTGACCAGGATGAAAGAAAAGCTCACTGAGTCCTGGGGAGAGTTGAAGCGCTGCAGTTATCGCAATGAGGCCCAGTCCATTCGTTTGGACTGGGCCTCATTGCGCTGCCTATTTGTTTTTGGTGGTCTGACGAGTTCTTGCGGATAGTGCGGCGATTCACGGATGCCTTTGTCTGACGTCAGAAATCCGTGTTAGAACAAGGTTTCCTGATCTGCTGTGACACCTGCCAGGATGTTGCTGATGCGATCTTGATTCCATCCGTTAGCAATGATTTCGTCACGTAGATGGCGTGCGCGTAGTGCGCGCCCTTGCCTGTCCATGCCGCGAATTCCATGTCCGTTGTTGAACCTGCGTTTGCCGCTGCGGTCTTGCATGTTGTCGGACTTGCTACCAGGTGATAGGTGTTCAGGATTGACACAGATCGTCACGTCACACATGTGTAGGAGTTCTTCATTGGCGTTGAGCGTTGTTCCGGAGGCAATTTCGTAGAGATAGCGGTGTGGCCGAACCACGCCACCTGGTCCCTGGTGGAGGTAGAAGCGTCCGTATCCGTCGTCGGCGATGGCACCGGTCCAGATCCAGCATTTGCCTTTGGGGCCTTGGAACACTTTGCGTGCGAAACGCTTTGGGAGTCCGATATTTTGCATGGTCAAACAAGCCAAGCCATCGTCACGCACAGGACATACATCAGAATCATCAACCTGATAATGTACCAATTGAGTTCGCTTTCTATCTTCTCCATCGGATGATGGCCCACGAGAAGAGAGCTAAGGTACAGATACCGATGCCGAAGAGTATGAGTACGGTTGCCATCATGTTATTTTCCTACCTTTCAATCTTGGTCAAAGTGCAATTCGAAGTTCTTTGGCTTCTTCGTGTTCTCCCTCGTGGCCTTCCCACAGGAGACACCAAATCCCTGGCGCTTTACAGCTTTCTGCCATGAACGCGTCTTCCGCATCATTTCTAGCTCTCATCGCTTTGTCCTGGGCTTCAAGGCATGCGCGCACGATGCTTCTGGATTTCAAGTATTCAACTGACAATTGCCTATCGGGTGCTTCTTCGATTGAGTGACTACCGTCGTGTTCTGGAAGCAGCTCGCATAAGGCGTCAAACTGGTAGAACTCGTCTTCAGCTGCGTCGTAGTCGAAGTCCTGGGCACGTTGCTTTCCGATGAATGGCGCGCCGCACTGGAGCATTTTGAGATTGCCTCGTGCCACTTCGTATTCAGCCGAAGCAGCTGATGCGCCTTCGCGTGCTTGTTCGAGTTGATTCAGTGCGAGGAAGAAGCTTTCTTGCGTGGCCATGATGACCATCCTTTTCTGAAGATTTGGCGGCAGGGGTGCCTATTTTTCGGTGCCCCAGTCCATGAAGTCGACTGTGTAGTCAGCGACTTCCCAGCCGCGTTCTGGATTGTGGGTCATGGCCAGGTAGTAGATGCGTTGCTCGTTGCTGTATTCGGAGTTGAAGCCTTCGGCGATCCACCGCCACACGACTGGCACTTCTGTGTTCACGAATTCGTTGCTCACGTCGTCGCTTTCGGCTCCGTGGAGCGGTTCGCGGACTTTGACGGAGGGGATTGACCAGCCGTTTCGTTCTCCCCAGATCCGCCAGGGCTCGGTGGTTGTTGGTCGATCCGGGCCAGCGATTTTCGCGGTCAGTTCTGGAGACATCAGGCCACTGGCACGCAAGAGCGCTTTCGTTTCGTTGTAATCAGTGCCTGGATACCAGGTGGTGGCGATTTCTACGAATTTCTTGGCGACGACCTCGCGATTCGACCGGTCAACGTCGGAAACGTCGACAGCATATTCCGCAGGGTTGGCGCCGTCGAATGGGTTCTCACCCTCGATGATCGTGGGCATCGGTTCTTCCGAAGGGGTCGCCGTTTCGGTGGCATTGCGGCTGCCGAAGACTGCCCAGCCAGCTCCGGCCAGGACGGCCAGCAGCAGGAGGACGCAGCCGATGAGGATGAGACGGGCTTTGAGGAGTTTACGGTTGGCAGCCATTTAAAGAACTCGCTTCTCAATCAGGATGGGTATTGGGTCCAGGGTATGCTGACGGGTTGGCACATCGCCGGAGGCTTTAAAATCTGGTTTCCCAATCTGGAAATGATTATGAGATCCCGCAGCATTCCCGGTAGCGCCCTCGGTGCAAACTTGCGTACCTGCCTGCACTTTTTGGCCTTTTTTGACTTTCACGGATCCCTCGGCGCAGTGGTGAATTTCTATGTAGAAACCCTCTCCGCCGATCTGCTTGCCGAGAATCCAGGGTCCATACCAGTCCGACCAGTAGCCGTCTTTTCCAGCGTGGATGATTTCCATGTCCACAGGTGCTTGGTTCCTGCCGCCACCGCCCGTGGAAAAGTCGATGCCCTGGTGGTGGATAGTGTCGTAGTTGCAGTTGTTCGTTGGGCATGGACGCTTGCCGTAGCGCGACGTGATTTGCGAGCCAGGCAACGGGTGGACCCACTTGCCTGACTTCTCGAAATCAACGAGCTGGATGTCGTCGTTGTCCAATGGCTGGCATGAACCGGACTCGGAGTACTTGGTTTGAGCTAAGTTGATGATCTTTTGCACGTATCCCCGCGTTTCAGGAAATGGCGGGATGCCTCCATGCTTGGTTACGTTGCCTTCACCGGCGTTGTAGCCTGCGAGCACCAGCTCGGTCAGGTCGTTGCCGTCCTTGCCGACCAGGCCAGAATCTTCCATGTAGTCGGCCAGATACTTCAGGTACCGTCCTTGGGCTGCAATGGCATCATGGCCATTGAACCTGTCGCCTTTGCCGAAGACTGCCCAGGTGCCTGGCATGAACTGCGTCAGTCCGCCTGCTCCCACCGGCGAAACGGCTTTTTCATTCCAATTGGACTCGGCTTCAATCTGCGCAGCGTGAATCGCTAGGGGCAGTCCTGATACTTCGGCAGAGCGGGCAATGTCCTCGCGGTATTCTGCCGGGATAGCTTCGCCGTCAGCTTCACAGGAAATCGTGTTCTGGTTATCCTGGGCATCTGAATCGGTGGGGGTTGACCCGCCGATGGATGAAATCACGACGAACAAAAGCACAATGGCCAAGAGGAATCCGAGCATTCCTACGCCACCAAGCAGTGCGATTCCTTTACGCATCAGATGTCCTTGGCGCAGGTTTTGTACTGCTCGGCGGACTCGTTGACGAGGTCGACGTAGCGCAGCGTGCCTGGCGTTGCTGGAATTTCACCAGCGTTAGCAACTGCGTATTCCCCTGCGACCAGGGCCGCGATCACAAGGTTGGTGTCGTCGGCGCCGATGCCGTTCTTTCCCTTGACGACGTCTGCGACATGTTCCAAGTAGCCGCCCAGTGCGGCGATGTTGTGATGTCCGTTGAAGACGTCGCCTTGCCCGTACTTGTCCCAGACTTCTGGGGTCAGCAAGGCCAAGCTGCGGCCGTCGCCGACTGGCTCGTCGGCCATGATCTCCCAGTTGCTCTGGGTCTGGATGATTGCGGCAATAACGCTTGGATGCAGTCCGGATTTCTTGGCTGCATCGTGTACATCATCCTGGTACGACTGGGGCACAGTAGCTATGTTGCAGGGCTGCTTCGTCGTTGATGCCGGAGCGGTGGATTGTGCCGGTGCTTGCGCTGCCTCTTGCCTTGGCTCTGTGCAGGAGGTGAGTGCAGATCCTGCCAGAATCAGGATCCCAATCCCTGCACTAGCTTTGACCAGGTGGTTCGGCTTCATGTCTTGTCTCCTTGTTTCGCTCCGGAAGGTCTTAGCTCAGCCCATTCATGACGGCCGCTCCAGCGTGCAGGTACGCTTCTTGCGTCGCGGTGGACAGGGCGTCGAAGTTGATCATTCCGCCTGAGGTCAACTGCTTGTCGTATGGAATGACTTTGACTTCCCGTACCCATGGTTCAAGGTCGGCAATGCACTCGGCGGTGCTGCGGGTTGCTTCACTTCGGGGAAGCAGCTCAGTGATGACTGCAACCGAGTTGGCGAGCTTGTCTCCATGCCCTTGGGCACGCAGCGCATCGATGGTGGTCATTGCTCCAGCCATGGCATCTGATTTGTTGGCGGTAGCGATGACGAGGGTGTCAGCGGTCTGGACTGATGCCTTCCATGTGCCGGCGTTCGAGGCATTGCCCGTGTCGACGACGATCAAGTCATAGAAGCGGTGGAGGATTTCATACATGCGGTCGAAGGCCTGCGCGTCGATGACTTGCTTGTCGGATCCCTGGTCTTGTGACGGGAGCATGTAGAAACGGTTGTCGCCCTGGGACAGTACATACTGCTTGAGTTTGTGCGACAGCTCGGCATTCTGGAACTGGTCGATGTCGTGGAAGAGCTCGATGGCGGTCTTCACTGTGATCCCTGATGGGACGATGCCGCGTGAGAGCATGTTTCCTGCGTTCTCGTTGTTATCCCAGGCCAGGATGTTTCCACCTCGGACTCGACCGAAGATTGCACCGAGAATATAGCTCAATGTCGTTTTGCTGACTCCGCCCTTGACGTCAACTACAGCGATGCAGCGGTGCTCGCTCAAAGACTTCTGCACGACGGCGCGTGCGAGGCGCAGTAGCTTTTCGTGCTTTCCTGGGGCCAGCCGCAAATGCAGGAAGCGATTGAGCGCTCCAAGGAAGCCGTCCAGGGCAGGTGCAACCATTTGGGATTTGGTTTCCGCGCGCGTGGCGAAAGCACGTGCCGCACTTTCCGGCCGATCTGGTGATCCTTGGGCTGCCGGGGCATCTGATTCAGCGACAACTGTTGAAGCAGAATTGTTCTCGGCTATCACTGGAGGATTGTCTTGCGCCTCGGTTGCTTGCGGTTCTTCGGTCATTTCTTCCGACGTTGCAGGCGCAGGGATGGATTCACCGGGATCCTGCTCTTGTGCTGGCGAGGCATCGTCTTTGGCTGCTGGCTGTGCAGGTGCCGTTTTTTCCGGTGCAGGAGCGGGCACCTGGATGCCGTCCAGCGCTTCAAAGTCGGAGATGATCAGCAGGTCTGGCAACGGGTGTCCAGGGTCGGCCGAGATGTCCCGGGATGCGGTGATAGCGGATTCGAAGGTGTCGAATTTGTAGCCGCCAAGCTCATTGCCAAACGAGAACATGGTCACTCGTAGGGTAATGGCCTGTCGACGCTGGGTGGGGGTGATTTTGGTTTCCACTGGGTGCAGCTTGACGACGTCATTGTCCAGGCCAATTGTCCAGGCGCTGACCGTCCAGGGCACGTCGGCGTTGCGGTCCATGAGCAGGTGCATTGTGCCGTTCTGGTTGTTGCGCTTGTGGGTGCGCAGTACGCGTAGTACGTCGTTGAAGGATTCTACGTGGATCGTTGTGCCGTCACGGGATTCCAGCTCGTATTTTGCTGCATTCAAGGTGATTGTGTGAAGCGCGCTCATGAGTGTCACATTCCTTACTTCGTCGGGGCGGAAATTCACTGTTGAATCGCCTTATCCGAAGAATTCGTGTGTCACAACGCGAGAAAGGTGGATAGCGGATCGCGTTTGCTGGATCCTGCTATCCACCCTTTGGCTGGTGCTCAGTGCGTCGCGTGCTGCTGACTTGCCTGGCGCGCGAGCTGTTGCTCTTGGAGCTGTTGACGTTGCTGTTCTTCTTGCCGGTACTCCATCGCCGACTTGACCATCAAGTCTGGTCGCCTTCCTTGCCAGGTCTGGTTCTGCGTCCTCACGATTGGGGTGCTGGAATATCCCTCTTCACGTAACTTCTCTAAGACTTTAGCGTTGGCTGGGTTGGAGAGATTCACGTACTCAGCGGGGATTCCCTGGCGTTCATAGTACTTGCGAGTTTCCTCGCAGTAGCTGCAGTCATCTTGTCCATAGACGGTGATTGACATGATGTCCTCATTCCTTGTGCTGTCCGGCTGCTGGTTAGAAGGGGTTCTCGGTTTCAATGGTTTCGGCCGCTTTCTGTTTCGCGGAGACGGCACCGGTGGTGACTACTTCGTAGACTTCGTGCGCGTCCATGTCTTTGTAGTCGATCCACCAGCCTGATTTGGTCAAGGTTCGAGCTGCGTCCAGAACCTCGTCGATTTGCTCGTCGTTTCCGTCCAGGTGCTCTAGGCCGGCGGCCAAGCATTGATACCGGATTCGTGTTGCCCAAGGGATTTGTTTTTCGCTGCCTTCCAGCTCCGGGAGGTCGTGTTCATCCTCGAAGACTTCCGCTTCGGCGAGCAGTTCTGCATTGTCCTTGGCGAGTTCTTCTTTCCCCTTGGCTCTGAAGCATTTAGAGCATTTGAAGGTCTTCCCCATCCAGGTCGCCTTATTAGCCCGTTTGCCTGCTGGCGTTGTTGCCAGGTCTTTGACCTCACTATGTCCGCAGGTGAACTTGATCTTGTACTTCGTTGCGACAGCCATGCCGTAGTCCTTTCGATTGCAGGTTCAATGCCTGTTAATCGTCACTAGAGGCTAGGAGCGGGTGTCATGCCTTGGAATGCGTTTCGTCTCGGTGCTGTTCTTTGAGGGCAACGAGGGCACGAGCCGTTGCCTGAGCAACCGTGTCACGGGACGGTAGCGCTTGAACTGCCGGGGCCAGATGCGCGGTATTACCTCGTGTGTAAATGCGCGTCGTGGAGATGGACGCGTGGCCGAGAAGTTCTTGAACCAGGATGAGGTCGCGGGTTGCGGCAAAAATGTCTGTTGCGAAGCGGTGTCGCAGGCTGTGGCCGCCAGGTCGGCCTGTTCCCAGGAGGTCGCTGAGCCGCTGGCTGACTGACGCGGGGAGATAGTGTCCGGTGGGATTTTTCGTTGATGGGAAGACCCAACCGATCGGGATGTGGGGCAAGAGCGGTTTAAGCATGTCGTGAATCGGTACGTAGCGGACTTTGTCGCCTTTGCCTTGTACTCTGATCTGATCGTCTTCAAAATCGCTGGTGTGAAGCGATGCTATTTCCACTGCGCGGAGCCCGGCATAGAGTGCTAGGACGATCATGATGACGTCAGTCAATCGACGGCATCGTTGCATTGCGTCGTCGATGAATTCGAGTGGTGTCGGGTGCGGCGTCCCGACGGGGACTCTGATTTTCGGGATTGATTTAACGGGGCTGCTATCTGTCTGCTCCGTGTTCTCTCCCCATTTATAGAGAGTGACTAAGGCGTCCCGGACATTCTTTTTCGTTGATGGCGCTTTGCCTGCCTCGATGATGAATCGGCTGACGTGTTGATGCTGTGCTTGCCAAGGTGATGCGACATCGTTTTTGGATAACCAATTCACGTACCTGTGCGCGTAGTACATCCGGTTTTTCACGCTGGTTGGCATGAGGAATGTTGTTAGCCAGTTCTTGTATGAATCCAGATTGAAATCCTGCGTCATTTCACGATTGTGACTAGTGAGTAGGGGTCTAGTCGAGACGATGTTGAAATAAGGCGCTTCATACTCGGTCATGAATTGTTAAGGGCAAAACTTTGGCCCAGCTGCAGGAGCTGGGCCATGTAAATCGAGAGTGCTTACTGGGAAATCATCTTTGATTTACCGATCAATAACGCAACCCACGCGATTGTCCCGAAAATTGCGAGGCTGAGGACGGTTCCGTCTGACTGGTAGCCACTACCGCCGACGACTCCAATCCACCCGTACAGTGCTACCAGGAATGCAGCGATGATTGCTGAGTTCATCATTCCCTGGATGGGATTGAGGATGAAAGCGATGACGCAGGCAACTAACCCGCCGATGATCCACAGTCCCGTGATAACTACTGGAGCCAACATGATTCATGTTTCCTATCTGTGCATGGTGCTGAAGTTCGTCGTCTTACTTGTCTAGCAGGCGCCACCGACAACTAGTCGTTCGCCTTGCCTGCTGCGCCGATGTAGACCTGCTATGGGCCAGTAAGTAGCACTTCAGGACTGGAGGGTATGAAGTCGGGGATTCCGAGGTCCTGCATCACACGAAATGCGCTCATTGCGTCCTTATCCCAGATGTTGAGCTGGCCCAAATGGTAGGCAAGTTCGCGGTCCACTTGTTGCAGTGACAAAGCTAGTTCTTTGGGGTCCGTGGAGGTGAAGCGTACGGCCTTTAGGTTGTCGGCTGACTGGTCGAGAGCTTGGATTAGTAGGTTGGTGCTCATGAGTAGTTCCTCCGTGGTTATGCGTGGATTGATGCGACTGAACTAATAACCCAATAGCCGATTCGCGGTAACGGATCAATAACATGGGTTTGACTTGCGCATATGCGAGAATCGTTAGTGCCGTCAGATAACGGATAATCGAAGGGTTACTGGTTCAAGTCCAGTTGGAGGAGCCAAGAAAAAACTTCCCAGTTACTTAGGTAGCTGGGAAGTTTTTTGTTTTCCCCGCGTTGAGTGCGGATGACGTATTTAAACTGAAATCCCGTCACAGGCTGGATCTCCTATAACCTCAGGTGATTAGACGATAGACTTTCGAATCGTTAACAGTTACACCCATAGCATGAGTTCGGGCTGTGGGTTTTACGCCTGAAGACTGAGTCGATTGAGGTAGCCGGGGTGTTAGCGTGAGATACACCGGTTGCTGCGCGATCGAGAATATGGAGAAACCATGACTGAAGCTGAATCGACGCAAGCTGACGAAAGCCTGAAGTCGAGCGTCAAGAGTGCTAAGGCGCAGGTTGAAGGACTCAAGGAGCTTGTTCCGCAACAGCTCTCGGATGAAATCAAGCTCGCGACAACTGTACTCAAGGGCAAGGGAATCAGCCTTGGCATGGCAGCAGCACTCGCTGGTGCTGCACTCGTCGTAGTTTCGCTTTTTGTCGTTGCCGTCGTAGTGACCTTGGTAAATGTTTTGGCTATTTGGCTGCCTGGATGGGCTGCGGCGTTGATCGTTGCTGGCTTCTTCCTGCTAGTCGCAGCCATTTTGGGCTTGGTTGGATACGCCAAGGTCAAGAAGGCGCTGCCGCTTAAGCCAGAAGCAGCCATTAGAGGTATTCGCCATGACTTGGGCGTGCTCAAGGATGGTAGCGAGTTCGACGTCAGCACGCTCGATGAACCGCTGAAGAAGAAGCCTGAAGATGCCGAAGAAAGCGACAAGAAGAAGGAACCAAAGCCGCCGGCACCAAGTGCTGACGAACTGATCCTCCGGACCCGTCGTCGTCGCCGCCAGATTCAGGCGCTGCGCGACAACCTTGGCGAGAGCGTTCAGGCGCCTCTGGCCAAGATCGATAAAGTACGCTCCTTTACGCAAAGCGCCGGAGACAAAGTTTCCGGTGCGGCCGCCAAGGCTCGTGGATTCGTCCGACCTGCGTCTTCGTCTTCCGAAGATCAATCGGAGGCTGACAGAGCCAATGGCCAACGCCTAGAACAGGCACGACCGTACCTTGTGATGGCAGGTTCAACGCTGGCACTGGGTGCAGTTATTCGCGCCCTATTCAAGCGCTCCTGAGTTATCGGCTGGCGGAGCAGCGCTACGGAGTCTACTGGAACTGAGCTGCCCCGTCATGTACGAAGAATTTAGGCTAGAAAGGCACTGACATGGTCTGGATCGCTATTGCAGCGGCACTATGCAGTGCCTTTTGTCTTGCGTTTGGCGCCCACTTCCAATCCATCGCGGTTCGCAATTCCGTTGATGGGCTGGAACTGACCCTCAAGAACGCTGGAAAGCTCGCTACCAATAAGGGCTGGATGGGCGGACTGCTTCTGATGATCCTGGGCATGGCATTGAACGTCTTCGCCTTGGCCAGCGCGCCACTGACGGTGGTGCAGCCAATTGGTGCCATCGCCCTGGTCATTACAGCGATGGTCAATGCCAGGGAAACGGGCATTACGATGAATCGCCCTACGGTGATGGCGATCATCAGCTGCATGCTTGGTTCAGTCGGATTCGTCCTGTTGGCAGTGACCGCAACCAATAGCAATCATGCAGTCACCGAAGAGCAATCGCACCTGATCGAAATGATCCTCGCTGGGGTGGTGGCAATCGTGGGATTGGCCACGATCCTCTTCCATCGAAAGCTCGGCGCAATCTTCTTTATCGTGGGCGCAGGCGTGCTCTTTGGATTCGTCGCAGTCCTGGTGCGAACCATCGCCATCGCGGTTCTGGGAATTGGCAACAGCAGCTTCCTGCAGTTGCCATGGATCGCAGGTTTAGCTGTTGTCGTAGCAGGTCTTCTCGGTTCTTATTTTGTTCAAAAGGCCTACTCAAAGGGGCCTCCCGAATTGGTGATTGCGGGCTTGACCGTTATTGACCCGATCATCGGCATTGCTATTGGGGCCAGTATCCTCGGCGAATTGCGCCCCGATGTCCCAGTGCTTGTCACGGTGCTGATGCTCGTTGCCGCGGCTCTTGCCATTGTGGGTGTAGCTGCCTTGTCCCGCCACCACCCGGACGTTATCGAGCGGCGCAACCGGGCTGAAGCTGATAAACAACTGCCAGAGTCGAAATAGACTGAAGATCCAGACTTTTCATCAAACCCAAATTCTTGTGAACGACTAAGGATGCCCGTGGCCAAGGAAAAACCACTGACCATTGTCATTGCAGCTGACACCTATCCTCCGGATGTGAATGGCGCAGCGATGTTTTGCTACCGTCTCGCCACCGAGATGCATGCACGTGGTCACCGGGTGCATGTGCTTGCGGTACGCGGAAACAAGGGCAAAACCTTCACGGAAATCCGGGACGAGGCCATCGTGCACCGGTTGGAATCCCATTCGGTGCCAACCCACGAGTATTTCCGAATCGCCTTCCCATGGGAAGTGAACAAGCAGATCGACAAGCTGCTTTCCGAGATCAAGCCGGATGTTATCCACGCGCAAAGCCACTACATGATTGGCCAGCGCGCCATCGGGTGGGCTCGAAAAAACAAGGTCCGCTCGGTGGCGACCAATCACTTCATGCCGGAGAACCTTGATCCATTCCTGCCTTTCCCGCGCTGGTTCAAGCGCATCGTGGCCCATAATTCCTGGAGGGACATGGGCAAAATTTTCGGCCGGGCCAATGCAGTCACCACGCCGACTCCCTTGGCCGCCAAAGCAATGCGCGAACGGGCGAAGCTGATGAATGTTCTGCCCCTGTCCAACGGCATTGAAGTCGGCAATTACGAGCTGGCCCCGGGGGAGGAGATCATGAAGAATGATTTTCCAACGATCCTTTTCGCTGGGCGGCTAGCCGTTGAGAAGAATATTAACGAACTGATCGAGGCATTGCCCCTGATGCGCGAAGTGCCCAATGCAATCATCGAGATCGTTGGCGGTGGCGAGCAGCGGAGCATCCTTGAAAAGATCGCTGATGAGCTCAAGATTCGCGACCGGGTGCGCTTCCTGGGGCACGTCAGTGATGAAGAGCTGCGCCAGGCTTACCTGCGCTGCGACGTTTTCTGCCAGCCAGGCACCGCTGAACTGCAATCGCTGGTGACACTTGAAGCGCTCTCGGCGTCCAAGCCTGTTGTCTTGGCCAACGCGATGGCCCTGCCGCATCTTGTTGATGAAGGTGTCAACGGCTACATGTTCAAGCCAGGGGATCGGCAGGACCTGGCGGAGAAGCTGGACAGGGTTCTGTCCATGGATGAGGCGCAGCGCATGAAGTTCGGCGAGGCCGGACACCGCAAGGTGCTGAACCACGCGCAAAAGAAAACCATGAACTCCTTCGAAGCGCTTTATCGAGGCGAAGAAGTCTCAACGCACTGACGCGTGCGACCGGTTGCGGTGAGCCAAATCGGTGTTTGGGGTAGTGATGCCCTAGAATATTTCGAGTGTGGTTGTGGCTATACGTTGCGGACACATGTGGGGAGTTAGCTCAGTTGGTTAGAGCAGGGGACTCATAATCCCTTGGTCATGGGTTCAAGTCCCATACTCCCTACCGATGAAAGTCGCCCGATAATTCGTGTCAACGAGTTGTCGGGCGATTTGCATTTCAGTCCCCGTGATCTTTGGGAAGGCGCTGGCCCTGGTGTGGGGAAAAATCAGGGCGGGCCTCTGGGGTTCTGCCCATAGCCATATTCTCAAAAGTCGTGCTGGCATCGCGCAGCGGTTCGAAGCCTTCGCGAAGTTTTCCAGCGCGGCGTGCAACGATGAGCCTGCGGGTGAAGCCGGCTACCAGCGCCAGGGTAAAAAGAATCCAGGCAATCATTCCGAAACCAGGTTTGTCCCCGTCTTGCCACAAGCCGTAGATAACGCCAAGGAGCAAGGCGATGGCGCACCCGGTGAGGATCAGCGCTTTTTTCATGGCCCGCCCGACTCCTCCTCGCCTCTGCCCAGATTCCTTCCATCGTACGGCGCTCGTCAAGGAAAACAGCAGGAACACTGCTGCCTATGGGTGCAGCGGCAACAGGATTGACGGTCGCATATCGCGAATGAGCAGGACCGGATCAATGTATTCGCCATTCAAGCGCACACCCCAGTGGATGCATCGCGCCGAGCAGTGGGCCCCGGTGGACACGGTGCCTACCTGCGCTCCGGCATCAACCCAATCGCCCGCTTTGGCGATTGCCTGGACCGGTTCGAGGCTGGTTTTGAATCCGTTCCCATGATCGATAACCATCACGGGGCGATCCACCAAAGTTGATGCGAAGGTGACCTGCCCTCGATGTGGAGCAAAAACCTTGTCGCCTTCACTTGCCGCCAGATCAACGCCACGATGTCCGGGCAGCCAATTTTCCGCTGGCTTGTCGAAGGGTTCAGTGATCTTTGGCTCACCCGCTAGCGGCCACCGCCAGCCGTTGGCTGTTGCGAGCGAAGCATGAGGCAGTGGTGCGAGTTGTTCTGGCAGTGAGGCACCGCTGGCAGCGAGCGCGAGGCTGATGGCGAGCAACAGGAATTTGGCTTGTTTCAATGCGGCTTGGGTTTTCATCTATTCAGCGTCCGGCGTCGTCCACCGGGTGGATAAGAAGTCGAGCCGAAATGTGGGTAATCCGATGGGCTCCAGATCACGGTTCTGCGTGCTGTGCGAAGCGCGGGGTGTAGTACACTTTAAACAGCAGTTTCCTGTCATAGGTGTGTCCAAAATTGGATGCAACAGGCAAGAGATTGACTTCGCGTATGAGGTTCCATGGCCAACTAGGGCTGTGGCCCGAGGTTCCAGTGGTCCGAGAGAATCGGTGGACTGACGGCGAGATGCCAAGCATCTTCGGCTCTCATACTAGGGCGGGTAACCACAATGGCTATCTGCATCAACCCGAACAAACAAGAGCAGTTACCGCGGGCGCACGTGTGCCCGGTCCGCCACTGCTGAAAGGAGTTGCGACATGCCAGTCGTAACCATGCGAGAGCTGCTTGACAGCGGCGTCCACTTCGGCCACCAGACCCGTCGCTGGAACCCAAAGATGAAGCGCTTCATCTTCACCGAGCGCAACGGCATCTACATCATCGACCTGCAGCAGTCGCTGTCGTTCATCGACCGCGCTTACGAGTTCGTGAAGCAGACTGTTGCTCACGGCGGCACCGTACTGTTCGTTGGTACCAAGAAGCAGGCTCAGGAATCCATTGCTGAGCAGGCTAACCGCGTTGGCCAGCCATACGTGAACCAGCGCTGGCTCGGCGGTATGCTGACCAACTTCCAGACCGTCTCCAAGCGCGTTCAGCGCATGAAGGAACTGGAAGAGATCAACTTCGAGGACGTTGCTGGCTCCGGTCACACCAAGAAGGAACTGCTGCTGCTCAAGCGCGAGCTGACCAAGCTGCAGAACAACCTCGGTGGTATCCGCAACCTGACCCGCACCCCTTCCGCTATCTGGATCGTTGACACCAAGAAAGAACACTTGGCTATCGACGAAGCCCAGAAGCTGGGCATCCCAGTTGTGGCCATCCTGGACACCAACTGCGATCCAGACGAGGTTACCTACCCAATCCCAGGCAACGACGACGCTATCCGCTCCGTCAACCTGCTGACCCGCGTTGTTGCTGACGCTGTGGCCGAAGGCCTCATCGCCAAGAACAACAAGGCTGCAGGCAAGACCGAGGGTGCCGCTGAGCCAATGGCTGAGTGGGAGCGCGAACTGCTTGAGGGCGAAAAGGCCAAGGCTGAGGCTCCTGCTGAGGAAGCTGCAACCGAGATTGGCGAAGCCAAGTAGTCACCTGCGTGACTCTAGGAGTTTGCCTCGGGACACTAGCGTGTTGATTGAGGCAAGCTCCGCCAAGTCTTGTGGGACGGGCCGGAAAACCGACCCGTCCCACAAGCAAATCAAACTTGAAACTCCTAGCTGAATGGGATTGCACGTGGCAAACTACACCGCTGCTGATATCAAGGCACTGCGCGAGCGCACTGGCGCCGGCATGATGGACGTTAAGAAGGCTCTGGACGAGGCAAACGGCGACGCCGAGAAGGCCATCGAGATCATTCGCGTCAAGGGCCTGAAGGGCGCTACCAAGCGCGAAGGCCGTTCGACCGCTGAAGGCCTGGTTGCTGCCAAGGTCGAAGGCAACGTCGGCGTCATGGTCGAGATCAACTGCGAGACCGACTTCGTCGCAAAGAACGAGAAGTTCATCGCTCTGGCTGCCAAGGTCCTGGATGCCGCTGTGGCTTCCGGCGCTGCAGATGCAGAAGCACTGCTGGCTTACGAGCTGGACGGCAAGACCATCGGCGACACCGTCATCGAAGAGGGCGCAATCCTCGGCGAGAAGATCGTTGTCCGCCGCGTTGCCCGCATCGAGGGTGCCAAGGTTGCCGCTTACCTGCACAAGACCAGCAAGGACCTGCCAGCTCAGGTTGGCGTTCTGATGGCTGTGGATGCAGACAGCGAAGCTGCTGCAACCGTTGCGCACGACGTTGCTGTGCACACCGCTGCAATGGCTCCAACCTACCTGTCCCGCGAAGAGGTTCCAGCAGATAAGGTCGCCGACGAGCGCCGTATCGCTGACGAAACCGCTCGCGCAGAGGGCAAGCCAGAAGCTGCCTTGGCCAAGATCGTTGAAGGCCGCCTGACCGGCTTCTTCAAGGAGATCGTCCTGGTTGACCAGGCTTTCGCCAAGGACGCCAAGAAGTCCGTTGCCAAGGTCTTCGAAGAAGCTGGCACCAAGCCAGTTGCTTTCGCTCGCTTCCGCGTCGGCGCCTAAGCTTTAAAGCTTCAGGCACTGAATAACACGCACTAAGCGGCACGCGCTCAGAGGAATCTGAGTGCCCAGGATCAAAGGGAGGTGGGCACCGAGAAATAACTCGGTGGCTCGCCTCCCTTTTCTTGAGCCCGGATCACAAGATAACTTGGGAACCGGGACGTACTACCCCCAGCTTGATTCCGACCTCCAGGAGTAAGACAACTTATGCCAGCCACCCCAGAAACCAAACGTCGTCGCGTCCTGCTCAAGCTCTCCGGTGAGGTGTTCGGCGGTGGCAAGGTCGGCGTTGACCCGGACACCGTGCGTGGCGTTGCCCAGCAGATCGCCCAGACCGTAGGCGAAGTAGAAGTAGCCATCGTTGTTGGCGGCGGCAACTTCTTCCGCGGCGCCGAGCTGTCAGCCGCAGGCATGGACCGCTCCCGCGCCGACTACATGGGCATGCTCGGCACAGTCATGAACTGCCTGGCCCTGCAGGACTTCCTGGAGCAGTGCGGCGTTGAAACCCGCGTGCAGTCGGCCATCGCCATGGCACAGGTTGCCGAGAACTACATTCCGCGCCGGGCCATCCGCCACATGGAGAAGGACCGCGTTGTCATCTTCGGTGCAGGCGCCGGCTTGCCTTACTTCTCCACCGATACCGTCGCCGCCCAGCGTGCGCTGGAAGTGGACGCCGACGAGGTGCTGATGGCAAAGTCGGGTGTTGACGGCGTATACACCGCCGACCCGAAGACCGATCCAACCGCAACCAAGCTGGACACCCTGACCTACAACGAGGCCCTGCTGAAGAACATCCGCGTGATGGACCAGACCGCCATGACCATGTGCCAGGACAACAAGCTGGACATGCTCGTCTTCGGCATGGAAGGCGAAGGAAACGTCGCCGCGGCTATTCGCGGCGAGCGGATCGGCACCACCGTCACCGTTTAATCGGTGATCGTGGCCTAGGATTGAAGTAGATTTAATTTCCCGTTGCGGAAGCACAGATGAAGTACTTGAGGAGTACCGGTGATTGAGGAAACGCTGGCGGAAACCGCCGAAAAGATGGAACGCACCATTGACGCCGCCAAGGAGGACTTCGCGACGATTCGTACCGGTCGCGCCCACCCGGGCATGTACTCGAAGGTCATGGTCGACTACTACGGTTCGCCAACCCCGCTGCAGCAGCTGGCATCCTTCGCTGTTCCCGAAGCACGCACCATCACCATCACCCCATTTGACGTCACCGCCATGCGTGAAATCGAAAAGGCGCTGGGCGATCCCGAGGTTGGTGCCAACCCTTCCTCCGACGGCAAGATGATCCGCGTGACCCTTCCGGTCTTGACCGAGGAACGCCGCAAGGAATACGTCAAGCTGGCCAAGGCCAAGGGCGAGGACGCACGAGTTGCGCTGCGCAACCACCGTCGCAAGGCCAAGGATGCCATCGACAAGCTGGTCAAGGATGGCGAAATCGGCGAAGACGAAGGCACCCGTGCAGAAAAGGACCTCGACGCGCTGACCAAGAAGCACGTTGATTCAGTCGACGAGATCGTGAAGAAAAAAGAAGCCGAGCTGCTGGACGTCTAATGCCAGGCTCGACAGAGAACACTGAGGGCAACGCTTCGGCGGTGCCCTCAGTGGCATCCGGTAATCTCCAGCCGATGACTCGGCGTGAGGCTCGTGCACTGCGTGAAGCCGAGGCCAAGGCCTCAAAGCGCGCCGGCAAGACCCGTCGCGACGCCGGCCAGGAGCTGGCCACGACCGGCGGCAACGAGCCTGCATCGGATTCGGCAGAAGCATCGAAGCCCGGCGTTGCCAAGCTCCAGCCCGCCGCTGTCACGGAGCATGAGGCCGAAGACAAGGCTCATGCCGCCCATGCCAAGCGGCGCGCCAGAATAGTTTTCGAAGCCGACTCGGTGCGCTCGAAGCCGGCGCCGCCGCACAGCGATTCCGAGGACCTGGCTGAAACCGGCGAGCCCGATGCGCAAGAAGCGGCGATCCCGCCCGAGCTTTTGATCGGCAACCCGGAACCCAAGGCCTCGCGCGCAGGACGCAACCTGCCGGCAGCTATCGGCGTGGGTGTGGTGCTGCTCGGTGTGGTGCTCGCGGGATTGTTCCTTTACGAGCCGCTGCTGGTCTTTGCGGTCGTTGCGCTCAGCGGCATCGGCTGCTGGGAAGTTGCCCGGGCCACGACCCACGCCAAAACCGCGGTTCCCCAGGTGCCGTTGTACCTGGCCTCGCTGCTGCTTCCGGTCAGCGCCGTGCTCGGTGATGTCGAGGCCCTGGGCTTCAGCTTTGTGGCCTGCATCCTCGTCGCCCTGCTCTTCAGGCTCATGGAGGGGCTCAAGGGCGCGGTCGCCTCGGTGATGAGCAGCGTCTTCATCATCAGCTGGATCCCGTTGCTCTTGTCCTTCGCGCTGCTGATGCTCGAAGGGGAGAACGGCCAGTGGCTGATTGCCACGATCCTGCTGCTGGCAGTGGCCAACGATACCTTCGGGTACATCGTGGGAGTGCTGATCGGCAAGCACCCGATGGCGCCGAAGATCTCGCCCAAGAAGTCCTGGGAGGGCTTTGGCGGCTCGATGGCCGGTTCCATGGCCATCGGCGCATGCGCCATGGTGTTCTGGCTCGACATGCCTTGGTGGACCGGTGTCATCCTGGCCTTGTTCACCACCATTGCGGCCACCACCGGCGACTTCGCGGAGTCGATGGTGAAGCGTGAATTGGGCATCAAGGACATGAGCAACCTGCTCCCGGGCCACGGCGGAATCATGGATCGATTGGATTCGGTGCTCTTCGTGATCCCCCTGGGATACCTGATTTCGCACCTGCTGGCCTGGAGCGTTGCGGTCTTGTGATCTGCCAACGGCACCGCCGCGGGTGTGGCCATTGAGCCAAGTGGGGCTCGAGCAAATAGAATGGATGGGGTGCCGCCGTCGGGCGGCACGCCACTGACATCTCTCTAGAGAAAAAGGAACTGTCGTGTCGCAGCAGCAAGATGCTCCGTTTTCCCGCGTACCGGATTCGGAATTCGGCTACAACGCAAAGCAGGTCGATGCGTTCCTCAGCCGGGCCCGGGCAACCTTTAACGACGGCGGAAACGACGACAGCGTGGTCACCAGCCACCTGATCCGCCGAACGACCTTCGCCCCGCAGAAGGGCGGCTACCAGGCCCGCGAAGTTGACGGTGCGCTGGATCGCCTCGAGGATGTTTTTGCCAAGCGGGAACGCGATGACCTCATCTCCCACCAGGGCGAGGAAGTCTGGCTGCAGCAGGTCGGGCGCCTGGCCGCTATTCTGCGTGGCCGGCTGCACCGTGCCAAGGGCGAGCGCTTCCGCCGCCCGTCGCGCACCAATGCCTCAAGCTACAACGTTGAAGATGTCGATCGGCTCTGCGACCAGCTCATCGACTACTTCGAAAATGATGTGCCGATGGCCGTGGATGCTGTGCGCCGTGTCGAGTTCCGCTCGGCCCAGGGCACCGATGGATACGAAGAGTCCCAGGTCGACGCCTTCCTCGATCGCGTGGTCGAGCTGATGGCTTCCATCGACTAGCGCGCCGCAAGGTTCGCTGGATTCTAGCCGCGAGGGCGGGCAGGAAATATTTCCTGCCCGCCCTTTGTGCGTGTGCCGCAGGCGCAACACCCTGCCGGTCAGCCTTGCGGCGGCTCGTAGTGCCTCAGCCAGCTCTTCAGGGCGCCTTCGAGCGCGGATTGCTCCGCGGCCGAAAGCTGGGCGATCAAGCGGGCCTCATTGGCCAGGTGGTCGGTCATCACCTCATCAATCTTCTTCTTGCCCTCGGGGCTTAGCGAGATGCGCCGCCGGCGCTGATCGCCATCCTCGCTGTGGCGCGAGACGTAGCCGGCCGAAACCAGCCGATCCAGCCGCTTGGTGGTGGCTCCCGAGGTGACCATGGTCTGGGCGGCCAGCTCGCCAGGTGCCAGCGAATAGGGTGCTCCGCTGCGGCGCAGGGTCGCCAGGACATCGAACTCGGCCTCGGTCAGCCCGTGCTCTGCATACACGGCACAGACTTCTTCCCGCAGGAAAATTGCCAGCCGATGCAGCCTGCCGATGATTCCCTGGGGCCGTGGATCCAGATCGGGGCGCTCGGCGGCCCACTGCTGCTGGATGCGTGCGACGTGGTCTAAATGCTCCATGCCTTTATTATAGTTTCCACGGAAGCTAATATAGTTTCCATGGAAACTAATTTAATGCCCGGGCGCGCTCTTCGCCACCCGCTGGGCAGGCTGGCCCTCACCGCCATCGCCCCCGTCGCATGGGGATCAACCTACTACGTCACCCGGGAGTATCTGCCTGGCGATGCGGCACTATGGGGCGGGGTTTTCCGGGCGCTGCCCGCAGGTCTCATCCTGCTGCTGATCTGCCGCCGGCTTCCGCGAGGCAGCTGGTGGTGGAAATCCCTGGTGCTTGGCACCTTGAACATCGGCGCCTTCTTCGCACTGGTCTACGCGGTGGCGCAGCTGCTGCCCTCCAGCATTGCGGCAACCACCATGGCCGTTTCCGCAGGGGTGCTGATGCTCCTGGCCTGGCCGCTGCTGGGGGAGCGGCCGAAACGCTGGCCGCTGATCGGAGCCGCATTGGGCTTCTTGGGCGTGGCCATCATGGTCTTCGACGGGCAAAGCAAGATCAGCATGCTCGGAATTCTCTTGTCGCTCACCGCCATGGGCATCTCGAGCCTGGGGTTCATCCTGGCCAAAAAATGGTCCAGCGGGCAGCCGATCGTGGATACCACCGCCTGGCAGCTGGTCGCCGGCGGGCTGCTGCTCCTGCCCTTCGCCTGGCTGATCCAGGGACCGCCGCCGGCCCTGGACAGGCAGGCGGTGCTGGGATTCGGCTACCTGAGCGTGGTTGCCACGGCGATAGCGTTCCTGGCCTGGTTCAGCGGCCTGCGCCATCTTCCTTCGGGCACGGTGGGGCTGCTGGGGCTGTTGAACCCGGTGGCCGGGGTGATCCTGGGAACCTTGCTCGCCGCCGAGAGCCTTGGCATCCAGAGCCTGGGCGGCATGGCCCTGGTGCTTTGCGGGGTGCTGCTGGGGCTGCTGGCCAATCGGGCCCAGCCTAGAATTTCGCTTCGCGATCGGGTACATGCAGCAACGCCATAACCCGGTCCACGTTGCCTGGAACCGCCCTTTGGGTGCCGCGCGAGACCGCGACCATCACCGCAAAGGCCAGCGGCACGCTCCACGCAGCCGGCTGGCGCAACAGGTGGATCCACCAGTGATCCACCGCCGGCAGGAAGATCCCGATCGACAGGGATGCGCCGCAGGCGATCGCCCCCACCAGCATGCCCGCGATGGCGCCCCGGGCGGTGAGCGAACGCCACCAAATCCCCAGCAACAGCAGCGGGCAGATCGTTGAGGCGGTGAAGGCGAAAACATTGCCGATGGCCCCGGCCAGGGCCAGCGAGCTGGTGAGCACCGCGATCAGCACCGGCAGGGCGGTGGCCAGCACCGTGGAAATCCTGAATCCGCGCACCGTTCCCGAGAAGAACTCCTGGGAGATCGCACCGGCCAGCGATACCACCAGGCCCGAGGTGGTGGACAGGAACGCGGCAAAGGCGCCGCCGACCACGATGGCGGTCAGCGCGTCGGCGAGGAAGCCGTCAAAGAGCCTGGCCGGCAATAGCAAGATGGTGGCATCGGTTTCATTGCTGGCCCCGAGCTCCGGGGTATACAAGATCCCCAGCACGCCCAAGGTGGTGGGCAAAAGGTAGAACACGGAGAGCAGGCAGAGCACGATCACCGTGGTGGTGCGCGCGGTCTGGCCGGTGGGGTTGGTGTAGAAGCGCACCAGCACATGGGGCAGGCCCAAGGTGCCGAAGAGCAGCGCGAGAATAATCGACACGGTCTCGTACAGGTTCATGGTCGTGACCGATTCCAGCTGCGCGAAAAGATTCTGGGCGCGTTCGCCGGCGGACTGCTCGGGGATGGCGCGCACCAAGAGGAAAATCGTTGGCACCACCAGGGCGGCGAGCTTGAACCAGTATTGGAAGGCCTGGACAAAGGTCACCGACCGCATGCCGCCGGAAAGCACCGTCACGCAGACGACCGCTGCCACCACGACCGGACCGACCCAGCTGGGAAGACCGGTGGCGATCGACAAGGTGAGCGCGGCCCCATGCATCTGCGGGACGATGTACAGCCAGCAGATCACCACCACGAGATAGGTGGTCAGCTTGCGCAGCACGGGGGAATTCTCGAAGCGTATCTGCGCAAAATCCGGGATCGTGTAGGCGCGCGAGCGGCGCAAGGGCGCGGCCACGAAGAGCAGCAGCATCAGGTATCCGGCGGTGTAGCCGATCGGGAACCACAACCCGGATTGCCCCGAGAGCACGATCAGCCCGGCCACCCCGAGGAAGGAGGCCGCGGAGAGGTATTCGCCGCCAATGGCCGAGGCATTCCACCACGGGCGCACGGTGCGCGAAGCCACGTAGAAGTCGGAGGTGGTGCGCGAGAGGCGCAGTCCATGAAAGGCGATCAGCATGGTGGCCAGGCAGACCACAACAAGCGCGGAAACCGATAGCAGGCTATCCACGGCTGATGCTCCGGTAGCGCCGCTCGTTGCGTGCCGCCGCCCGGTTGTACAGCATGCCGGCGACAATGATCAGCGGGTACATGCCCACCCCCAAAACCCACCATGGCAGGGGAATGCTGAACAGCTGGATATTCGAGACCACCGGCCAGAGCACCAGCAGCGAGCAGATGCCCACCAGCAGGGCCAAGAGTCCGGCGGCCACCGCACAGGCCAGGCGCAGCTGGGAACGGATCAGCTGGCGGACGTAGAACTCTTCGGCGGTATGCTCTGGGCGCTGGTTCGGGGGCGCCAGCGACGCGTCCTGCGGCGCTTGCACGCGCACGCGTTGCGGACGCTGCTGGGCAAAACGCCCGGGAGGCTCTGGGGGCC
This sequence comes from Glutamicibacter sp. FBE19, assembly GCF_015524875.1. Taxonomy (NCBI): domain Bacteria; kingdom Bacillati; phylum Actinomycetota; class Actinomycetes; order Micrococcales; family Micrococcaceae; genus Glutamicibacter; species Glutamicibacter sp. FBE19. The sequence continues at coordinate 201,400 of NZ_JACKQN010000002.1, read as the reverse complement.
GGCGCTGCTGGCCGGCATCGGGGGAGTGCACTTGGGGCCCGGGTTCCTACAGCGGGCGAACGCGGTTGGCGGCCAGGCGCTCGCGCAGGTAGGGCAGGGCGCGCCGGGAAATTGGCAGTTCCGCGCCGTGGACGACCACGGCAGCCTTGCCGGTCTGCAGGCGGACCGTTTCGATTTTGTCCATGCACACCAAATAGGAGCGGTGGATGCGGACAAAGCCGGATTCTCCCCACTGCTGTTCCAGGTCGTTGAGCGGCACGCGGATCAGGTAGCTCGAATCCTGGGTGTGCAGCCGGGCGTAGTCGCCCTGGGCCTGCACGTAGGCGATATCGCTGCGCGGGATCAGCTTGGTGATGCCGCCCTGGTCGACGGTGATCATTTCGGGCTTGGCGGGGGTTTCTTCCGCCAGCTCGCAGATGCGGCGCACGGATTCGGCCAGGCGCTGCGGGCGAATGGGCTTGAGCACGTAGTCGATGGCGGCCAGCTCGAAAGCCTGCAGGGCCTGGTCCTCGTCGGCGGTGACAAAAACAATCAGCGGCGGATGGGTGAAGCGGGAAATGACCCGGGCGATGTCCAGGCCGGAGAGCGCCGGCATGTGGATGTCCAGGAACAGCGCATCAACATCATTTTCTTCCAGCGCCTTCAGGGCCGCAGCCCCGGAAGTGGCCCGGTGGATTTTGCCAATCCGCGAATCTTGGCTCAGCAGAAAGGAGATCTCTTCTACTGCAGGGAGTTCATCATCGGCCACCACCACATTGATCATGCAAAAATTCTACCGTTTCCCCCGCTTGCCTAGATATCCGGGCCGCTGGTGCCTGGCGCGCGGAATTTGGGAACACGCAGGGTGATTAGCGTTCCGGCCCCCGGAGCGGTCTCGATCACCAGCCCGTTGGAGTTCCCATAGAGCTGGCGCAGGCGCAGGTCGACATTGCGCAGCCCCACGTGCATGGTGGTAGTGGTGCCCGCCAGGACGCTGGCCAGCTGCTCTGGATCCATGCCCATGCCATCATCCTCCACCGAAATCACCGCATGCAGGCCATCCTCGGTGGCGGTAATCGAGATGACGCCGCCATCGGGACGCGCCTCCAGGCCATGGCGCACCGCATTTTCCACCAGCGGCTGGAGGGCCAGAAAGGGAATCTGGGTCGGCAGCACCTCGGGCGCAATCTGCAAGGACACCTTGATGCGGTCGCCGAAGCGGGCCTTCTCCAGCAGCAGGTACCGGTCGATCGCTTCAAGCTCTTCGGCCACGGTGGTGAATTCCCCGCGGCGCCGGAAGGAGTATCGGGTGAAATCGGCGAACTCGATCACCAATTCGCGGGCGCGGGCCGGGTCGGTATTGATGAAGGAGGCGATGGCGTTCAACGAGTTGTAGATGAAATGCGGGGAGATCTGCGCGCGAAGGGCCCGCATCTGGGCTTCGAGCAGCATCGCCCTGGACTCATCGAGCTGCGCGGTGGAGACCTGTGCGGAGACAAAAACCGCCACCTCGGATACCGCGCGGACAAAGCCCGCCCCGGCCCGCACGGACAGGGCCACCACGGTGCCCACGCTCTGGTCTCCCACGGTGATGGGTGCGGCCACGATATCCATTCCGGCCGAATGCCTGACCTGGGTTTTGCCGCTGGCCAGGGTGCTGGCCGACGCCTCGGAGGCGTCCTCTTCGAGCTGCGCGGTGAACTCGATCCCGGCATCTGCGGCCAGGGTCCGCGACGTATCGCTGATCAGCAGCACCTGGCAGTTCAGCAGCCGGCGCAGCGCCTTGGCGCTCTTGGCCGCGCCTTCTTCGGTAAGCCCGCGCTCCAGGTGCGGGACCGCCACCGACATGTGGTGCAGCGTCTTGTAGGTGGCTTCTTCGGCATCGGTGCCCATCTCCCGGGTCGAGCGCGAGATCCTGAAACCGAAATAGCCGACGACGGCTATGCCAAGCACCACGATGGCCGCGATCAGGGTGGCTTGCAGCGCTGGGGACATGCTCCCATCTTAGGGCCCTGGTTCGGGTCGACCGCTCAACGCCGCCCAGTGCGCCGTTGAGCGCAGAATTCGCCCCGTTGAGCCACGAGCCACCGGATACCCCTAGTCGCGGAAGAATTCTTCGCCAATAGTGAACTTAGTCACGCAACAGATGTGTGCTCGATCACATCATTAACTCGCTCAAGGAGGGCATCAATGAGTGCCAACCCGGAACGCGACGTCACCGAAGACGTCGATTTTGTTACGGAGAGCCAATCCGGGGAATTCCAGGAGCTGCGCAGAACCCACCGCAGTTTCGTTTTCCCGATGGCCATCTTCTTCCTCGTCTGGTATTTCGCCTACGTCTTGCTGGCCGACTACTTCCATGACTTCATGTCGATCAAGGTTTTGGGCAATATCAACATGGGCATCCTCCTTGGGCTGCTGCAGTTTGTCTCAACCTTCCTGATTACCGCAGCCTACGTCAGCTTCTCCAACAAGAAGCTGGACCCGAAGGCCACCGCCATCCGCGAACGCCTAGAGCAAAAGGGAGTGAAATAAATGAATCAGCTCTCGATTGCGGCCCAGGCCGCCGCAGAGTCGACCCAGGTCGGCAACCCGCTGGTGAATATCGGCATCTTCATCGCCTTCGTGGGCATCACCCTGGTGATCGTGCTGCGTGCTTCGAAGAACAACAAGACCGCAGCCGACTACTATGCCGGTGGCCGTTCCTTCACCGGAACGCAGAACGGCACCGCTATCGCCGGCGACTACCTTTCGGCGGCATCCTTCCTCGGCATTGTCGGTGCCATCGCCATCAACGGCTATGACGGCTTCCTCTACTCCATTGGCTTCCTGGTCGCCTGGCTGGTGGCCCTGCTACTGGTCGCCGAGCTGCTGCGCAATACCGGCAAGTTCACCATGGCCGACGTGCTTTCCTTCCGGCTCAAGCAGCGCCCGGTGCGCATCGCCGCGGCCATTTCCACCCTGGCTGTCTGCGTGTTCTACCTGCTGGCGCAGATGGCTGGTGCCGGCGCGCTGGTGTCGCTGCTGCTGGGCATTGACGAGAAGCTCGGCCAGTCGCTGGTGATCGTGATCGTCGGCGCGCTGATGATCCTCTACGTGCTGGTCGGCGGCATGAAGGGCACCACCTGGGTGCAGATCATCAAGGCTTGCCTGCTGATCGCCGGTGCGCTGATCATGACCATCTGGACCCTGGCGATCTTCGGCTTCAACTTCTCCGAACTGCTGGGCAAGGCCGCCGAGGTGGCTGGCAACCCCGAGATCCTGAATCCAGGCCTGCAGTACGGCAAGTCCGACACCTCCAAGCTGGACTTCATCTCGCTGGCCCTGGCTCTGGTGCTGGGCACCGCGGGCCTGCCCCACGTGCTGATGCGCTTCTACACGGTGCCCACTGCCAAAGAAGCCCGCAAGTCGGTGGTCTGGGCGATCTGGCTGATCGGTGCCTTCTACCTGTTCACCCTGGTGCTGGGCTTCGGCGCCGGCGCGCTGATCGGCCCGGACAAGATCAAGGCGGCTCCCGGTGGCGTGAACTCGGCTGCTCCGCTGCTGGCCTATGAATTGGGCGGCACCGTGCTGCTGGGGCTGATCTCGGCGGTGGCCTTCGCAACCATCCTCGCGGTGGTCGCCGGCCTGACCATCACCGCGGCGGCATCCTTCGCCCACGACGTGTACGCTTCGGTGATCGCCAAGGGCAAGTCCACCCCCGAGAAGGAAATGAAGGTGGCCCGGCGCACCGTGCTGGTGATCGGCGTCTTCGCCATCGCCGGCGGCATCGGCGCCCAGGGCCAGAACGTGGCCTTCCTGGTGGCACTGGCCTTCGCGGTCGCCGCCTCGGCCAACCTGCCAACCATCCTGTACTCGCTGTTCTGGAAGGGCTTCAAGACCCGCGGTGCCGTCTGGTCCATGTACGGAGGCTTGGGCTCCGCGCTGCTGCTGATCATCTTCTCGCCGGTGTTCTCCGGATCGGAGACCGCGATGATCCCGAGCATCGACATGTCGATCTTCCCGCTGGCCAACCCGGGCATCGTTTCGATTCCGCTGGCCTTCTTCCTGGGCTGGTTGGGCTCGGTGACCGATCGGGGCACCGAGGATGCAGCCAAGCAGGCAGAAATGGAAGTCCGCTCGCTGACCGGGGTCGGTGCGGAAAAGGCCGTCGACCACTAGGGACGGCAGGCAAGAACTGAAGAGGCAAGGCCCTGGGGACCAACTACCGTTGGTCCCCAGGGCTTTGCCATTGGCTTTTACTGGGCGGGGGATTTCAGCGAATGCCGCAGCAGGGCGGTGGTCCGGTAGGGGACCAGCTGGGCCATGGACAGCGCTGAATCCGCCCGGTTCACCCCATCGATATGCAAGAGCTGGCCGTGGACCCTGAAGAGCTGTTCGGCATCCTTGGCTGCCACGCGCACCAGGATATCGGCATTGCCGGTCAGCCCGTGGGCTTCGAGGACTTCGGGGATGGTGGCCAGCTTGGCCGAGATTTCTTCGAGGTATCGCTGGTCAACGTGAAGCTCGATAAATGACAGCAGCCCGTAGCCCAGGGCGGCTGGCGGAATCCGGCGGTCCGGGGATTCCAGGATTTCGTTCTCCAATCGGGTCATCCGCGATTGCACCGTATTGCGCCCGAGGTTCAGGGCCGTGGCGATGGCCGAGCCGGTGCGTTTTTTGGCGCTGGCCATGGCGAGCAGGATTCGCCGGTCTGTGATGTCCAAGAGGTGCATAATGAGCACGTTAGCACTGGATCGAGGGGATAAATAGGGCGTTTTGCGCTAATTTTCGAATCACCATTGTGCGTCTTGCGTTGCGTGAGTAGCATCACATTAAGCGGGGTTCGACGAAGAATTCTGCCACAGACTACGTGAGAGTAAGGATGCCGATCGTGTCCACACAGCACATGGACGTAGCCGCTGGAAGCCTACCAACGCACCAGCTGCTGAACGTCGACGGGAAACGAATTCCGGACGAAGAACTTGACCACTATCTCAAGGACCTCAAGGAAGCGGACCTTGCAGATTTTCTGCGCGACATGGTCGTGCTTCGGCGCATGGACAATGAGGCCACCGCCCTGCAGCGCCAGGGGCAATTGGGCCTCTGGGCGCCATTGCTTGGCCAGGAGGCCGCGCAAATCGGATCGGTGCGGGCTACCGAAGACGATGATTTCATTTTCCCTTCCTATCGCGAGCATGGGGTGGCGTGGGCCAGGGGGGTCCAGGCCGAGGACCTGCTCAGCGTTTGGCGCGGAGCCCAGGCCAGCGGCTGGGATCCGAATGAAGTGAATATCGCCTGCCAGCAAATTGTCATCGGTTCGCAGGCCCTGCATGCCGCCGGCTATGGCATGGGCATCAAATTCGATGGAGGCGAGCAAGTCTCCGTGGCCTACTTTGGCGATGGCGCCACCAGCCAGGGCGACGTCAATGAGGCCATGGTTTTCGCGGCCAGCTACCAGGCGCCGGTCCTGTTCTTCTGCCAGAACAACCAGTGGGCCATCTCGGAACCGGTGGCACTGCAAAGCCGCACCCATATCGCTGACCGGGCCCACGGCTTCGGGTTGAAGACCTGGCGGGTTGATGGCAACGACATCCTCGCAGTGTACGCGGCAACCAAGGCGGCCCTGGCCCACGCCCGGCACGGCCTGGGTCCAACGTTCATCGAAGCTGTCACCTACCGCATGGGTTCGCACACCACCGCCGATGACCCCACCCGCTACCGCAAGGCCGAGCAGCTCGAAGAATGGAAAGCCAAGGACCCGATCGACCGCTTGGTGAAATACCTGCACGAAATGGGCGCCGATGTGCAGTCCTATGAACAGCGCGCCCAGAACGCGGCCGATGACATGGCCGCCAAGCTGCGAGCCGCGATCACCACGATGGAAGATCCGAAGGTGGAAGAACTGTTCTCCAACGTTTATGCCCAGCCGCACGAACCCACCGAGCGGGCAGCGAAGAACTACCTCGATTACCTGGCCGACTTCGAGGGTGGTGAATAGCAGTGGCTACCACCATGCTCAAAGCGCTGAACAAGTCGCTGCATGATGCCCTGAGCGAGGACGAGAAGGTCATCCTGCTCGGTGAAGACATCGGAACACTTGGCGGAGTCTTCCGAGTGACCGACGGGCTGAAGGCCGAATTCGGGGAGCATCGCGTCGTCGATACCCCGCTGGCCGAATCTGGAATCGTCGGCACGGCCATCGGCCTGGCCTATCGCGGTTACCGCCCGGTGGTCGAGATCCAATTTGACGGATTCACCTATCCCGCTTTTGACCAGCTGGTCTCGCAGCTGGCCAAGTTGCACTACCGGTCCCGCGGGCGGGTGAAGATGCCGGTGACCGTGCGCATCCCGTACGGCGGCGGCATCGGTTCTCCGGAGCACCATTCCGAGTCGCCAGAAGCCTACTTCGCGCATACCGCCGGGCTTCGCGTGTTTGCGCCCTCCAGCGTTGAAGATGCCTACGCGATGCTGCGCCAGGCAATCACCTGCGATGACCCGGTGATCTTCTTTGAGCCAAAGCGCCGTTACCACGAGAAGACCGAAGCGGAACTGGGCGCAGTGCAGCCCGATGCCTCGCCTAAGGCGAAGATCATCCGCTCCGGGACCGATGTCACCATGGTCGGCTATGGTCCAACCACCTACACGCTGATCGATGCGGCCCTGGCTGCCGAAGATGAAGGCACGAGCTTGGAGGTCATTGATCTGCGCAGCCTGGACCCGCTGGATATCGACACTGTCGCGCAGTCGGTGCAGCGCACCGGGAAGCTTGTCGTGGTCCACGAGGCCAGCCGCACCAGCGGTTTGGGCGCGGAAATTTGTGCCGAGATCACCGAGCGCTGCTTCGACTACTTGGAACATGCGCCGCTGCGCGTGACAGGGTTCGATGTTCCCTATCCGCCCTCACGGCTTGAAAGCCACCATTTACCCGACCTGGATCGAGTGATGCACGCGGTGGATACCGTGATGCGACACCATGAGGCAAGCAAAGGAGCTGCCCAGTGATGACGGATCAAACTTTTAAGCTTCCGGATCTTGGCGAGGGGCTGACCGAGTCCGAGGTGTTGAACTGGAAAATCAAGGTCGGCGAGCATGTGGCGCTGAACCAGGTGATCGCCGAGGTGGAAACTGCCAAGGCTGTAGTTGAACTGCCTTCGCCTTATGCCGGGGTAGTCCAGCAGATTCATGCCGCCCAAGGCCAGGTCGTCCAGGTTGGCGGCCCGCTGGTCACCTTTGGCGATGATGAGCCAGCGAAGGGAAAAGATCCGGCACCGCAACCTGGCGCGGGGGAGCGCACGCCTACTCTTGTCGGCTATGGCGCACCGGCGGCAACTGGCGCCCGGCCCCAGCGAAAGTCCCGCTCGGTGCGCGCCTCGGGTGCAGCTGTGGTCGAACACCATGACGAACAGCGCCAGGCGGTGACCCGATGCACTCCGCCGGTCCGAAAGCTCGCCCGTGATCACGGCGTGGATATTTCGACGCTCACCGGCAGCGGCGAAGACGGGCTAGTGCTACGCCGCGATGTCCAGCAGGCGATTGATGCCGGGAATGGGCCAACGGCCGCAGCGTCACCTGCCGCACCTGTTGCCCCGGTCCAGCCGGGCGGCATAGGGGACAAGCATGTAAAGATCACTGCGGTGCGTCGTGCCACCGCCAAGGCGATGGTGCAGTCGGCGTTTACCGCCCCGCATGCCACCGAATTCTTGACTGTGGATGTCACGGAATCCATGGCCCTGGTTGAGCGGTTGCGTTTCCATCCCCTGTTGAAGGACATCAAGCTGAATATCACGACGCTGGCTGCCCTGGTCGTGACCCGCTTGTTGCGTACCTATCCAGCGTTGAATTCAACGTGGGACGAGAAGGCCGACGAAATTATCGAATTCGGTTCGGTGAATTTGGGAATGGCGGTAGCTACTGACCGGGGTCTGCTGGTTCCCGTGGTGAAAAATGCCCAGGACTTGCCGCTGCCCCAATTGGCCACGGCGTTGAGCGGGATTATTGCCCAGGGGCGTGCCGGAACTCTTGCTCCTGCCCAGTTGTCGGGCGGCACCTTCTCAATCACGAACGTCGGCGTTTTTGGGGTGGATGCTGGAACGCCAATCCTGCCGCCTGGGCAGGCCGGGATCTTGGCCCTGGGCCAGGTGAAGCGGCGCCCTTGGGAGTACCAGGATGAAGTAGCTCTTCGCCATACCATGACTTTGGCTTTGTCATTTGACCACAGAGTCGTTGACGGCAAAGAAGCAAGCGAGTTCCTCGCAGGTGTCGGTTCGGTTTTGGAGGACCCAGGATTGATGAATATTTTTATTTGAGAAACCAGAGATTTTGACTAGCTAAGAATAATTTTGAACGAATGACAAAATGGATTTCAAGCATTGCTTTCATGAATATTCATTGGTTGTTTCGCAATATTTGATGTAATCTCATTCACTACGTGCTACAGCTCACGCTTGCCTGCACGGCTCTGCGAAATGCAGAAGCAGCAACCTTATGTTGAGGAGAAATAGGATGCGATACTCGCACGCATCTAAGGCTGTCGTTCTATCAGCAGCCTTGGCACTGACCCTGTCGGCTTGTGGCGGCGGTTCGGATGATTCCGCAGGCGGCGAAGCAGACGGCTCGTACGTCGTCACCGCAAACACCACCGAACCACAAAACGGCCTACTGCCGGCCAACACCAACGAAGTTGGTGGCGGTCGCGTTATGGACCTGCTCTTCACGGGCCTGGTCAGCTATGACGCAAAGGGTGCTCCGGTCAATGAACTCGCAGAGTCCATCGAGACCAAGGATTCCCAGAACTACACCATCAAGATCAAGTCGGGCCAGACTTTCTCCGATGGATCCCCCGTAACCGCTGCTTCGTTCGTGGATGCCTGGAACTTCGGTGCCGCAGCCAAGAACGCTCAGCTGAACTCCTACTTCTTCGAGTCCATCAAGGGCTTCGACAAGGTCAACGCCGAGAAGTCCAAGGAAGACAAGATGGAAGGCCTGAAGGTTGTTGATGACACCACCTTCACCGTCGAGCTTTCCCAGCCGGAATCCGACTTCCCGCTGCGTCTGGGCTACACCGCCTTCATGCCGTTGCCAGAGGCAGCCTTCGAGGATCCCAAGGCCTTCGGCGAAAAGCCAGTTGGCAATGGTCCGTACAAGCTGACCGAATGGAACCACGACGTCAACCTGAAGATGGACGTCAACGAGAAGTACGACGGCCCACGCAAGGCTGCGAACGGCGGCATCGACTTCAAGGTCTACCAGTCCACCGACTCGGCTTACCAGGACCTGGTTTCCGGCAACCTGGATGTGCTGGACCAGATTCCACCGAGCCAGCTTGCTTCCTACCAGTCTGACCTGGGCGACCGCTCGGTCAACTCGCCATACGCTGGTAACGCGACCATCACCATTCCCGGCTACCTGGATCACTTCAAGCAGGACGAAGAGGGCAACCTTCGCCGTGCAGCGATCTCGCGTGCAATTGACCGCCAGCTGATCATCGACAAGGTGTACCAGGGCGGCAAGGTTATCGCCAAGGACTTCACCGCTCCAGTGCTTGAAGGCTACGACGACAAGCTGCCTGGCAGCGAAGTCCTCGAATTCGACGATGCCGAAGCCAAGAAGCTCTGGGCTGACGCCGACAAGATCAGCAAGTGGGACGCTGACAAGGAATTCTCCATCGGCTACAACGTTGATGGCGCCGGCAACAAGGAATTCGTTGAGGCAATTGTCAACCAGCTGAAGAACAACCTCGGCATCAACGCAACCGCAAAGTCGTTCAGCTCCTTCAAGGAACTGCGCGCCAAGGTTACCGCCTACACCATGACCGGTGCCTTCCGCACGGGCTGGCAGGCCGACTACCCATCGCTCTACAACTTCCTGGGCCCGCTGTTTGGCACTGGTGCAGGTTCGAACGATGGCAAGTACTCCAGCAAGGAATTTGACGAGTCGCTGGCCAAGGGCCTTGCTGCAACCGACCCGACTGAAGGCGCAAAGATCTTCAACGAATCCCAGGAGATCCTGTTCAAGGATCTTCCTGCCATCCCACTGTGGTACCAAGCAGTACAGGGTGGTTGGAGCGAAAATGTCGCCAACGTTGAGTTCGGTTGGAACGGCGTTCCGATCTACAACGAAATCACTGGTAAGTAAGTAATTTCAGCATTCGGACTGTTCAAGTCCGAAATTGGCTGAAAGGCATGTCAAGGGAGACCCAAGGTACAAAGGGTCTCCCTTTGGCATGTTTGATCTGCCTCCCAAAAATAAACGTCGAGATATTTATCGACGGGAAGAGGGAAATAATGGCCAAGTGCCGTCCAGCATCTCGAGGTGAGGTGCACGCATGTTAAGTTTCATGCTCAAGAGAATTGCCCAGCTGATCCCGGTATTTATCGGTGCAACACTGCTGGTGTACTTCTTGGTTTTTGCCACGCCCGGTGATCCTATCGCCGCGCTCTCCGGTGGCAAGCCGATGTCCGATGCGACTCGTGCAGCCCTCGAAGCCCAATACAATTTGGACAAGCCATTCTGGGTTCAGTATGGCCTGTATCTGAAGAACCTGGTGACCTTCGATCTTGGAACCTCGTTCTCCGGCCAGGAAGTCAGCGCCCTGCTGGGCCGCGCCTTCCCTGTCACCGCACGCCTTGCGATTCTGGCCCTGCTGATTGAAGGCGTTTTCGGCATCATCTTCGGTGTCATCGCTGGTATGCGCAAGGGCAAGTGGTTCGACTCGACCATTCTGGTTGCTTCGCTGATCGTGATCGCTGTGCCAACCTTCGTGCTCGGCTTCGTTCTGCAGTTCGTCGTTGGCGTGAAACTCGAATGGGCCAAGCCCACCGTTTCCGGCGCGGCAACCTGGGGCGAACTCTTCTTGCCGGCCCTCGTGCTAGGCCTGGTTTCGCTGGCCTACGTGGTCCGCTTGACTCGGACCTCGGTGATCGAAAACAAGTCCGCGGACTTCGTGCGCACTGCCACTGCCAAGGGCTTGAGCCGCAATCGCGTTGTCACCGTGCACATCCTTCGCAACTCGCTGATTCCTGTCGTGACATTCCTCGGAGCGGACCTCGGCTCGCTGATGGGTGGCGCAATTGTCACCGAAGGCATTTTCAACGTGCCCGGTGTTGGACACCTGCTGTACCAGGCAATTCAGAAGGGCGAAACCCCGACCGTTGTCGCCATCGTCGGTGTTCTGGTGATCGTCTTCGTCGTCGCCAACCTGATCGTGGATATGCTGTACGCACTGCTTGACCCAAGGATCCGTTATGCCTGAGAACCAGAATTTTAATCCGGAAGACGGCCTGCCCATCAGCAAGGTCCGCGCCGGCAAAGTTTCCAAGTACAAGATCGAGCATTTTGTCGCTCCCTTGGACGAGACGCCGCTGCAGGCCGTCGACTCCGTCAAGGAAACCGGCAAGCCGCTGTCCATGTGGGCCGAGGCTTGGCGTTCACTGCGCAAGCAGCCGCTGTTCATCATTTCCGCGATCCTGATTCTTGCGATCATTGTCGTTGCGGCTTTCCCGCAGCTGTTCAGCTCGCAGGACCCAACCTATTGCGCCCTTGAGAACTCGAATGAACCTGGCCGGGCTGGCCATATCATGGGCTTCAACCTCCAGGGCTGCGATATCTATTCACGCGTCATCTATGGCACGCGCGCATCGCTGCTGGTCGGTGTCTTCACCACCCTGATCGTTGTCATCGTCGGCGGCGCGCTGGGTGCGCTGGCCGGCTTCTATGGCGGATGGATTGATGCCGTTCTGGCACGTTTGGGCGATATCTTCTTCGCGCTGCCACTGATCCTCGGAGCCATCATCGTGATGCAGCTTCCTGCATTCCGAGACAACCGAAGCGTGTGGACCGTTATTATCACGCTGGCGATTTTCGGCTGGCCGCAGCTGGCTCGAATTACCCGTGGTGCTGTGATCGAAGCGCGGAGCGCCGATTATGTGAAAGCATCGCGCGCTTTGGGGCTGTCCAAGTTCAATTCGCTGCTCAAGCACGTCATTCCAAACTCGCTGGCACCGATCATTGTTGTGGCGACCGTGAACCTGGGCGTGTACATCGTTGCCGAAGCGACGCTGTCCTTCCTTGGTGTCGGTTTGCCGCCTGAAATCATGAGCTGGGGCAACGACATCTCGACTGCCCAGCAGCAGCTTCGCAACAACCCGATGATGCTGATGTGGCCTGCCCTGTTCCTGTCGGTGACAGTCTTGAGCTTCATCATGCTCGGCGATGCAGTGCGAGACGCACTGGATCCCAAGGCCCGGAAGGGAGCCTAGACGATGACTGAAACTGCAACATCGAAGCCGTTGCTGGAAATCAAGGACTTGGCGATTACCTTCTCCACTCCTGACGGACCAGTACATGCTGTGCGCGATGCAAACTTCACCGTGATGCCAGGGGAGACCGTGGCCATTGTGGGCGAGTCAGGTTCCGGCAAGTCGACCTCGGCACTGGCCGCTATCGGTCTGCTGGCCGGCAACGGTTCGGTTTCTTCCGGCCAGATCCTGTTCGATGGCGAGGACATTTCACACGCCAGCGAAAAGCGATTCGTTGAACTGCGCGGCAATCACATTGGCATGGTTCCCCAGGATCCGATGTCCAACTTGAACCCGGTGTGGAAGATTGGCTTCCAGGTCAAGGAAACGCTGAAGGCCAACGGCCTTGCGGGGGATAACCCCAAGGAACGCGTCGCCCAGGTCCTGGCTGATGCAGGCTTGCCCAACCCGGAGGTTCGCGCAGGACAATACCCGCACGAGTTCTCCGGTGGCATGCGCCAGCGTGCGCTGATTGCTATTGGCCTGGCATGCCGTCCGCGCCTGCTGATTGCCGATGAGCCCACCAGTGCCTTGGACGTAACCGTCCAGCAGCAGATTCTGGATCATCTGGATACGATGACCACCGAGCTGGGCACCGCGGTCTTGTTGATCACCCACGACCTCGGGCTTGCTGCCGAGCGCGCGGAAAAAGTTGTCGTGATGTACAAGGGTCGCGTCGTTGAATACGGCCCGGCGCTGGACATCCTGCGCAACCCGCAGCACCCATACACCAAGCGGCTGATCAACTCTGCTCCGTCCTTGTCTGCACAGCGTGGCGACAAGCATGAGGCCATTGTTGACGAAATCGTTCCGGGAAAAGCCGAGCCACTGCTGAAGGTCAGCAACCTGACCAAGGTCTATGACATCCGCAAGGGCTTCGGCAAGAAAGAAAAGTTCACCGCGGTGGACAACGTATCCTTCGAAATTCCGAAGGGCACCACGACGGCAGTGGTGGGCGAATCCGGTTCCGGCAAGTCCACCATCGCCCAGATGGTGCTGAATCTCTTGGACAAGACCGAGGGTGAGATCGTCTTCGACGGCGAACAGATCGGGAATTTGAGCGAAAAGAAGTTGTTCAAGTACCGTCGCCGCGTGCAGCCGATCTTCCAGGATCCTTATGGTTCGCTAGATCCGATGTATTCGATTTATCGAACGATCGAGGAGCCATTGCGCATTCACGGGATTGGCAATAGCGCTTCGCGCCAGAAGAAGGTCAAGGAATTGCTGGAGCAGGTATCCATGCCGGCTTCGACCATGCACAGGTTCCCGAATGAACTCTCCGGTGGCCAGCGCCAGCGTATTGCTATCGCCCGTGCACTGGCTTTGCAGCCGGAGATGATCGTCTGCGACGAGGCCGTATCTGCTTTGGACGTCTTGGTCCAGGCGCAGGTGCTGGAGCTTCTGGACGAACTGCAGCGGGATATGGGACTGACCTACCTGTTCATCACCCACGACCTGGCAGTAGTTCGCCAGATTGCAGACAACGTCTGCGTGATGGAACATGGCAAGATCGTAGAGCAGGGAACTGCCGACGAGATTTTCAATGCTCCCAAGAGCGAATACACCCGCAACCTGCTGGGTGCGATTCCGGGTGCTTCTCTGATCTAGCCAGATTCAGAGAACTCCTTGATGGGCCGTCGAAACCGGAAGGTTTCGACGGTCCATTTTCGTTTTCGGGAACTTCAGGCTTCGTCATATTCAACGAATATTTCAGATTTTTTCAAACTGAAGCAAACGTTGCAAAACTGTTATAAAACCATCCTTGAAACATAGTCGTAACGCATGCGTTCTGATTGATTTTTCCCAATCTGAAAGAAACCCTTGAAATCTCGCGGATGTGGCGTGCGTCGCATCAACTCGTCGGTAACAAGCTCGTTGCAAATGGCTCTCAAGAACAGTTCGAGCGGGGAGATGTGAAACGAGTCTTTCTCTATCCAAGCCAGAAAATTCGGGTTAGTGTATTCCTCAATGGATCGGTCATGTGATTTGGTCCACAAGGAATCACACCGATTCACAACTCGTATCATCACGATCTCAAGGAGGCGAAATGCGGTTTCAGCGCGTTTCGAAAGCAGTAGTTGCGGGCGCTGCCCTGGCATTGGCACTGTCTGCATGTGCCCCAGGCGGAGGCGATGCATCTTCGGAGGCAAGCAAGAGCACCGAGTCGAACGGTGGCGCTGAAGTCACCAACTCTGGCCTGGCGGATCTGGGCGATGTCACTACCAAGGACGATACCCTCAAGGTCACCGTTGGTGCTCCCGAGTTCATCAGCTACAACGGCTACACGCCGCAGACGTACTCCACCTACAACTCGGCTATCGTCGACCGCATGTTCGCCAGCTTCTACTACATGGGCACTGACGGCGCCATCTACCAGAACAAGGACCTGGGATCCTACGAGAAGGTCAGCGACGACCCACTGACCATTAAGTACACCATCAACGAAAACGCCAAGTGGTCCGATGGAACGCCGATCACCGTAGCCGACGCCGTGATGGCCTGGGGCATGCAGAACACGAACCTGAACAACGGCTCCAAGGACAAGCCACTGTTCAACTCGGTTTCCACCGATTTGGGCGACACTGTCCCCAAGGGGCCAGAGGGCGCAGCAGACGGCAAGGAATTCACCGTCACCTTCAAGGATCCGGATCCGGACTGGCAACTGCAGACCTGGCTCATGCACCCGGCACACGTTGTTGCAAAGCACGGTGGCCTGAGCACCGAAGAACTGGTCAAGGCAATTCAGGATGGCGATTCCAAGAAGCTGGAAAAGGCCGCCAAATTCTGGAACGACGGCTGGATGACTAAGCCGGGAACGCTGCCGGATGAAGCTGATGTTCCGGTATCTGGCCCATACAAGTTGGAGTCCTGGAAGGCCGGCGAATCGGTCACGCTGACCGCAAACGAGGACTACTACGGAACTCCTCCTGCCACCAAAAAACTGACCTTCCGCTTCTTGGCTGATACTGGCATGGTCCAGGCGCTGCAGAATAAGGACGTCGACGTTATTGCTCCTCAGCCGACTGTTGACACTCTCGCCCAGCTTGAAGGCTTAGGCAAGGCAGTAAATATCCAACAAGGCGATACTTTGACTTGGGAGCACTTGGACTTCAACTTCGCCAAGGGCAACGAGATGACCAATTTGGAACTGCGCAAGGCATTCGCCATGTGTGTTCCACGTCAGGAAATCGTTGACAACTTGGTCAAGCCGTTGAACCCCGAGGCTATCGTGATGAATGCTCGCGAAGTCTTCCCGTTCCAGGACAACTACCAGGAAGTCGTTGATGCAGCTTACGACGGTCGCTACGATCAGGTCGACATCGACGGTGCTAAGAAGATCCTCGAAGATCAGGACGCTGTAGGCACCAAGATTCGAATCGGCTACTCGGCTCCGAACGAGCGTCGTACCAACGAAGTTGCCGCCATCAAGTCCTCTTGCGACAAGGCTGGCTTCAAGGTTGAAGATGCCGGCGATCCTAAGTTCTTCGCACCAGGCGGCACCCAGGAACGCGGTGACTACGAAGTTGCATTGTTCGCCTGGGCAGGTTCCGGCCAGATCACCTCGGGCCAGAATATCTACGCCACCGGCAAGCAGCAGAACTACGGCAAGTACTCGAATCCTGCGGTCGACGAAGCTTGGACCAAGCTGGCAACTTCGCTTGATCCAGCAGTCCACGCTGAGCAGACCAAGGTCATCGAGAAGCTGCTGTGGGATGACTTGTTTGGCATTCCGGTCTTCGCGCACCCGGGCTTGAGCGCTTCCGGTTCCGATGTCCAGAACGTCCGCCACACTGCTACTCAGAGTGGCATCGTATGGAATGCCGAGCAGTGGCAGCGTGCTGAGTAAGCCCTCAGGGCAAACTAGCTGCTAAACCAACTGTGAGCGCCTATGGGGCCCGATCACCATCGGGCCCCGTGGTGTGTCTGCCACCAGCACCTGGTGGCGCATGCGCCATAAGGTGAGAAGAAAAAGGACATTAGAACCGTGTTGAAGTTCATTCTCAAGAGACTAGGATCGGCTGTCGGCGTGCTTTTTGGCGCTTCGCTGCTGCTATATATCCTGGTCATCAACTCTGGCGACCCGCTTGGCGATCTGCGCGAAAGCAACGCTGAAAATCGCGAGTATTTGTTGCAGCAACGCATCGATTACATGAATCTGGAACAGCCTTGGTACTTGAGGTACCTGACTTGGCTAGGCGGTGTCGGCAAATGCTTCGTAGGATCTTGCGACCTGGGCCAGAATATCAACGGCGTCGAGGTTAGCGGCTTGCTTGCCAATGCCGCGTCGTCAACGCTCCGGCTGGTACTCCTGGCCACGGTGATAGCTGCAATTCTCGGCATTGCCATCGGTGTGCTGACCGCAGTGCGACAGTACTCGGGCCTGGACTACATCGTCACCTTCCTGACCTTCTTGTTCTTCTCACTTCCTGTGTTCTGGGCAGCTGTGCTGCTCAAGGAGTATATGGCCATTGGATACAACGACTGGCTTGAAGATCCGCAAATTTCCATCGGAACAAGCATTCTAATCGGTGCCATAGTTGGCTTCTTGTTGCAGATGCTGCTGGCAGGATCGCTGAAGCGCCGCGGGCTGACCTTCATCATTACCGCAATCTTCGTTCCGCTGTTGCTGCAATACAGCCTTTGGCTCAACTTCTACCGCTATCCGCAGATGGGTCCCGCAATCATCGTGGTCCTGACTCTGCTGCTTGCCCTTTCCGCCACCGCCATGAGCGTAGGACTGAAGGAAAAGAAGGTGCTTTACCCAGCGCTGATCACTGTGGTGCTGGTGCTGGTAATGTACTACGCGACCTTCTGGCTGTTGAAGGATGCCAACACCTGGATCCTGCTCATAGGTGGAATCCTGGCTGTGGTCATCCCAGGCGCCATCGGAAAATTCATGGGCGGTCGCCTTTCGAAGCTTGCTTCTGGAGTTGCCATCACAGTGGGTTTCGTCGGCGCAGGTCTGACGGTATTGGACCACATTTTCCGCGCATGGCCTGGCTTCCTGGATCTGAAAGGCCGTCCCATCGGCACCATCGGTTCGTCTACTGCAAACCTGGGTGGCGGCTTTTGGGATAACTTCTTGGACAACGCAACGCAGCTGTTGCTTCCAACTATCGTTTTGGCCATCATTTCCCTGGCAAGCTACTCGCGCTACACCCGTTCATCCATGCTGGAAGTGCAGCAACAGGACTACATTCGCACCGCGCGCTCCAAGGGCTTGAGTGAACGCACTGTGATCTTCCGCCACGCGTTCCGCAATGCACTGATTCCGATCGCAACCATCGCGGCGTTCGACTTCGCTGGACTGATCGGCGGCGCCGTAGTCACGGAAACGGTGTTCGGCTGGAAGGGCATGGGGGACATGTTCAATACCGGGTTGCACGCTGTGGACCCGGCTCCTGTCATGGCTTTCTTCTTGGTCACCGGTACTGCCGCGGTTCTGTTCAACCTGCTGGCTGATATCGTCTACGCGCTGCTTGATCCGCGGATCCGGGTCTAGGGAAATAAGGACATTCGATGAGTAACATAAACGGAAAGACTCCAGAAAACCTGACGTCTATCGCCGAGGTTGAGGACGCGAAACTTGCCGCTTCGACTGAACAGTCTAAGAGCCAGTCGCGGATTGTCTTCGAACGCTTCATCAAGCACAAGCCTGCAATGATCTCCTCGGTGGTGCTGCTGATCATTACGGTGATCGCCTTCACCTCTGTCGGCTTCGGACCGCTGCCTGGCTGGTGGAAGCAGAGCTATCTCGATGCCGGCACCGTAGTCAATGGTGGCAAACCGACCCTTTCCCTTCTGCCAACCTGGCTAGGTGGATCGGGCCTCGCCATAGGCGAGCACCCATTCGGCCAGGACTCGGTGGGCAAGGACTACTTCGCCCTGGTCATGAACGGCGCCCAAAAGTCGATCGTGATCGGCCTCGTGGTGGGCCTAGTCGCCACCTTCCTCGGCGCTGTCATCGGTGCAGTCGCTGGATACTTCCGCGGCTGGGTTGATGAAGTGCTAATGCGCATCACCGACTTGTTCATCGTGATCCCTCTGCTGGTGCTCGCCGCAGTGCTCGGCCAGATTGCCGGTCGCAGTTCGGGCTCGATTTTCGCCCTGGCCCTAGTGCTGGGGCTAGTCACCTGGACAGGCCTTGCCCGCTTGGTGCGCGGCGAGATCCTTTCCCTGCGCGAACGCGAATATGTTTCGGCCGCACAAGCAATGGGCTCGCGCACCTCCCGGGTCATCTTCAAGCACCTGCTGCCGAACACCATCGGCGTGATCGTAGTAAACGCCACTTTCGCTATCGCCGGTGCGATTCTGCTCGAATCCTCGCTGTCCTTCTTGGGATTCGGCGTGCAGCCACCGGAATCATCCCTCGGCTTGCTGATCAGCCAGTACCAGAATGCCTTCATGACCCGCCCATGGCTGTTCTGGTGGCCGGGCATGATCATCGTAGTCATCGCCCTGGCCGTCAATTTCCTCGGCGATGGACTGCGCGATGCGTTCGACCCACGCCAGACCGGCAAGCGCCGCCGCCGTCGTGCAGGATTGTTTGCCCTGCCAACCCGTAAGGAGAAGCCATGAGCCATGTCGCCCCAGAAAATTCCAATGGTGAATATGCACTGAGCTTCAATGACTTGAAGGTCACCTTCGAGACTTCCGGTCCGGTGGTTCGCGCGGTCAAGGGCCTGTCCCTGGCAGTGCGCCCGGGCGAGGTCGTAGCACTGGTGGGCGAATCAGGATCGGGCAAGTCGGTGACCTCTACTGCGGCGATGGGCCTGTTGCCGGAAAACGCGAATGTCTCTGGCGAAGCGAAGATTGGCAACGTCAATGTCGTGGGCCTAGAACAGGGCAAAATGCGCAAGATGCGTGCCACGGATATCGCTATGGTCTTCCAAGAACCGATGACCGCGCTGAACCCTGTGTTGACCATCGAACGGCAGCTGACCGAAGCGCTGGAACTGCATGGCATCGCCTACGGCAAAGCGGCGGTAGACCGAGCCATTGAACTGCTTGACATGGTGGGCATTCCAGAACCTGACAAGCGCATCAAGCAATACCCGCATCAGTTCTCCGGCGGCCAGCGCCAGCGCATTGTGATTGCGATGGCCATCTCATGCGATCCCAAGGTGATCATCGCCGATGAGCCCACCACGGCTCTGGACGTGACGGTGCAGGCAGAAATTCTTGATCTGTTGCGTGAACTCAAGGATCGCCTGAACACAGGAATCTTGCTGATCACCCACAACATGGGCGTGGTGGCTGATATGGCTGACCAGGTTGCCGTGATGTTCCAAGGCAACCTGGTGGAAACCGGATCGGTAGACCAAGTGTTGCTGCACCCGCAGCATGCCTATACCCAGCGCCTCTTGGCGGCTGTTCCTAGACTGTCCGCTCCTGCGATCACCACCGAGAATGCTCTTCACAGCAGTGCGACCGCTCCGGCCGGGCGCGAACTGGTTCTGGAAGCCAAGGACCTGGTTCTGGAATACAACATGCGCGGCAAGATCTTCCGTGCCGTCGAGGGCGTCAGCTTCGATGTGGCCAAGGGCGAAGTGCTGGGCATCGTGGGCGAGTCTGGCTCCGGCAAGTCCACCATTGCCAAGGCCGTGATCGGCTTGCTACCGGTGGCCGAAGGAACGCTGTCGGTCAAGGGCCATGACCTGCCGAGGCTTTCGCCGAAGGAAGCGCGTGCGGTGCGCAAGCAGATCGGCGTGATCTTCCAGGATCCGGCTGCTTCGCTCAATCCCCGCTTCCCAATTGGCGAATGCATCACCGAGCCGATGGTCGTGCATAAGGTGGGCACCAAAGCGTCGCGAATCAAGCGGGCCGAGGAACTGCTGGACGCCGTCAAGCTGCCGCGCAATGTCATCAACCGCTACCCGCACGAACTTTCCGGTGGGCAGCGCCAGCGTATTTGCATAGCCCGTGCGCTGACTTTGAATCCGGAACTGCTGATTGCCGACGAACCAACCAGTGCCCTGGACGTGTCAGTGCAGGCAGTAGTCCTGGAGATGCTCCAGGACTTGCAGCGGGACTTCAACTTCGCCTGCCTGTTTGTCAGCCACGACTTGGCCGTGGTGGACATGCTGGCGGACGCGGTGGTGGTCATGCGCTCTGGCAAGGCCGTGGAACAGGGAATGGTTGAGACTGTCCTCCATGCGCCGACCCATGACTACACCAAGCGATTGCTTGCCGCAGCTCCGGTGCCTGATCCACATGAGCAAGCCGTGCGACGCGAGGCATGGCGCTTGCTGAATAACAGCAAGTAACTACGTGTATGCAAGCAAGGAGCCGGGATTATTTCTGGCTCCTTGCCTGTTTTTTGAGTAGTTTTGCCTTGGATCGCACTGACTCTCCGGGAGATTTTATGGATTTAGCTTCCATTTTCATCGTCGCAGCGTTGATTGTGCTGTGCGCGTTTCCTTTTATCATCGGCGCATTCAGGGGACTCGATCGAAAGGCCGACGAGTTGGAAAGCCGTGACCCGGAAACGTCGAAAGCATTGCGCAAAGCACGTGAAGACATTGACCGCGGCAAGGGGTATTACGGACCTCGGCAATAACCACGGGTAAACGACCGCAGGAGCCGGCCCTCATGGGCCAGCTCCTGCGGTCTCAGGCTGAATAGAGCGTAAGTTCTAGTCCAGCTGCATTACGTTTTCGGTCACTACTTCGGCACGGGCGTTTGAGAAGATTTGCTCGGTGCCGATGGTCTTGAATCCGCGGCGTTCCAGGACCTTGATGGATCCCAGATTGTCCTGGACAACGTGTGCCGTCAGCGGGCGCTTGGTGTACTCGGCCAGGAAGGCATCCACAGCGCTGGTGGTAATTCCCTTGCCCCAGTACTTGGTGGAAGTCCAGAAATTGATCTCTGGGGTTTCCCCGTCAAATACCAAGATGGAACCCACCACGTCGCCTTCGTGCTCGATGGTGCGAACCAGAACGGTCGGATCGTTCAAGATCGAGTTCCAGTGGTGGTCGAATACCGCGCGGTCGGCTGGGTTACGCGCCTGATAAGCGGCCATGAGGTTCGCCTCGGGTTCTTGCTGGTGAGCGAAGAATGCGTCCAAGTCGGAAGGGCGGACTTCACGTAGCTGCACGATAAAGGCCTTTCAATCGGGTGGGTCAGCATGCCGGTTTCGGAACGCTGCGGAACAATGGCTTGGGATCTACACTACCGGGGAAGTCAACGCGGCGAGTGCCATATTCGACAATAGTGGTTTCAAGCCTGATTTTTTGGTTCTGGGCGAGTGCGCTGAGTGAGCGGTTGAGTTGAGCAAACCGAAGACTGCGTGGGCCCGGAAACGGTGGGACTGCTTGCTGCCGGCCGGATGCAATTTCGCCAGTTCATTGGTCCATAACTCGATGTAGGAGTTCTGGAGCTTGCGGACCAACAACAATTCGGCTTTCGGCAGCGACTTGAGATCGCGGTCTTGAACCTGCAGGATATCCGGGCGCGAAAGTGAAAAGTCGGTATGGAAATCAACTAGGCGCGAGAGGACCTCAAGCGGTGACCCACCCGCTTCGCAGGCCTTTTGGCCACCGGCATAGATGTCCTTGGACATGTCAACCAGCAAAGCGATAAGCACTGCCTGCTTGCCAGCAAAGTGCCGGTAGACCGCTGGACCGGATATGCCGCAGGCCGCGCCGAGGTCTTCCAGGGACACCCCTGCATAGCCGTGCTGGGCGAAGAGCCTGGTGGCTTCCCTTAACAGGGCATCACGCCGTTCTGCCTTGGCGCGTTCGCGGTCAGTTGGCTCGTTGAGTGGCTGGTACCTGCTCGCCATCACCATCATCTCCTTACGATTGCCAAGTTGAACTCTGGACAAGTGTGACGGGTGCCACTACTGTCAAAAATGAAGCTGTTTACGCACCAGTAGGCGGTAATCAGTTAATAATAATTAACCATACGCGCCGTGACTCTTGCTTCCAAGACGCTCGCGCGCTGGTCTCAGAAAAAGTCCAATATCGACATATTGCAGATCCAATAATTCGATATCGGTCCGTCCCTCAACGAAGAGAGAGCCTGATGATTAACCTCGAACTCGATGAACAGTACCAAGACCTGGTCAACATGGTCCGAGAATTCGCTCAAGAAGTAGTCGCGCCACAAAGCGCTGCCAATGATGCCAATCATTCCTTTCCCTATGACATCGTCAAGCAAATGGGGCAGATGGGGCTTTTCGGCTTGCCGATCTCCGAGGAATATGGCGGCTCAGGAGGCGACTATTTCCACCTGGCGCTCGCGTTGGAAGAACTGGGCAAGGTTGACCAGTCCGTAGCCATCACCCTGGAAGCCGGCGTTTCTCTTGGCGCCATGCCCATTTACCGATTTGGCAGCGAAGCTCAAAAACGGCAGTGGCTAGCGCCGCTGGCCACCGGCGAACGCATTGCTGGATTTGGACTTACCGAACCGGGCGCCGGCTCGGATGCCTCGGCTGCGCTCACCAAAGCAAAGCTGGAAGATGGACAGTGGGTGATTGACGGAGCAAAAGAATTCATCACCAACTCCGGCACCGATATCACTTCGCATGTCACGGCTACGGCCGTCACGGGGGTCGATGAGGCGACAGGGAAGAAGGAAATCTCGGCCATCATCGTGCCTACCGGAACCGAAGGGTTTACCGCCGAGAAGGCCTACGACAAGGTGGGGTGGCGCGCCAGCGATACCCATCCGTTGAGTTTTAATTCTGCGCGGGTACCCGAGGAAAATCTTTTGGGGGAGCGCGGACGCGGTTATGCCTACTTCCTTGAAATCCTGGACGAGGGACGCATCGCCATTGCCGCGTTAGCTACCGGCGCTGCGCAAGGCTGCCTGGATGAAGCCGTCAAGTATGCCAAGACGCGCACGACCTTTGGCACTGCCATTGGCAAGAACCAGGGTGTTTCATTCATGATTGCCCGCATGGCTTCTCGTGCACATACCGCGCGCTTGGCCTACTATGCAGCCGCTGCCAAAATGCTCGCTGGGAAGGACTTCAAAATTGAGGCCGCCCACGCCAAACTGATTGCCAGCGAAGCTGCCATGGACAATGCCCGCGACGCGACGCAGATCTTTGGCGGATATGGATTCATGAACGAATCCCTGGTGGCCCGTCATTACCGCGACTCCAAGATCCTGGAAATCGGAGAAGGGACAACCCAGGTCCAGCAGATGCTCATTGCCCGCAGCTTGGGGCTGTAGTTTTGCCGCAGAGCGCGCCATGCCATGCACAGGGCGTGGCGCGCTTTGGGCGCTCACAGTTAGACGAACCATAATGGATGGGTGAGCTTCCAAAAAACTTTTACCCCGGCCGGACACCCCCGCAGGATCTCCCTGATCGGTTCTACAGGATCAATCGGCACCCAAGGCTTGGACGTCATTAGCCAGGCGCCGGAAAAATTCTCGGTGGCCGCCCTTTCTGGCGGATACAACTTGGAATTGCTCGCGCAGCAAGCGGTCAAATACCGCCCGGCATTGGTTGGATGTGCCAGTGACTCTGTGGATGAACTTGCCGCCGCGATAAAACGTGCAGCCAGCCAAGCCTCGGTCAGCGGCTACAAGCCAGAGCTGGTGGCGGGGGCGCAGGCGGCGACAACAGTGGCCGCGTTCAGCGAAGCAGACGTGGTGCTCAATGGCATCACCGGTGCCATCGGGCTGGCTCCTACCATTGCCGCGTTGGAAGCTGGACACTTGCTGGCTCTGGCCAACAAGGAATCCTTGATTATCGGCGGGCAGGTCGTCAAGCAGATCGCTGCGCCCGGGCAAATTTCCCCCGTTGATTCTGAACACTCGGCCTTGGCTCAGGCCCTTCGCTCAGGTACGCCAGAGGAAGTATCCAAATTATTGGTGACCGCATCGGGGGGACCTTTCTTTGGTTACACCTATGATCAATTGCGCGAGGTGACCCCTGCCCAGGCGCTAGCGCACCCCACCTGGGATATGGGCCGCATGGTTACGACGAACTCAGCGACCATGGTCAACAAGGCATTGGAAGTAATCGAAGCGCATCTGCTCTTCGACGTTCCGTTGGAGCGAATAGAGCCGGTGGTTCACCGCCAATCAATCATTCATTCCATGGTGGAATTCATTGACGGCTCGGTGATTGCCCAGGCATCTCCGCCAGATATGCGCCTGCCGATTGCCTTGGGCATCAATTGGCCGCATCGCGTTGCTGGCGCCGCCAAGGCCTGTGATTTCTCCAAGTCCTCCAACTGGACTTTCGAGCCTTTGGACGAAGAAGTGTTCTCGGCAGTCAAATTGGCGAAGCAAGCCGCTGCGGCTTCGGGTACCCACATGGCCGTCTACAACGCATCCAACGAAGTTGCCGTGGATGCCTTCCACGATGGAAAGATTCGATTCACCGACATCGTCGAAACTATCGAGCACGTGCTCGATGACTACACTCCGGTGAACGCTGCACTCAGCGTCGAGACGGTTCTGGAAACCGACCGCTGGGCGAGGGCGCACGCTGCGAAGATTGTGGAGGCAAAAGCATGAGCGTAATTCTGTTCATTGCCGGCGTTCTTTTCATGGTGGTCGCCGTGGGCCTTTCCATCGCGCTGCACGAAATTGGGCACCTCGTCCCGGCAAAGCTCTTCAAGTTGCGAGTACCGCAGTACATGATCGGCTTTGGCAAGACACTGGTTTCTTTCAAGCGAGGGGAAACCCAATACGGGATCAAGGCGCTACCGCTGGGCGGCTACATCTCGATGGTGGGCATGTATCCACCACGCCCGGAGGCCGCAGACGAGCAGCCAGCCAAGAAGCCGGGCCTGTTCCAAAAAGTCTTCGGGCAGATGGTCGATGACGCTCGTTCTCAAGCCAATGAAAATGTCCGGCCGAGCGATGAAGGCCGCCTGTTCTACCAGCTTCCGGTCTACAAACGCGTGATCATCATGCTTGGCGGACCGTTAATGAACTTGGTGATCGGTTTTGTTGTCATTGCCATTGTTCTCACCAGCTTCGGGCAGGCTACACCGACGACAACCGTTTCCGAGGTGTATCAGTGCATCGCCAGCGCGCAGAATGCCGAGCAGACCGAATGCACGGACAAGGATGTTCCGGCGCCGGCCTATGAAGCTGGACTGCGCCCAGGCGATACCATCACTGCCATCAACGGCAATGCCGTCGAGCAGGGCGAGTGGAACAAGCTGACCGACGTAATCCGGGTGAACCCGGGGCAATCGATTACGCTCGATTACCAGCGAGACGGTCAAAAACGCACCACCACGTTGACCCCGTACCTTACTGATCGGCCAGCTACCGATGAAAATGGCTATGTGCTCACCGACGACCAGGGCAATTACATCATGACCAAGGTCGGGTTTGTTGGGATGAGCTCGTTGCAGCAGGACCTGACGCAGCCGCTGAGCGCCGTGCCTGGAGTTATTGGCAACCAGTTGCTGACCATTGGAAACGTCATCCTGCACCTGCCGCAGCGCATGGTGGATGTGGCCCAGGCAGCGTTTGGCGATGGCCAGCGTGATCCAAATGGTCCTGTGTCAATTGTTGGCGTGGGACGAATTGCCGGGGAAATCAGCGCCGAAGATTCCATTTCTGTTGGCGATAAATTCGCGACCTTGCTTTCACTGGTCGGGGGATTGAACCTCGCCTTGTTCGCATTCAACTTGATCCCGCTGCTGCCATTGGATGGCGGACATGTGATTGGCGCCCTCTACGATGGCATCAAACGAATGTTTGCCCGGATCTTCAAGCTGAAAAAAGTTAAGCCTGTGGACACGGTCAAGCTGTTGCCACTGACTTACGTTGTTGTGGTGGCCATGTTGGTTATGGGCGGCCTCTTAATATACGCAGACATCTTTAAGCCAATACAACTGTTCTGACCCTAGGGAAATAAGCTGTAGCCATGACTGTTTTTGCTGTTGAATACGTTTACGCCGAGGACTCAGTTGAGCTGCGTAATGAACACCGTCCGGCGCACCGCGAGTACCTCGTAGGATTCGTCAACGAGGGCCCGGCCCGAGTCCTGGCATCGGGACCGACTCCTGCTACCGATGGCGCTTTGTTGATCATTGCCGCTGAATCTGAAGCCGTGTTGAACGAGCTGCTGGCCAATGATCCGTTCAACAAGGTCGGTGCGATTGCTCAGGCCAATATCTCCGAATGGAACCCGGTCATCGGGTTGCTTCAGGAATTCTCGGCCTAGCGTGTCAGCGAGCTAAGCTCCCGCTCTTCTTTCGCAGAAGGGCGGGAGCTTATCAATTTAAGAATTTTTTGAAATGATCACGTGACAGGCGCCACGGATCCGGGAGGGAGAATTATGGATCTGCACGTCAACGACAGCTTGAGCATTCCTTCCGCCGAGCTTGCCTGGCACTTCACCCGTTCCTCAGGTCCCGGTGGCCAACACGTGAATACTTCGGATTCCAGGGTCGAATTATCTTGGTCCATCAGTGCATCGCGCTCGCTGTCTGCATGGCAGCGTCAGCGGCTGCTCGACAAGTATGCAGCTCGACTAGTCGCCGGATCCATAGTGGTGACGGCTTCGGAAGAACGGTCCCAGTGGCGAAACCGGCAGATTGCCATGGAGAAGCTGGGACGACTTGTCGACCAGGGACTTGCCGCGGACGCTCCGCAGCGAAAGGCCACCAAGCCAACCAGAGGGTCGCAACGCAGACGGCTGAATGCGAAATCCAGCCGATCCATCACCAAGCAACTTCGGAGAAAACCGGAGCAAGAGTAGAGGATATTGGCAATCGTGTTCTAGATCACTTTGATTCGCGGAATTGATGGGAATCACCGATAGTTGAAAATAGATGAAGCGTCAGCTTGTTTTGATTTTCTGATTTAGGAGTACATCCCATGGCCACTAAGGTCCTCACCCTCGTCGGATCCCTGCGTAACGGTTCGACCAACCAGCAGTTGGCAGAAGCAACCTCGCATAACGCCCCTGAAGGCATGGAAGTTTCCGTATTCAGTGGCCTGGAGAACATCCCTTTTTACAACGAGGACACCGACGTTGAGGGTGGCGTTCCAGCTGCCGCCCAGGCATTGCGCGACGCAGCAGCCGAGGCAGACGCGCTGATGCTGGTCACCCCGGAGTACAACGGCACCATGCCAGCTGTATTGAAGAACGCAATTGATTGGCTGTCCCGCCCGTTCGGAGCTGGTGCGGTTTCGGGTATGCCAACCGTTGTTGTTGGCACCGCATTCGGCCAGTACGGTGGCGTATGGGCTCAGGACGAGGCTCGCAAGGCACTGAACATCGCAGGTGCGAAGGTTCTGGAGGACGTCAAGCTGGCCATTCCGAACTCGGTCGTTCGCTTCGCCGAGCTGCACCCGAAGGACGACGCTGAAGTCGTTGAGCAGGTTACTACGGTGCTCAACAGCATCAAGGAAATTGCTGAAGCCAACTAGGCGCTTAATGGCTGAACGGCTTTGAAGTTGCGAGAAAGGCCACGGCGACCCCGTGGCCTTTCTCGCATGAGTACCCGCTCACCTCGATACGGTGACATACTTGGACTAAGAGATTTACCCACAATTTATTCGGAGGCGTCCATTGACTTCGGTCAGCCTAGGTATGCCGGCAGGCCCACCGCCGGTACTCGCACCACGTCGCAAGACCCGCCAATTCCAGGTCGGGTCGGTCGGTGTCGGCTCTGAATCGCCGATTTCGGTCCAGTCGATGACCACCACCAAGACTCACGACATCAACGCGACGCTGCAGCAAATCGCTGAGCTGACTGCTGCCGGTTGTGACATCGTGCGTGTAGCTTGCCCCACCGACAAGGATGCGGAGGCTCTGAGCATTATTGCGATGAAGTCTCAGATCCCAGTCATTGCCGATATCCACTTCCAACCAAAGTACGTCTTTGCGGCCATTGAAGCCGGTTGCGGCGCCGTTCGAGTGAATCCGGGCAATATCCGCCAGTTCGATGACCAGGTCAAGGAAATCGCCCAGGCGGCCAAGGACCACGGCACCTCGATTCGAATCGGTGTTAATGCGGGATCGCTGGACCGGCGTTTGCTGCAGAAGTACGGCAAGGCGACGCCTGAGGCATTGGTCGAATCGGCAGTTTGGGAAGCATCGCTGTTTGAGGAGCACGGTTTTCACGACTTCAAGATCTCGGTGAAGCACAACGACCCGGTCATCATGGTTCGTGCCTACGAACTGCTGGCTGAGCGCGGCGACTGGCCACTGCACCTGGGCGTGACCGAAGCAGGTCCGGCGTTCCAGGGAACCATCAAGTCCGCCACGGCTTTCGGTGCGCTACTTTCCAAAGGCATCGGCGACACGATTCGCGTTTCGCTTTCCGCTCCTCCGGTTGAGGAAGTTAAAGTCGGTAACCAGATTCTTGAATCGCTGAATCTGCGTCCTCGCAAGCTGGACATCGTCTCTTGCCCATCCTGCGGACGCGCCCAGGTAGACGTTTACACCTTGGCTGAACAGGTCACCGAGGGCCTTGAAGGCATGAAGGCTCCATTGCGTGTGGCCGTTATGGGCTGCGTTGTTAACGGGCCCGGCGAGGCCCGCGACGCTGATCTTGGAGTGGCTTCTGGCAATGGCAAGGGCCAGATTTTTGTCAAGGGCGAAGTCATCAAGACAGTGCCAGAAGACCAGATTGTTGAGACGCTGATTGAAGAAGCCAACCGTTTGGCTGACGAAATGGGACTGAACGATGACGAGAATCCTGCCTCGGGTTCTCCCGTGGTCTCCGTCAGCTAAAGACAGCCGGCGAAGCGACAAAAGGGTGCCGCGGACTCTGAACCGCCGTGACACGACGGCGCTCATCGAGCTGCTCGACCGCGACCCCGTCGCTAATATTTTCACCCGTTCTCAGGTGAACTTGCACCGTTCAGCTGCGCCGGATGGCTACGCCCGTATCGTCGGGCTCGATGGTGACGCCGGCCTCGAATCGGCATGTTGGGTAGGTGCCAATGTGGCGCCTACCCTCATGACCGAGGACGAGGCTAAAAAATATGCGCAGTATGCCTTGGAATCTCGGCAGCGCTTCGCCTCCGTCTTTGGCCCGGCGCAATCTGTGCTGGCCATGCATGAGGTACTACTCGAGGGCCCGCAAGAGATCTTCGATGTCCGGGAGAACCAACCTCTGCTGACTATTTCGCAGCAGCCCGCTGGAATCCGGCGCAACAATCTTCGTCCTGCGCGAATTCACGAATTCGATCTGGTGCTCCCAGCCAGTGCCGCCATGTTTGAAGAAGAACTGGGTTATTCCCCATTGGAAAACGGTGGAAGTTTTTATCGAAGCCGAGTCAGACAACTGATCCGCGACGCACATACCCTCATCGACTGCGATGACAACGGCGAGGTCGTCTTCAAAGCCGATTTGGGCACCGTGACTGACGAAGTTGTCCAGATCCAGGGTGTGTGGGTTAATCCCAAATACCGGGGGCTCGGCTTAGCCTCTGGGTATATGAGCGCAACGGTGGATTACGCCATGCAATTCGCGCCGATAGCCAGCTTGTACGTGAATGATTTTAATGTGCCTGCTTTGAAGACCTATCAACGTATTGGGTTTGAGCAGGTTGGCACCTTTGCAACGATCTTGTTCTAGGCAACGGCAGCTTGTACTTGCGGACGCGCGGGACCACTTTAGCCGCAATCTCGTCGTATTTGTCGATGATCTTCTAGACTCTAGAGAGTAAAGCTAAATGGGATAGGAAATTTTGTGCCCCAAGCCAATGGTTTCAAGTCGTATCTGGCCGTTGCTTTTTGCCTCGCAACGATGACATTGGCAAGCTGCAGCGCTGCTCAACCTGCACCTGAACCGACTCCTCAAGCGCCAGTGAAGATCAACGCTGACCAATTGCAGAAAATCCTTGAAGACTTCTCTAAGACAGATGCAAATGCCGCGGTCATCACCGATAAGAAGTTGCGGGCCACTATCCCGAAGGCCCAAGAATGGATTGAAAGCGTCAAGGTCAACCCGAGTAGATGCGGAGTTGCCTTTGCTGAGCCAGTAGCGGACCAACTGCAGAATTCCACGATGGGCGCCATCGAATTCGAGGACCGCTATCTCACAGTGGCCATCTACAAAGATCCACAAGTTTTGAAAAAGCAGTGGG
The DNA here is from genome assembly GCF_015524875.1 of Glutamicibacter sp. FBE19. Lineage (NCBI taxonomy): Bacteria > Bacillati > Actinomycetota > Actinomycetes > Micrococcales > Micrococcaceae > Glutamicibacter > Glutamicibacter sp. FBE19. The sequence goes on along the minus strand of NZ_JACKQN010000002.1, from coordinate 171,116 downwards.
ACGCAAATGCCTCGGCCAATGAGCAATGCTCTCGCTACTCTGTCACCTCGGGCAATGAATCTCTCGCCTACCATCTGGCAAAGCAGCCAATGGACTCTGAAGCCGAACAAGATGAAAGCTACGTGGTTACCAGCAGTGACGGGAAAACCACCCAGCAACAGCTCATGGTTCGTGCCGCCACGTCTAACGTGTTGATCGGCATCCAGCAACCCACGTCCCAAGGGCAAACACAGCAGCAAGTCCACGGCGCAGCAGCGACGATCAACGAATTGCTGAGCGAGCTGACCTAGAGAAATTAGCGGCGTGCTCTCAACTTTCTCTGCAAGGACAACAAAGGAAAACTTCATGACCAAGCGATTGGTATTTTGGGCATTGCCGCTGGCGACATCGCTCGCCCTGGCTGGTTGCTCCGCCGGCTCATCTGATCAGGTGCCGAATTCATCCGAGTCCACGAGCCCATCGGACCAACAAGGTAATGCTGATGAACCGGCTACGGGTAAAACACTAGACGCAGCGCAAGTCGAAAACATCGCCTCCAAATTGCTTGAAGGCGACCCCGCGGTGCAGGTGATCGGCAACGAACAGATGCAACCGCAGCTTTCCGCAGCCAAGAACGCCAAGGTGCCTGACGGAATCAAGCCGGAGAAATGCGCAGAACTTAACGCCAAATATACGGTCACTGACCTGACCGGCTCAGTGGCTGCCACTTCGACGAGCAGCTCCGAGCAAATGGGTAAAGTCGTGCAGATTTTTTCGTTGACTGACGAAGCCACGCGAAAAAACGTGCACGATGCACTGGCACTGGATGATCTTGAGGACTGCGAAACAGTCACCATTGAACAGGGCGGACAAGAAGTGAAGGCCCAGCGCCAGATCTTGCCGCTGGCTGTCAAAGCCGAGAGATCGCTAAGCATGTCGACCATCATGGATGCCGGTGGTGGGCAAACATTGAGTTCGGTCGCCGTTCAAGCGTTGGAAGGAAACAATTTTGTTCTAGTCACCTTGCAAACGGGGTCGATGCAACCTGCAGAATTGGCGACTCAGGCAGTGGAGCTTGCAGATCAAGCGTTTGATGAAATCAAAGCGGCGCAATAGTTCCGGTATGTGGTTTTATTTCGAACGTGTTGTGTAATACTAGAGATGGCTTTTCACCATCAACGTGAGGATTACACCATGAAGAAGCAAGCTTTCTGGGTGCTGCCGATGGCGGCAGCACTCGCATTGAGCGGTTGCGGCAGCTCGGGTAACGAATCTTCGGGTAGCTCCGATGGTTCGGGTGCTGCGCAAGAACAGTCGACTGAAACCGCGGCGCTGACCGCTGAACAGGTCTCTGCGGTGGTCAAGTCGCTAGTGGGCGATAACTCCAAGGCGCAGGTTCTGGATGGCGACACGATTAAGGCGTCATTGCCTGAATCGAAGAAATTGATTGAGCAAATGAACATCAGCCCCGAAAAGTGCGCCGAATTCGTGGCACAGCAGGGGACACAGGATCTTGAAGGCACCAACATGGCTGTCGCGATCGTCCCCGGCGAGGGCATGGAGTCCACGACGTACTCGGTGCTCGGCTACGAGGATTCAGCCAAGCTTGAGCAAGCAAAGTCCATGGCCGAAAGCAAGGATTTGCAGGGCTGCGACAAGTTCACGATGTCCATGTCGGGCCAGGAGATTTCAGCTTCGGCCAAGGTCCTTGACGCCAGCTCTGATGCCGATACCACCATTGCCACCCAGACCAGCATGACCGTTAACGGTACCGAGGTCCCGGGCGGTTCTTACCAGATGCAGGGCCTGGTCGGGGCTAATGCTGTGATGGTCGTTTACTCAGGTGGCGGAGACACATCTGAGGCAGAAGTGCTGGACAAGCTCACGGGTGAATTGAACAAGGCTGTTGCTGAAGTTAAGTCGGCAGCTAAGTAGGAACTCCCCATACGTTTGGCTCTCTCCGGTTTCCTCAAGGGACCGGCGGGAGCCTTTCGGCTTTCCTGGCCACTTCACTGCCCCTGTGTGTCGGTGGACGCGTTCGCCGAGACCTGCCATCCTAACCGTGAATCGCGGTAGTGCGGCCCGCGATTGCCTTCTGGCTGGGAAAAACCGTTTTTTGGATCGTGCAGGTCCTGATTCCTATTGGCGCTTTTCGCAACACGAGCTAGCTCGCAGCCCTTGAATTTATTGGGAAGTGGCCCGAAGCGGTAGCATTGGAATCGGTCGACTTTACGGCCGAAAACCCATTGATTTTGCATAGCTAGTCGACACCGAAAATACTTTTCGGTCGTCGACGGACGGAATAGGACGCCCCCGAGTGGTTTTGAAGCTTTCCACTACCTTCTTGCGCACCTTGCGTGAAGATCCGGTTGACGCCGAAGTCGCCAGCCACAAGCTGTTGGTACGCGCCGGTTATATCCGCCGTGCGGCCCCGGGCATCTACACCTGGTTGCCGCTGGGTTTGAAAGTCCTTGCGCGCGTTGAAGCTATTGTGCGCGAGGAAATGAACGCCATCGGCGGCCAGGAAGTGCATTTCCCTGCGCTGCTGCCGCGCGAACCATATGAGCAGACCGGCCGTTGGACTGAGTACGGTGATGGCCTGTTCCGTCTGAAGGACCGCAAAGAAGCCGACTACCTCTTGGCACCGACCCACGAGGAAATGTTCACCCTTCTGGTCAAGGACCTGTACAACTCCTACAAGGACCTTCCGGTCTACCTCTACCAGATCCAGAACAAGTACCGCGACGAAGCTCGCCCGCGCGCGGGCCTGCTGCGCGGCCGGGAATTCATCATGAAGGACTCCTACTCCTTCAACATTGATGATGCCGGACTGGACGAGGCCTACATGGCTCACCGCGGTGCCTACCTGAAGATTTTCCAGCGCCTTGGCCTGGAAGTTGTTCCTGTTTTCGCCCAGGCAGGTGCCATGGGCGGTTCGAAGTCCGAAGAGTTCTTGCACCCAACCGCCATCGGCGAGGACACCTTTGTCCGCTCGCCCGGTGGCTACGCGGCCAACGTTGAAGCTGTCACCACTGTGGTGCCGGACGCCATCGACTACACCGCGGCTCCTGCTTTCGAAGTCGTCGAGACGCCTAACACCCCGACCATCGATACCCTGGTTGTGGCCGCCAATGAGCTGCGCCCCCGCCAGGATCGTGCATGGGAAGCCAAGGACACCCTGAAGAACGTGGTGCTGGCTGTCATTGATCCAGAGGGCAACCGCCACTTGGTCGTTCTTGGCGTGCCAGGCGACCGCCAGGTGGACGAGAAGCGTCTGGAAGCAACCATCGGTGTCGCCCTGGGCATCAACGGCGAGGTTTCCGTTGAGCAGGCCACCGCTGAAGACCTCAAGAGCCACCCGGAGATCGTCACCGGTTACCTGGGCCCAGCTCTGGGACTGGACCAGCAACTGCTGGGCAAGGAAACTGAAGGCGGAATCACCTACCTGGTTGATCCACGCGTGGTTTCCGGCACCACCTGGATCACCGGCGCCAACGAGCACGGCAAGCACGTCTTTGGCCTGGTAGCCAGCCGCGACTTCGCTTTTGATGGAACCATCGAAGCGGTCAACGTCCTCGAAGGCGATCCGGCACCGGATGGCTCCGGCCCGCTGCGCACCGAGCGCGGTATCGAAATGGGACACATCTTCCAGCTTGGCCGCAAGTATGCCAAGGCACTGGATCTGAAGGTGCTGGACCAGAACGGCAAGCTGCAGGTTGTCACCATGGGTTCCTACGGCATCGGTGTCACCCGCGCTGTGGCTGCCCTGGCTGAGGCTTACCACGATGAGAACGGTCTGGCCTGGCCTAAGCAGATCGCGCCGGCCGACGTGCACATTGTTGTCACCGGCAAGGGGGCAGAGATGCTCGAGGCCGCTGAAAAGCTGGCTGCCGAACTTGAAGCTTCGGGCCAGGACGTCATCCTTGACGACCGTCCAAAGCTTTCGGCTGGCGTGAAGTTCTCGGATGCCGAGCTGATCGGCATTCCAACCATCGTGGTTGTTGGCCGTGGCTTGGCTGATGGCGTGGTTGAGGTCAAGGACCGAGCCACCGGCGAACGCCGCGACGTCAAGGTCGAGGATGTTGTTGAAGAGCTGACTGCCTGAGCGCCTTGAAAATAACTGAATAGGGGAGTAGCGCGGTGCAAGAGATAGTGGAATTCCTGTCCGTCAACGGTGAACCCGTATCCTTCTGGCCCTTGGCCCTGCTTTTACTGGCAGCCTTGGGGGCCGGATGGATCGACGCGGTAGTTGGCGGCGGAGGCCTAATTCAATTGCCCGCGCTGCTTCTTTTTCCCGGAATTACCCCGGTTCAAGCGCTGGCCACCAATAAACTGGGGTCGATCTTTGGCACCACTACCAGTGCCATTACCTACTACCGGCGGACCAGCCCGGACTTGAAAACCGCGATACCGATGGCGCTGACAGCACTGATCGGTGCTTTTGGCGGGGCGGCCCTGGCTACGTTGCTGCCTTCTGAAGCAATCAAGCCGATCATTATCGCCGCGTTGATTGCGGTTCTGCTATTCACGATTTTTAAGCCAAAAGCCGGAGAGCTTTCCCGCCTTCGCTACACCGGGCACCAGCACTATCTCAGGGCTATCTTGATCGGCCTGATTATCGGTGGCTATGACGGCATGGTTGGCCCGGGCACTGGCTCTTTCCTGATCATTGCCATGGTGACAGTTCTTGGCTACAACTTTTTGCAATCCTCTGCAAAGGCCAAAATCGTCAACTTGTGCACGAATCTCGGCGCCTTGCTGTTGTTCGTCCCTACCGGACATGTGCTGGTCGGCCTAGGAGTGGCCATGGGCGTGATGAACATGATCGGTGGCTATCTTGGAGCACGCATGGCTATTTCCAAGGGCAGTGCATTTATCCGCATCGTATTTGTCGTCGTAGTCAGCGCGCTAATCGTCAAGCTCGGTGCAGACATGATTTTTGCCGGACAGTGAGCCGGGAATGCGCCCGCTCTAGACGGTGCGTGAGGTAGAGGCCTCGACGGTCGTATAACCTGCGTGGTGCCTCACGTGCTGTGGCTCAATGGCATGGACTACCGAGCTGGCTGTCATCTGGTCAATGCGGAATGTCAAGAAACTCGACCGCGATGCCGAACGGTACAGATCCCCAATGCTGGTGTTCTGCGGCAGTGGCTCTACAACTTGCAGGGCAACGCAGCCGATGGACACATACATGAACCACAGGTCGCCATTCTCTGGATCGGTGGTGGCTACCAGTACCGGTGGCTGGTGCGCGGCGACGAGGGACATGACATCGCTGAGCTGTTCGTCTTGCTGCGCGATGACGATAGGCATTCCCTGTACCCAACCGTGAGCGCTGAGCTGGGCGCGACCTTGCCTCGAACTGATGATTTCGCTGACTTGTTGCGCAATTCTTGATCGCACAAATCGACCTGGCATTATCCATCCTCCTGTGTACGAAGTTGTAACGAGTGTCTGGATCCCCATGCTGATGCCTCGATACGGACTGTTTCTCCCTGGCTAAATGGGGGAGTCAAATCTCGAACCTCCGGCACTTGATTTCACCATAGCTGTTTATTGGATGAATTGCGAGGGGCGAATGCCTGGAGAGAATTTGCGTAATTTTTATTTTTCGCATGAACCGGCAATGCGCCGTCCTATTCGACGCGGAATGCGGGCCTGGGTGGAGTGGAAAATCGTAGGTTGGCTTGGTGGTTCACCTTCGATATTCCGTCACGCCGGTGGTCGAATTTGTTCGGATTTAATCCTGTTCATTCCTCGACGTATGAAGCAGAAAAATACCGTTGTGATTATTTTGTAATACGGACGTCAGTGCCAGCGTGAAAGGAATCCCGCATGCTCACAGGGTCAGTTAACGCCCGTTCCGGATTCCAGGATGCGCTGATCCGAAGTGGCAGCCGAGGGGCCGCTGAGTACCTCATACGCCAGTGTTGCGATGCGCTTCCCAGCTCCTCCATCGGCGTTGCCCGCTGCGGTGACCAGAGCCCGGTCAAAGTCTTCTTGCGCGTTGGCAACGACTTTGTCCAGGTCCTCCAGCCCGTTTTCGGGCAGGGCATAGGCTGGCTGGCGCAGATCGCCGCATTTCTGGTCGACCACCGATCGCAGGCTGTTTAGCTGCTTGCCCAGCGCGGTGCGTTGTTCTTCAATTCCGTCAACTTGCGAGGACGTGCCACGTGCCGCGTGCAGCTGGAGGACAAAGTCCAATGCGTAGCCACGATCCAATGCGCGGGCAACGGCGACCGGTTCAAAGTCGTCCGGTTCACCGGCCTTGCCGGCCGGATCAAGCAAATCCGGGGAAGGCAAGCAGTCGACCTGATCGGAATTGCCCTCGTCTGCTGAACTGCTCAGGGGCTTGGCGAGCTTGGGAGCGTCTTTCTCGTCGAGGGCTTCCAAGGCATCGCGCGCGTCAAAGTTCGTTTGGAACGCGATCTGCGCGAGCAACTCATTGCGTTCCATGGAGGGATCCTCAAAAGCGGGCATAGAAGCGGAGAAATTCGCTACGTCCTGCACCAGGGCTTCAACTTGTTCGGGGGAGTAGTTTTGCGCAACCGGCGCGGGAGACTCTTCTTCGAATTGCAATTCACCAAGCAGGGCAGCGCCCTGGGACAAAGAGGTTCCCAGAATTGCGAGCGCTTCGGATTCCTGGCCTTGGGCCAGTTCGGCCAGCTTGTTGGCCCGCGCAGCCAGATCGGCCAACGTGGCGCCTTGAACCCACATGGTGCGTTCGTCGTCGGATGCATCTTTGACTTGTTCCGGCAGCCCGTGATCGACCAATGCGCCATGGAACAAGGTACTGCCGATTCCCCACGTCACGGCAACCGCCACTGCTCCAGCCAGAGCAGGAGCTATCCAGCCCGGTGCGCGGTGCGCTGTTGTCTTCCTGCGGCGGGAATTATGAGGAGAATTTTCAGTCATAGCGATTCGATCATGCCATGATCGGCCGGTGATTTCAGCCAATAGTGGTGTTGCGCGCCACCAGTGAAAGAAAAAGTGCGTGAGTTCTTTCACCTGAGACGGTTTGGCAGTTCTCAACGAGCGAAAGGCACTATAGGCTTAAAGGACAACATCGAATAGCGTGGGAGGATATCCATGACCGGAATGCCGGCCGATACCGAACAGGAAGCGCAGCGACTGACTGCATTGCTTTCCAAGGAAGTAGAATCCCACGGGCTTCTCTTAGAAGAAGTCGCTTTGCGCCCTTCCGGCAAGCAGATGATCGTTCAGATCATCGTCGACAAGGCCGACGGCCGCGATTCGGTGAACCTCGATGAACTCGGTGAAGTAACCACCACCATCTCCAATGCACTGGACAAAGATGCTGCCTATGCATCTGCAGATCCATATGAGCTTGAAGTGAGCTCGCCTGGCCTCTCCCGCCCGCTGACGGCGCATCGCCACTGGGTGCGAGCCATCAACCGCATGGTCAAAATCTCGCTCAGCGATGGAACCAAGCTGCGCGGACGCCTGCTTGAAGTCAACGATGCTGATGTCCTGGTTGCCGAGCACCGCGAGCCGGCCAAAAAAGGCATGAAGACCAAGGTTCTTGACCCGGCCATCCATGCTTTTGAAAATATCCGTAAAGCTGTTGTCGATCCAGAACTGAACTTCGATGACGCACTATTAGACACCGTTGATTCTGAAGATTTGGAGGGCTAAGCGTGGATATTGATCTCAACGCACTGCGCATTCTGGAAAAAGACCGCGACATCCCCATGGATGTCCTGATTCCGACCATCGAGTCGGCGTTGCTGCTGGCCTACAACAAGACCGAAGGCGCCATGCCGGGGGCTCGCGCCCACATTGAGCGCAGCACCGGCCATGTAGCCATCATGGTGGAGGACCGCGACAACGCTGGTGTTCTGCTCGGCGAATTCGATGACACTCCACACGGTTTTGGCCGCATTGCCGCCTCGACCGCACGCCAGGTCATCATGCAGCGACTGCGCGAAGCCGAGGATGCACAGGTTGTCGGGGAATTCTCCGCACGCGTGGGCACTTTGATCTCCGGCGTGATCCAACAGGGCTACTCGGCGCATATGGTGCAGGTGAAGATCGGCGACCTTGAGGCGCTGCTGCCACCAGTAGAGCAGTCCCCAGGCGAGAAGTACATTCACGGCAATCGCCTTCGTGCCTTCGTGGTCTCCGCTGAGCGTGGCAACAAGGGTCCGGCAGTGACGCTGTCGCGTTCGCACCCGGGCATGGTGCGACTGCTGTTCGAAATGGAAGTTCCAGAAATTGCCGACGGCACCGTTGTTGTCGAAGCGCTGGCACGCGAGGCCGGCCACCGCACCAAGATCGCCGTGCAGGCCACCAAGCCTGGCGTTAACGCCAAGGGCGCTTGCATTGGCGAAATGGGCACCCGAGTGCGCGCCGTGATGAACGAACTGAACGACGAGAAGATCGACATCGTTGACTACAACGAGGATCCAGCGAAGTTCATCGCAGCGGCCCTGTCGCCGTCCAAGGTTGTCTCGGTGGAGATCCTGGATGAGGCCGAACGCCGTGCCCGCGTAGTGGTTCCCGACTCCCAGCTGTCGCTGGCTATCGGCAAGGAAGGGCAGAACGCCCGCCTGGCCGCCAAGCTGACCGGCTGGCGCATTGACATCCTGGCGGCCTCCGGTGGCAAGGAGCCACAGCTCTAAAGCTGTTGTTCCAGGAAAATCTGGTCGAGCGTCCGGCAGCCTGGCGCTGTGTGAGCCACAACTCATGCGCGCTATGGCTGCCAAACGCGCTAGACTAGTAGTTGGCTCGCATAACTAGGGAAGGTGGCGACGGCGCTCGCATGAAGCTGCATCAGCAACGAACGTGCATTGGCTGTCGAACTGTTACCGGTAAAAACGAGCTGCTCCGTTGGGTTCTCAAGGAAGGCGCATCACCGCGTGTGGTGAGCCTGGACCTGCAGGGTTCTGCCTTTGGGCGAGGAACCTGGACCCACGGTACAGAAAAGTGTGTGCGGCAAGCTGTACAGCGAAAAGCGTTCGCGAGGACCTTCCGGTCCGCCGTGGACGATTCGCAGGTTGTGCAGGAATTCGCCGCATACGAAGATCAGCTGGCAGCACGCCAGCAATCTGGCAAACATGATGAAAGCGGGTCAGAAATCTGATGGCAACCCGATGAGTCGGCAATGTTGAGCGCACAACGATGAATTATCAGTTCTGCGTGATCCACCGTGCGACGGAAGAATTTCACGAATTACACAGCTGATTTGCCAGACCTCCTGATTAAAGATTTTTCTTTGAAGCTGGGGTTTGAGCAGATCACATCAATACAGGAGAGATGTGGCTAAACCCCGCGTTCACGAGCTCGCTAAAGAGCTCGGAATCACTTCAAAAGAAGCACTAACCAAATTGCAGGACATGGGCGAATTCGTTCGCTCGGCATCCTCGACCGTTGAACCTCCAGTAGCGCGCAAGCTGCGCGATGCTTTCCCAGGTTCCAACAATGCGGCAGCTGCCAAGCCGGCAGCTGCAAAGCCAGCAACCCCGGGTGCGCCAAAGCCGGCTTCCAAGCCAGCTGCAACCCCGGCTGCAAGCTCTGCAGCAAAGCCTGCCGCCAAGCCGGCAGCAGCAACCCCGGCACCGTCCCAGCCGGCCGCCCCTGCGGCACCGGCAGCGAAGGCCACCCCGGGTGCACCACTGCCCGGCGCAGCACCAAAGCCAGGCAGCAAGCCAGCACCAAAGCCAGGGGCACCACGTCCAGGCAACAACCCGTTCTCATCCCAGCAGGGCATGCGTTCGCCTGACTCCGGTGAACGTCGTGGCCAGAACCGCGATGGCAACCGCGCACCACGTCCGGGCGCACCGCGCCCAGGCGGCCCACGTCCAGGCAACAACCCGTTCTCCTCCCAGCAGGGAATGCGCGGCGAAGGCGGCCAGGGCGGCCCGCGTCCACCGCGTGACGGCCAGCGCGGCCCGCGTCCAGCAGGACAGGGCCAGGGCGGTCCACGTCCACCACGCGATGCCCAGGGCGGTCCACGTCCAGCACGCGACGGCCAGCGCAGCCCGCGTCCAGCAGGCCAGGGCGGCCCACGCCCAGCCGGCCAGGGTGGTCCACGCCCAGCTGGTGCAGGTGCCGGCGGTCCACGTCCAGGCGCAGGCGCTGGCGCTGGAACCACTGCTACCCCTCGCATGATGCCTAACCGCACTGATCGTCCAGCACCAGCCGGTGGCGGACGTCCAGGTGCCGGTGGCGGCGGACGCGGTCGCCCAGGTGGCGGCGGTGGCAACGGCGGCGGCGGTACCGGTGGCGGCTTCCGCCCAGGTGCACCACGTGGTCGCGGTGGCGTTGGCGGTGCTTTCGGCAAGGGAGGCGCCGGCCGCGGCAAGCAGCGCAAGTCCAAGCGTGCAAAGCGCCAGGAATTGGAGCAGATGAGTGTTCCAAGCCTGGGCGGTGTGAACGTACCTCGCGGTACCGGCGACACCGAGATCCGTCTGCGCCGCGGTGCTTCGATCACCGACTTCGCTGACAAGATAGGCGCCAACCCGGCAGCATTGGTCACCGTGCTGTTCCACCTCGGCGAAATGGCTACGGCCACCCAGTCCCTGGACGAGGCAACCTTCGAAGTGCTCGGCGAAGAGCTGGGCTACAAGGTTTCGGTCGTCTCCCCGGAGGACGAGGACAAGGAACTGCTCGAAGGCTTCGGCCTGGACCTGGAAGCCGAACTTGAGGCTGAAGGCGAAGACGTGCTCGAAGAGCGCGCCCCAGTCATCACCATCATGGGCCACGTCGACCACGGTAAGACCCGACTGCTGGATGCTATCCGCAAGTCGAACGTTATCGAGGGCGAGCACGGCGGCATCACCCAGCACATCGGTGCCTACCAGATCAACCACACCCATGAAGGCCGCGAGCGCGCGATGACCTTCATCGATACCCCGGGCCACGAGGCGTTCACCGCCATGCGTGCCCGTGGTGCCGAGGTCACCGACGTGGCCGTGCTGGTCGTTGCAGCGGACGACGGCGTTATGCCGCAGACCGTGGAAGCACTGAACCACGCACAGGCTGCTGGCGTGCCGATCATCGTCGCAGTGAACAAGGTCGACAAGGAAGGCGCCAACCCTGACAAGGTCATGGGCCAGCTGACCGAGTACGGCCTGGTTCCCGAGGAATACGGTGGCGACACCATGTTCGTGAAGGTTTCGGCACTGCAGAAGCAGGGTATCGACGATCTGCTCGACGCCGTCCTGCTGACTTCCGACGTGCTGGAACTGAAGGCCAACCCGGACAAGTCCGCTCGTGGTGTAGCCATTGAAGCGAACCTGGACAAGGGCCGCGGTTCGGTGGTTACCGTTCTGGTTCAGTCCGGTACCCTGTGCGTTGGCGACACCATGGTGGTGGGCACCGCCCACGGCCGAGTGCGTGCAATGTTCAACGAAAACGGCGAGAACCTGGACGTGGCACTGCCTTCGCGCCCGGTTCAGGTACTGGGCATGTCCTCGGTGCCTCGCGCCGGCGACGGCTTCCTGATCACCGAAGACGAGCGCACCGCCCGTCAGATCGCTGACAAGCGCGAAACCGCAGAGCGCAACGCCATGCTGGCCAAGCGCCGCAAGCGCATCACGCTGGAAGACTTCGACAAGGCCGTTGCAGATGGCAAGATCGATACCCTGAACCTGATCCTGAAGGGTGACGCTTCGGGTGCTGTTGAAGCGCTGGAAGACTCGCTGATGAAGATCGAGGTCGGCGACGACGTTCAGCTGCGCGTGATCCACCGCGGCGTGGGTGCTATCACCCAGAACGACGTCAACCTGGCTACCGTGGACAACGCCATCATCATTGGCTTCAACGTCCGCCCAGCCGAGCGCGTGTCTGAACTGGCTGACAAAGAAGGCGTGGATATGCGCTTCTACTCGGTCATCTACTCCGCAATCGACGACATCGAAGCTGCGCTCAAGGGCATGCTCAAGCCGGAATACGAAGAAGTGGCCCTCGGTACCGCCGAGATCCGCATGGTCTTCCGTTCCTCGAAGTTCGGCAACATTGCCGGTTCGATCATCCGCTCGGGCAGCATCAAGCGCAATTCCAAGGCGCGCCTGGTACGCGACGGCAACGTCGTGGGCGACAACCTGTCGATTGACTCGCTGCGCCGCGAAAAGGACGATGTCACCGAGGTCCGCGAGGGCTTCGAATGCGGTATCGGCCTGGGGTCGTTCAACGACATCAAGGAAGGCGACATCATCGAGACCTTCGAGATGCGCGAAAAGCCACGCGACTAATTGCCCATCAGCAATTAGCAGTGTGACTCACTGATTCGTGGGCGTTTGACCGATAGGCTTTGGTCAAGCGCCCACGAGTTTTGAACCATTAGGAGAAAACCATGGCTGATTCAGCCCGCGCCGCACGCCTGGCCAAGCGCGTGCAGGTCCTCATGGCCCAGTCGCTGCGCAATGTCATCAAGGACGAGCGCATCGACAATGTCACCGTGACCGACGCCCGCGTCACCAACGACCTGCAGCACGCCACGGTGTACTACACCGTCTTCGGCGATGACGAGATGAAGAAAGACGTCGCTGCCATGCTCGAGAAGCGTGGCGGTGCACTGCGCAAGGAATTGGGCCGCAATCTGACCATTCGCCTGACCCCGACGCTGGCTTTCGTTGCTGACGAAATCCCCGAGGGTGCCTCGCACCTGGAGGAGCTGCTGGCCAAGGCCCGCGAAAAGGACGCCGAGGTTGCGGCGCTGCGCGAAGGCAAGGACTTCGCCGGTGACCAGGACCCGTACAAGAAGGACGAGGACGCCGAAGAAGCCTAAGGGCTTCTGGGCTGGACCCTTCCCGAGCCAGCGCCCCGGACAACACGCATCGCGTGCTGGCCGGGGCGTTGTGCTTTAAGCCCGGTTCCCCTCATAGCGAAGCGGTAATCCCGGCAAGGGGCTGGTCGCCGGGCAGGCCGTGGGATAGCGTGGTCAGAAACCGCCGGATCCGACCAAAGGTGCCGCACATGCCAGAATTCACTACAACGCTCAGCGCCACTGGCGGGAACAACGTGGGCATCGTCGTTCCCGATGACATCGTGCTCGGATTCGGCCGTGGCAAACGCGTCCCGGTCGTCGTATGCATTGACGGGGACTACACCTACCGGAACAGCATTTCTTCCATGCACGGGCAGTTCCTTATTTCCTTCAACGCGGAAACCAGGGCGGCCACGGGCAAGGGCGCGGGCGACGAAGTCACGGTCAACCTCGAACTGGACGAAGAGCCGCGGACAGTCGAAGTACCTGAACCGCTGGCCGTGCTGCTCTCCGCGGAGCCAGAGCTCCTTGAAGCCTGGAACAAGCTGTCCTACAGCAAGCAGCGAGGCCACGTGGATCCCATCGTGGCAGCCCGCGGCGAGGACACCAGGACGCGCCGGGTCGAGAAGGTCATCAAGGCGCTGCGCAGCCAATAGCCCGCAACGCGAAGTGGTGGTCCCGCGGCGACCTGGTCCACGTGGCCAAGGCACTGGGGCGAAATGCTCTCCGGTTCGCGCGCGGGCCCCGGGAGCATCAAGAACACCGGGCAAGCAAAGGGCCGTTGATCCCGGTTGCAGGGGAAGTGGCCGGCCAGCGCAGAAATCCTGCAGCACGTGGAATCCTAGTCTGCTCCTGGCTGATGCCGATCCAGGTGCGGGCGCAAGCTTTCCAGGATTCTCTTCAATTGCGCGAAGTCTGCGGCGCCGATCAGCTGCGACCAGCGGTGCTCGATGCCTCGTTCAATACCGCGTGCGGCCTGCTGGGCGGCATGGCCCCGATCGGTCAGCAGCACTCGTTGGGCACGCGCATCCTGGGGGTCTGGCTGGCTCTGCACCAGGCCAGAGCTTTTCAGCTCCTTGAGCAGATAGGCCGCGCTTTGCTTGGTGATTCCAGCGGCGTCTGCCAGGTCGGTCAGCCGGCTGCCCTGTTGGGCGATGCGCGCGGCTAGCCGGCCCTGCGCCATAGTGAATTGGAATCCTTGTTCATACAGCTCAGCGGCGATTTCTTCTTCGAAGGCCCGTTGCGCAATGAACAGAAGCGTTCCAACCGATATTTCCTGGGGCGATTCCATTGACATAGTAGTCAGAATAGCTGACTATTTAGTCAGAGTCACTGACTACTTTGGAAGGTGCGTGAGTGATGAACAAGGGGCAGATCTGGGAAACCGTCATTGAGCAGCGGCTGCAGCTTGCAGGAATTCTGCGCAGGCTGGATCCCGGGCAATGGGCAACGCCATCACTTTGTGTCGGGTGGACGGTGCAAGACGTGGCCGCACACATGATCAGTGCTCCGCAGCTGGGCCCCGCCGCCATCCTGAAGCTGATGCCGCAAATGCTGCGCTACGGCTACAACGGGACGACGCTGCATGACGGGCAGCGGCGTGGACGGGCCGGGGCTGCATCCATACTCAGCCAATTCGATCGCTTTGCCACGGTGCCTCGCGGACCGGCCGTGGTGAGCATGCGCGAAACCCTGACCGATTCCTTGGTGCATTTCCAGGACATCGTTCGCCCCTTGTCCATTGAGCACGACATGCCGCTGGACGCCGCGGTGGAGGTCGCACGCCGGTTGGCGCACACGGGACTTCTGCTCGGAAGCCGCCCCATGCTCACATCCCTGCGCATGGTGGCAACTGACGCTGATTACAGCCAGGGCAGTGGCGATGAGATCTCCGGCCCCATCGCCGAACTGGTCATGCTGCGGGCCGGACGGGCACCGCGCTGGGAGCTGCTGCAAGGACCAGGCTTTGACGTGGCCCGCGAAAAGTGGCTCGCTCGTCGTCCGTCCGAAACCTAGCGAAGACCGCAGGCCGCTGGCGCCGGCGAAACGACGCTGAACATCGACGAGGTCATTCCACCGAGAACTGCACCTGATGCCAGCCGCTGGCACCATTAGGTACCGGATTGGCCCTGTCACTGGTCTGCAATTCTCCGGATGCGTCGTAGGCCCGCACCCGGCCAGTGTGCATTCCGGGGCGTGCCCCGGACCAGACATGGCGCCACTGCCGCCAGGTATCCAAGGTGGCCTCTTCAGCCAGTTGCGCATCTTCCCACGGGCCATCATCGATCTGCACCTGCACCCGCGAAATGCCCCGGGTCTGGGCCCAAGCCGTTCCGCCAAGCACGACCTCTCCCGAAGGGACCTTGGCAAAGGACCGCGGGGTATCGATTCGCGAGGACATCTTGATGGGGCCGCGTTCTGACCATCCGCGCGTGGTCCAGTAGGCGGTTTTGTCCTGGAACCTCGTCACTTCCAAATCGACCACCCATTTGGTGGCCGAGACGTAGCCATAAAGTCCGGGAACCACCATGCGCACCGGGAAGCCGTGCTCGAACGGCAATGGCTCGCCGTTCATGCCCACGGCCAGCAAGGCCATCCGGTCATCGGTCAGGACTTCCAGGGGCGTGGACGCGCTGAATCCGTCATGGGAGGTGGACAGGACCATATCGGCTCCGGCTTGCGGAGCTGCCCGTTCCAAGAGCTTGCGCAGCGGATAGCCCAGCCACTTGGCATTGCCGATCAAGTCGCCGCCCACCGGGTTGGAAACGCAGGTCAACGTGAGATAGGTTTCCACGAGTTCTTCGGCCATCAGCTCGTCGAAGTTCAGCGTGAATTCGTTCTCCACCATGCCGTGGATGCGCAGGGACCACTGGGATGGATCAATCTGGGGTACCGACAGCGCGGTGTCGATCCGGTAGAAATCCGGGTTGGGAGTGATGAAGCGCGGCATGCCAGGCTCGTCAATCTGGACGCCTTGGGGCAGATCCTTGACCTTGGTGCGGGCCGCTGGCAGCCGCAGCGCCTTGCGGGCAGCGGCAGCCATGTTGCGGGTTGCCGACAACGACGTGGAAACGCCGGTGGCCAGGGCCGCAGCAGCAAGCGACGCTGCCGAGCCTAGCAGGAAGTTCCTGCGGCTGGTGCCAGCGACAGGGGCATTGTTGGAGCTTGCACCCGCTGGCGCTCCCGGGGCCGCAGCGCCGGCCAGATTGGTGAGCCAACGCAGAATCCCGATGCCGGCAATGGCACCGAGCACTGTCGGAACTATATCGAGGGCGCCGGTTGACGCACGAGCTGCCACAGCGCTGCCCAACACGACGGCGAGGGCCACGATGACGGTGCAGGCCCAGGCAAAACTCCGTTTGGCCAGCACTCCGATCAGGGCAGCCAGCAGTGTTGCCACAATGCCGATAGAGACGAACAAGGCGAGCTTGTCATTAGTGCCGAAGGTCGCGATGGCGAAGTCCTTGAGCCATGGCGGAGTCAAATCGATGATGGCGGAGCCCAGCGCGAAGAACGGCGAGGAAGCGCTGCTGAGGAACGCCGAGGCAAACTGTGCAACGGCAAACATGACTGCTGCCGAACAGAACCCGGCAATTGCGTGAAAAACAAGGACCTTGCTGCTGGCCTTCTTCGAAATACCCACTGCTACTCACCTCATGCGTTGCGATCCATGTTCCCCTGCGGTGTGCAGGGGAACAACCACTCACAGTGTTTTCGGAACAGCCAATGAAATGGATTGGATTCGGCTACAAGAATTCAGGATGGATCACAGCGACTGGACCATGATCGGCTCCGTGGTCGGGGCCGGCGAGCCCGTCGCTGGCTCCACAGAGATCCCGAAATGGGTCATTCCCTTCATGGGGTCGGAAACCAGCATCATGCCGTTGGCATTGCTGCCGTCAAGCATTCCTGCCGAAACCGCTCCGTCAGAAGAAATCAGCCACAGCTCGTACCCCTTGTCGCTGGGCAGGCTCGGCATCCCGGAGGTCGACACCGCCATGAGCCCTTCACCCGCCGAGTAGGAAAGGGTGATCCGGGCACCGTCTTCCAGGGTCTGCGTCTTGGACTGGGTGTCGGGGGCGCTGATGATCCTGGCCAGCTCTTCTTGATGGGCAGCCATGGCTGCCATCTGGCTTTCCAGTTCGCGCTGCTCGGAATTCTGGTTGATGGCCAAGCCGCCCAGGGCTACCGCAGCCAACAGCAGGACGCCGGCGGCCAGGGCGAAGAACCGTTGAGTTCCGCGGCCCCCGCCATCTTCAACCGTGCCCGGTGGAACAGAGGACCCGGATTCCTGTTCAGCCGCCGAAGGGGCATCCGCTGCTGGCGCGCTGTCCTCGACGGAGGAAATATCTTCCACCGGTTCCAGCTGCTTGGTTTGGCGAATGGCGTCCATGACGCTGTTCTTGAGCCGCGCCGGGGGAGCGACGGGCGCGGCCGCCAGGCCGAGCAGCCCGGCGGTTTCCTGCAGGGCGTCCAGTTCCCCGCGTGCTTGCGGGGAAGGCTCTTGGCCATGCAGGAGCTCCTCGCGCTCCTTGTCTCCCAGAGCGTCCAGGGCGAAGCTGTTGGCCAGCTCATTCTCATGCTTATCCATCACGCTACTCCCATCAGTTCTCGAAGTTTGTTCATTCCATCGCGTATTCGCGTTTTAGCTGTTCCCACCGGGATCTTCAGCAGTTCCGCGACTTCCGTGTGCGTATACCCGCCAAAGTATGCAAGGTGTATGGCCTCGCGTTGGGCCTGGTTGAGACGTTGCAGCGCCTGGACTGCGCGGAGGGACTCATCGTGCAGGATGGCGTTTTCTTCGACATCGTCGTAGCTGTCCTGGAATTCCTTGATTCCAATGCGCAAGTCCCGATCCTGGCTCGCTTGGCTCGATCGGACCCGATCCACCGCCCGGCGATGGGCAATGGTCAAAAGCCAGGAAGCAGCGCTGCCGCGCACGGGATCAAAGCGCCGTGCGTGTTGCCAAGCTTCGACGAAAACTTCCTGGGTGACCTCTTCGCTCTGCGCGTTGTCCCTGAGCACCCGCAAAACCAGTCCGAAAACCCGGGATGCCATGGCATCGTAGAGCAACTCGAAGGCGGCTTCGTGCCCCAGCGCGACCTGTTGCATCAGGGCGTCTGGTGTCTGCACAGTGTCGTCTTCCTTCGCATCGAGCCTATTTGAACTCATGAATCTAAGGGTCTCACGCATCTGTGTCATTCTGCTTGTCTCCTGTGGCGTGGCGTTTTGCGTATTGCAATGGCCAAGGCACGAAGAACCCGCTTCACCGTCAACGGTGATGCCTGGAGCCCACACCAAGCATCATCGTTGACGGTTGCCCGCGGCCTTCCGGGTGTGGAAGCTACTTCTTTGCCGGAGGCATCAGGACCGTGTCCACCAGGTACACGGTCGCGTTGGCAGTCTGCACTCCGCCGCAGATCACCGATGCACCGTTGACTTCGAGATCATCACCGCTGCCGGTGACCTCAACATCCCCGCCCTGGACGGTGGTGAGCTTTCCGGAAAGATCCTCTGGAGCAATTTGGCCGGGGACCACATGGTAGGTCAAGATGCTGGTCAGGGTGTCGGCATCCTTGGCGACGGCAGCAAGATCATCCTTGGGGATCGCGGCGAACGCATCATCAACCGGTGCGAAAACCGTGAATTCGCCACCGTTGAGGGTGTCCACCAGATCCACATCCGGGTTGAGCTTGCCGGAGACGGCTGCGGTCAAGGTAGTCAGCAGCGGGTTGTTCGATGCTGCTACGGCCACAGGGTCCTGTGCCATTCCGGCGACCGAACCATCACCTGTCGGGACGGCTTCGGCGTAGGCGGCGCAGCCGGATCCAACGAGATTGCCGGCTGGATCCATGGCTGATTCGCTGGCCATTGGGGAGCTGGATTCCGAGGTGGATGCCATTGGCGATTCCATGGTTTCCGAACCGGTGGAGCAGGCGCTGAGTCCCATGGCGGCGGCCGCGATGATCCCCAAAGCCCCAGCGACCTTGCTGTATGTGCGCTTCATGATGTTCTCCTTGCTTCGCCGCGACAGTCGTCGTCGGTCCTTCTCCCGTCCGAGCGGAGCGGGTTCTCATGAAGCATTCGGGGCACAGGCCCAAGCGGATTGGAATCTCCTGGAACTACTTATAAAAAGTGTCCCCTGAACCGCGCAGTGCCAGAGGGGAAGACCGCAACTGCGATGAGTTTCCGTCGCCTGGGCGCAGGCCTGGCGCCTCAGGTGCCATGGCAGCGAACGGCACGTGGGATCGGCCACGCTTGCAACCAGTGGCAGGCTAATTTCCGGCCGAAGCCATATACTGGAAAGCGTGAGTAAAGCCGGGCAGAACACTGAAGAGCAGGCCTCGGGCCTCGTATTAGTCGACAAAGATCAGGGAATGACCTCCCACGATGTGGTAGGACGCATCCGGCGGCTTGCTGGCACCCGCAAGGTGGGCCACGCTGGGACCCTGGATCCGATGGCCACAGGCGTTCTGGTGATCGGTGTCAACAAGGCGACCCGGCTGCTGACCTACATTGTCGGCCACGACAAGACGTACACCGCCACAATCCGCCTGGGCCAGAACACCGTCACCGACGATGCCGAAGGCGAGATCATTTCCGAGCGCATTGCCGCGGCCGTCTCGGACGAAGACATTGAACGCGAAGTGGCCAAGCTGCGCGGTGAAATCGAGCAGGTCCCAAGCCAGGTCTCGGCCATCAAGGTGGACGGCAAGCGCTCCTATGCGCGGGTGCGCGCCGGCGAGCAGGTCGAGCTCAAGTCCCGCCCGGTCACCATCTCGCGCTTCGACATCCACGAAATCCGCCGCGAGAACGGCGGCAAGATTCTCGACGTGGACGTCACTGTTTCATGCTCATCCGGCACCTACATTCGTGCTCTGGCACGCGACCTGGGCGAAGCCCTGGACGTGGGCGGCCACCTGACTGCTCTGCGCCGGACCGAGGTGGGCCCATACAAGATCGAGCTCACCCGTACGCTCGAAAAGCTGGCAGAGGAATTTGCCATGCTGCCTATCGAAAAGGCCGCCGCTGCCTTGTTCCCGAACCGGACGGTTAGCGTGGATGAAGCAATCGAGCTGTCATTTGGCCGAACCATCCCGGCCTCGCACCTGGACATGGATATTGAGCCGGGGCAGACCGTCGCGGCGTTCGCGCCCAACGGCGTGCTGGTGGCTTTGCTGGAGGACAAGGGCGACAAAGCTCGCACTGCCCTCGTATTCACCGCGAAGTAATCCCGAAAGGACGAGCCGTTGTTTGCCTTGAACGGATTTTTTATTGCTGGCGCAGTGATCTGCGCGCTGGCCCTTGTGGTGGCCGTGGTCGCTACGGCGATCCGGAAGCATCCAGATGATTGGGCACTGATCGGTGCCGCCTGCACCGAGGTTTTTCTGGTGGTCTACGGCATTGCCGCGGCGATCAGGCAAGGGGCCGGCAATGCGGTGCAGGGCGATCCGTGGGAATTCTGGGGATATCTGGTCACTGCATTGGTCATGCCACCGGTAGCGTTCTTCTGGGCAATCAGCGAAAAGAGCCGCTGGTCCAATGCGGTTCTTGGCGCTTCGGCACTGGTCACTTTCATCATGCTGTTCCGCATGGAACAGATCTGGCACTAGGAGTTACAGCCATGGGCGACAAGCCACGCAACTCGCGCATCCTTCAAGCCGCAGAAGCGCGCTCGGGAGGCAAAGCACCCAAGCCAAGCCGGTCCACCGGTCTGGGACGGGTCATCATTGCCGTGTATGGCATCTTGGCCCTGGCCGCCACGGTCCGCGGCGTGTATCAGATCGCGAGCAAATTCGATGAAGCTCCCGTGGCGTATACGCTGTCCTTGATTTCGGGATTGATCTACATTTTGGCGACCTTCTCCTTGTCTTCGGCCAAGCCGAAGGCCTGGCTGCTGTCCTTGTGGGCAGTGAGCATCGAGCTTGCCGGCGTGATCGTCGTGGGTATTTTGTCGCTCACGCATCCGGAAATCTTTGCCCACCCCTCGGTGTGGAGCGGATTCGGGGAAGGGTACGGGTACATTCCGCTGGTACTTCCGATTGTCGGCTTGTGGTGGCTTTACCGTAACCGCAGTGAGCGTCGCGCCTAAAGACGTGTAAGAATTGCCTCGGCGGGTTTCCCGCCTGCCACAGAAGAATTTCTAAAGGAGCAAAGTGCACTATTGGAAGGGCTTGGACGCCGTCCCCGCGGATATGGCTCCCACTGTCGTGACCATTGGCAACTTTGATGGTGTTCATTTGGGGCACTGCGAAGTCCTGGATGCCGCGGTGACGCAGGCAAAAGCGCGCTCTGCCCTATCGGTGGCCATTACTTTCGACCCGCATCCTGCATTGGTCCACCGTCCGGATAATGCCCCGGAACTGATCATGGGCATAGCCGACCGGATTGATACCCTGGCGGGCGTTGGATTGGACGCCACCGTGATGATCCACTACACGCTGGATTTTGCTGAGCAAAGCGCCGAAGAATTTGTCCGCTCCATCATCGTGGAGAAACTGCATGCGGTGGCCGTAGTGGTTGGCCACGATGTGCGCTTTGGCAAGAACAATTCCGGCGACTTCGGCTACATGCAAGAGCTGGGCAAGAAATATGATTTTGACGTGATTGGCGTTGAAGACGTGGGGGACAAGCGCCGCCTCTCATCGACCTGGGTCCGTGAAGAACTTGCCGCCGGCAACGTCGAAGCCGCCGCCGGGATTCTTGGCAGGCCGCACCGGATGCGAGGCGAGGTGGTCCATGGCCACGCCCGGGGGCGCGAATTGGGATTCCCGACCGCAAACCTGGATCCTGAGGCCACCGGCATCATCCCGGCTGACGGGGTTTACGCCGGCTGGGTCATCGACGAGGCTGATGTTCGGTGGCCTGCGGCCATTTCCGTGGGCTCGAACCCCACCTTTGACGGGGTGTCGAGAGTTGTCGAGGCCCACGTGATCGACCGCCCTGAAGAGGGCGTGGAAGATTTCGACCTGTACGGCCAGCAGATCGTGGTGGAATTCATTGCACACCTGCGCCCCATGGTTGCCTACCGCGGCATCGAAGCGCTGATCGAGCAAATGACCGAAGACGTCGACCAGGCTCGGACAGTCTTGGCTTCCGAACGCCATTAGAAGCCATGGCAGAAATTCCTTCCCTGCCGCAGCGGGCCTTCGTGGTGAGCGCTCAGCGGCGTGATGAGTTGGCCTCGGCATTCCAGTCGGATGCCGAAAGCTATGACAAGATCCGTCCGTCCTATCCTGGGGCCGCACTGGATTTTGCGCTGCAGCATCATCCTGCCACTGCGGTAGATATCGGGTGCGGCTCGGGAATTTTTACCGAACAGCTTGTGGCCCGCGGCGTGGAGACCACCGCCGTTGATCCTTCCCGGGACATGCTTTCGGTCCTGGCCAAGCGCCTGCCGGACGTAGCTACGCACTGTGCCTCCGGGGAGGACACGGGACTGGCTGAAAACCATTTTGACTTGGTCACCTATGCCCAGGCTTGGCACTGGGTCGATCATCCCAAAGCCAGCGCGGAAGCTGCCAGGCTGTTGCATGGCCATGGCTGGCTAACGCTCTTGTGGAACCAGCTTGATGTGTCCATTCCGTGGGTTCACCGGTTGGCCCGGATCATGCATGCCGGTGATGTCCACCGCCCGGAGCTCGAACCTCCCTTGGGGCCGGAATTCGGCAAGCCGGAGCACGGCATATGGCATTGGTCGATGCCCTTGGATTTCCAGGAGATCATCGAACTGACCAAATCGCGCAGCTATTACCGCAAGGCGACAGGAACAACCCGAGCCAAGGTCGAAGCAAATCTCGAATGGTACTGGACCGAGCACCTTGGATATCAGCGGTCCGAGAAGGTGCAGGTGCCCTATCTCACCCATGCCTGGAGGTCCCGCCGACGCACCCGTCGGTGATATGATTGACGATGGTTCTCGCTGCAGTCCGCGGTTGCGAGTATCCACCGTGAACGCTTCGGCGTTTGCACCGACTTATGAACGCGGTCCAACTCTAGGAGTTTGTTATGGCATTGGATGCCACTATCAAGAACGAAATCATCAAGGCTTACGCTACCCACGAGGGTGACACCGGTTCGCCTGAGGTTCAGATTGCCGTCATGTCCCGCCGTATTTCGGACCTGACCGAGCACCTGAAGATGCACAAGCATGACCACCACACCCGCCGTGGCCTGATGGCCCTGGTTGGTCGTCGTCGTCGCATGCTCGGCTACCTGAAGAACACCGACATCGAGCGTTACCGTTCGCTGATCGAGCGTCTGGGCCTGCGCAAGTAGTCCCCAGCAGTTCAAGTTGATCCCGGTTCCTTCTGAAGGAACCGGGATCTTCTTTATTCGGAATCTTCGGCTTCAGCAGCAGCCCGCGCCTCTGCTGCCTTTTCCTGGTGGATCGCCTCGGCCAGCAGCTTTTCCATTTCCTTGGCAACGCCCGCCGCAGAGGCCGGGTTCTGCCCGGTTACCAGGCGTTCGGACACCTGGACGTTCTCCGCGAAATTTTCTGCCGGAATGTGGTTGGCACCTTGCTCTGCCAATTTGTCGGCGAGGAAAAACGGGATGATCTTGTCCTTGCCAACTGCGACTTCCTCGTCGTTGGTGAATGCCGCTACATCCTTGCCGCTGAGCAGTTTCAGGCCGTGATGCAATTCGACATCAAGCAGCCCGGCCGGACCGTGGCAGACCGCGCCGACCACCCCGCCCTTGTTGTAAATTGCGCCGACCAGCTTTTGCAGGCCTTCGTTGTCCGGGAAATCCCACATCGTTCCGTGGCCGCCAACCAGGTACACGGCATCATATTGTTCGGGATCAATTACTCCGACCCTGGCTGTGTTGTACAAGCCGGCACGGGTCGTTTCATCCGTGGTGAACTGGACCTGGATCGGATCGTCCTGATCCACGGTGTCACGCGGCGGCTGGCCGCCCTTGATAGAGGCGAAGTCGACAAAATGCCCGGAATCACGAAACACCTTCCAAGGATGCGAGGCTTCTGCGACGTTGTATCCGGTGGGTTCCTTGCTTTCGCCCATCTCTGAAACACTGGTCAGGACCATGAGGATTTTCTTCACGGCATTCTCCTTTCAGACTCGTCCTCCCACCCTTGTACATTCAATGCGAAGCCGCAAGCCATTGCAGTCCGTTGCCAGCAAGTGCCACGGTTCACAGCGCTTTAGGGGCTCGGAGCAGCCAGAGAGCCAGGAGCGCTACGGCCAGAACTGCCGAAGCCAGCGCCCATAATCCGGCCGACAGGCTGATGGCGGCAGCGATGGCACCGACCAGGAGGGGGCCGCCGGCATCGCCCAGCTCCCTTCCCAGCTCCGCGGAACCCATGGTTCTTCCCATGCGGTCGTGTCGGGTCGAAGCGGCCAAATGGGCAAAGCCCAGTGGCGTGGTGATTCCGATTCCTGCCCCGGACAGCACGGCGCAGGCCAGCAGGGAGAGGAAAGCAGGCCAGAGGGCTGCGCAGGCAAGCCCGGCGGCGATCAGCACAAGCCCCGACACCATGCCGGTGAGAGAAGACAGGCGCGACTGGTCCTTCAGCTTGCCCACCCAAGGCTGGATCAATGCCGAGCTGATCGCCAGCAGGGAAACCACGCCCATGCTCTGTACGCTGTTCAACCCCACGTTCGTGCCCATCAACGGAAGGAATCCCACGGCGGTCCCCAGCGCTCCGGTCGATGCGGCCAGAACCATCGTGGGCACCATGAATCCCGGCTCCACGATTTGGCGTGCCAGGTCCTTGAGGGTGTAGCGGACCTTGGGAAGCACAGGCAGCTTCGGCATGCCCACGCCGACCCAAACTGCGGTTGCCAGCGAAATCGCGGTCATGCACATGAACAAGGCCGGGAATCCTCCCCACCAGATCAACACCGCCCCGAGCAGCGGACCGCAGACATAGCCAAGGGTTTTCCACGCACCGTAGCGGCCGAAATAGCGCCCAGTGCTGTTGCCGGAGAACCTGGCCACGGCGGCGGAAGCTGCCGGCGAGAAGGCCGAAGCCGAGGCTCCTTGGCCCAGCCGAACCAGCCCCAAAGCCAGAGGATCATGCGCAAAAACCCCGAGGAACGAGAACAGGGTGAACGCGGCGAGACCGCCAAGAATGATCGGCTTGGCACCGATGCGGTCGCTCCAGGAGCCGAAGACCGGCTTGAGGATGACCTCGGCGACATCATAGACCGCCAGCAGGATGCCCAAGGCAAGCAGGCTGCTGCCCAGCGATTCAAATTCGGAGCCGAGGCCGGCCGCGATGCTGTGGGCGCCAAAAGCGGTGGTGAACCCGGCGGCATACAGCGGCGCGATTCTGGAATTTCCCAGTGTATTCGTGGCCATCAGATTTCGTTTTCGGCAGCATAGACCAGACGGGCATACTCTTCCAACGCGAGCGATCCAGCGCGCAGCGCTTCATCGGCCTGGACGGCTTCTTCCAGCCAGAGCACATCGCGTTTCTTCAGTTCCCGGTACCATCGGCGCAGCCGTTCCAAGCTCTGGTCTTCTTCTTCCAGCTCGGCGTAGGTGAACTTCTCGATGGATATTTCCTTGGCGATTTCCTGCATGAATTTATTGCAGTCGCCCAGGAATTCATTCCATTCATCAACGCGTGCCGCGCGGAAGGCACTGTCCAGGGCGTGGGTGGACTGGGCATCGTCAGGCGAGGCGTGCAGGATGGTGAAACTTCCGCCGGCATTCCGGCACAGCTCCTTGGCTCGCTCGATGCCCTCGGTGAAGGCCGGCGCGTCGGGGATGACCCAGGAGCCGGAGTGGATCGGCGCCGCACCAGTTTTTCGCAACTGGCGCCAGACTGCCACGCGATGCCGGGATGGTTCGGCGGGCACCTGCACTAGAAGTACCAGCCATTTAATGGAATCAGTCACAGTTTCTAGAGTAACAGTTGTTACATCTGCAAACTGTTTCAGGTTAGGACGCCGGATAGCCCTGCTGAAACCCAGCTGAATCCGGGCCACCGTTTGGGCTGCCGCCGCAATCCATGAGCCAGGCGTGCTCGCCTTGTTCCACCAGGGGCGTCGAACCAGCACGGTGAAGTGCACCGCTGATGCGTCCCCACGGCCAGGCCTGCCTGCCAGCTGGGCAAACTCGGCGGAAGCACGGAACGAAGCTGGAGATGATGTCATTCAGCTCGGTCCTTTCGCCATGCAGTTGGAGGCGGGATAAGCTGAAGCGCAGTTGGGATACCCCTATGAGATGAAAGCGAGCCGTCATGAGCAAGACCGTTCTTCAGCGCCACCTTTTTGGTCCGGGTCCATGCAACCCGTACCCGGAAGCCACCGCCGCCCTTGGCCTGCCGCTGCTCGGCCACCTCGACCCCGAATTCATTGCCCGCATGGATCGCGTGGGCGAGGGGCTGCGCACCCTGTGGGGAACGAAGAACGTGCGCACCCTGCCCTTGAGCGCCACCGGTTCGGCCGGCATGGAGGCAGCTTTTGTCAACACGATCAACCCAGGCGATGTCGCAGTCATTGCGATCAACGGGCTGTTCGGTGAACGCATGTGCGAAGTTGCCTCGCGTGTGGGCGCCGAGGTGGTGCGCGTTGAACATGACTACGGCACGCCAATTGACGCCCAGCGCGTGGCTGACGCCCACCCCAACCCGGCCGTGATTGCCGGTGTGCACGCCGAGACGAGCACCGGCGTGGTTTCGGATATTGCCGCTCTGGGCGCCATCAAGGGCGATGCCCTGCTGATCACCGACGCCGTGACCTCCATCGGCGGCATGCCTGTGCTGGCCGACGAGTGGGGGATCGATGTGGGCTACGCCGGAACCCAGAAATGCATCGGCGTGGCACCTGGCCTGGCACCGTTCACCATTTCGGACCGCGCGTTCGAGCGCAGGGTCCAGAAGCCGCAGTCCTGGTACCTGGATTTGGGCCTGCTGGGCGGGTATGCCACTGGCGCCACAGGCGGCGGGCGCACCTACCACCACACTGCACCGGTGGCGATGGTTGCTTCGCTTGAAGCTGGCATCGACCGGATTCTCGCCGAAGGCCTGGACGCGGTAACCGCCCGGCATCAGGAGGCGGGCAGCCTGTTGCAACAGGGCCTGCAGGAGATGGGGCTGGAACTGTTTGCCCAGGAAGGCAGCCGTTTGCCGCAGCTGACTACCGTTTACGTACCTGAGGCAGTGGATTCGGCGAAGGTTCGAGGCTACCTGCTGGAGCGATTCAATATTGAAATCGGCGGTGGCGTGGGCCAGTATGCCAGCACCGTGTGGCGCATCGGGATGATGGGACCGAACGCCAACCCGGGTTCGGTAGCCCTGCTGCTGGCGGCCCTGAAAGAAGCGATTGCCAAGGCATAGCCCGATGTTCTGGCTGCAGCAAGAATTTGTTGCCAACCAGGCCCAATAAGCATGCGCCAACGGCCCGGATTTCCCTTGCGGGGAATCCGGGCCGTTTGCGTTGTAGTTATTGCGGTGTTTCTAGACGTAATCGGTGATGCGGTTGCACTGGGCGAAGACGGACTCGTCAATCTCGGATACACGTGTTTTCCCGACAAATCCCATGGCGCCCTTGAACTCGTCGTGCAGGATCTTGAACGCCTTGCTGACAGCTGGTTCGCCACCGGTGGCCAGGGCATAGGCGAAGGGGCGTCCAGCCATCACTGCGGTCGCTCCAAGACCGATGGCCTTGACCATGTCGTGGCCTCGGCGGATCCCGCCATCGAGATAGATTTCCGCCCGGCCGTTGACCGCCGAAACGATCGAGGGGAGGACATCGATGGTGGCAGGCTGGGCATCGAATTGGCGGCCACCGTGGTTGGAAATGAAAATTCCATCGGCGCCCTCATCGACGGCCCGCGCGGCATCCTCGGGATCCATGATTCCCTTGATGACCAAATTTCCATCCCACTGCTCGCGAAGCCGGGCGAAATCGGCCCAGTTGGCACCAGGGTTCTTGTTCTTGGCCATCCACTGGTTCATTTCATCCATGCGCAGCGGTTGGCCGTCGATGGAGTAATTGCCGTAGGTCATTTTGCGTCCGGTGAGCCAGCGGTAGATCCATTGCGGGCGCATGGCGGTGGTCAGGTAGTCGACCACCGGCGGCCGCGGCGGCATGGACAGCCCGTGGTGCAGGTCCCTTTCGCGTTTGCTCGAGGATCCGACGTCGCCGGCCACGACCAGGGTCTTGACGCCGGCATTCCGGGCGCGCTTGATGTAGCTTTCGGTTTCCTCGGGGTCTTTCCAGAAGGCAACCTGTGCCCAGAGCTTGTCGCCGGCAATGGGCGCTACCTCTTCCAAGGCGCACCCTGCCCAAGCGCTGTGGATGAAAATCGAACCGGCGTTCACCGCCGCACGGGCGACCGCTGGGTCCGATCCCGGATGGAAAATGGTCAGCATGCCCATGGGCGCAACGATCAATGGCAGATCGATCTGCTGGCCCAAGACGGTGGCATCGGTGCGCAAGTCGCTGAGGTCCACCATGGACCGCTGTCGCAGCATCAGCGCGTCGAGGCTTTCGCGGTTGGCCCGTGTGGTGATCTCATCGAGAGCGCCACCGTCCAGGTAGTCGGTGATCATTTTTGGAAGATGCCAACGTGATGCTCGACGGTAGTCATCGATACTGACAATCCATTTATTACGCATGGTGAGAAAACTCCAATTTGGAATGGTTTATAGGACTTTGGCGAGGAATTGCTGGGTGCGTTCATGCTGCGGATTGCTCAAGACCTCGCGCGGATCGCCCTGCTCGATCACGTAGCCGCCGTCCATGAAGACCAGGTTGTCCCCGACCTCGCGGGCAAATCCGATTTCATGGGTCACCACGATCATGGTCATGCCGGCTTTGGCCAAGTCCCGCATGACATCGAGTACTTCGCCGACAAGCTCGGGGTCCAAGGCTGATGTCGGCTCGTCAAACAGCATGAGCTTGGGCTCCATGGCCAGCGCACGGGCTATGGCGACACGTTGCTGCTGGCCGCCAGAGAGGGACACCGGGTAGGAGTGAGCTTTTTCCGACAGTCCCACTCGTTTCAAGAGCTCGTGTGCCCGGGCGGTCACCGTCTTGCGCTCCTCCTTCTTGACGCGAATCGGGGCTTCGCAGATATTCTCCAGAACGGTCATGTGCGGAAAGAGGTTAAAGCCCTGGAATACCATGCCGATGTTTTCGCGTGACTTGGCAATCTCTGCTTCAGCCTGCTTGCGCAGGACCCCGTTCTTGATTCGGACACCCAGCGGCTGGCCATCGATCTTGATGTATCCGCCGTCCATGGTTTCCAACTGGTTGAAGCAACGCAGGAAGGTGGATTTCCCCGAGCCGGAGGGCCCCAGGATGCAGGTGACTTCACCTCGCTTGACGGTGAGATTGATTCCCTTGAGCACTTCCAGGTGCCCGAAGTGCTTGCGCACTTCGCGTGCTTCGGCAATGACGTCACTCATAATTGGACTTTCTGGACTGTTGGCTGGCTTCTTTTCAGCGGGTTGAATCGCGAGGACAGCTTTTGCTCAGTCCTGTTTCCCGAGCCGCGATTGAAATGGCGTTCAATGTAGAACTGCCCCAGGCTCAGCAGGCTGGTGATAGCCAGGTACCACAAGCTTGCAGCGATCAGCAGGGGGATGGTTTTGAAATTGGAGCTGTAGACCATTTGCGCCGAGTACAACAGTTCCGGGAAGGCCAGGACGCTGACCAGCGACGTCGTCTTGAGCATGGAAATCGTCTGATTGCCCGTGGGCGGGATGATGATTTTCATGGCTTGCGGCAGCACGATGCGCCAAAGAATCAAGCCACGCTTCATCCCAAGCGCCTTGGCGGCTTCGGTCTGGCCCTTGTGAACGCTGAGCAATCCTGCCCGGACGATCTCGGACATGTAGGCACCCTCGTTCAGGCCAAGTCCGAGAATCGCGGCCAGAAAGGGGGTGATGACGGCATTTGCGTCGACCGAGAAAAATTCGGGGCCGAACGGAATTCCCATTTCGATGCGGGGATAAATCGCTGCAATGAATCCCCAGAACAGCAGCTGAACGAATACGGGCACGCCGCGGAAGAACCAGATCATGAAGGCAGCTACCGAAGCGATGACGTAGTTCGGCGCCAGCCGGGCGAGCGCCAGCAGGATGCCGACAACAATGCCGACCGACATGGAGATCACGGTCAGGATCAGCGTATTGACGAGTCCTGAAAATAATCTCTCTGAAGCGAACCAGCTGAAGACCACGTCCCACTCATACCTCGGATTGGTGATCAGCGAGGTGGCTATGAGGGCCACTGCCACGAGTACAATCCCCGCGGTCAGCCACATCATCTTGTGGCTGGTCCGCGGGCGGCTCATCAGTAGTTCGTGCTGCTCATCGACGGAGGCCGGGGCAGAATCCGGATACCTTGAAATGCTAGTCATCGGAAACTACTGGGCCTTGTTGAAAGCGAAATCGGTGACAGCGCCGCTGCCTACGCCCCAGTCGTCAAGGACCTGCTGGTAGCGGCCGCTTTCGGTCAAGGATTTCAGCCCCAGCTGCACGGCTTTCTCAAGACCGGCGTCCTTGGCAAAGGCGATGCTCACGGGCGTGACATCCTTCTCGCCGAGCAGTTCGACTTTCCCTCCCTGCTTGATGGCGTAGCCCAAGGTCGGGCCGTCAACGTAGACCGCGTCGATGCGCCCGGATGACAAGGCGAGGATGGGGGCTTGCATGTCCGGGTAGGTCATGACGTCGATAGCCGGCTTGGAATCAGCGACGCACTTTTTCGAGGCTTCCGGAACCCGCTTGAGATCCTGGAACGAACCCTTCAGCACGCCGACCTTCACGCCGCACAGCTCATCAACCGCAAGCTTCTTGGGATTGCCAGGTGCGACGCCGATGCCGCTGCCCGACTGGTAATAGTCAACGAAGTCCAGCACCTTCATGCGTTCCTTGGAAGGCGACATCTGGGAGACGACAAGATCAAATTTTCCGGCAGATATTCCTGGAATGATGGCATCGAAACTGCCGCTTTCAATGGTGACTTCAACTCCCATTGCCTCACCGAGGGATTTGGCCAGTTCCGGGTCGACGCCGACTGTGGTGTGCCCGTCATCGGAGATGAAGTGCAGCGGCGGGGAGCTTTCGCTCATGGTGACAACCATCTTGCCGCTGTCCTTGTACTTCTGGGGGAGGGCATCGTGGGCAGCCTGGTTGACCTCCACCCCGATAGCGTCTTTGCCATCGGTTGCGGCGCCTGATTCGCTGGTCGGTGCTTCGGGGTTCGAGCAGCCGGCCAGCGTCAGTGCCAGAAGTCCGGCTACGGCCAGTGACGAGATCTTGAAGTGCGAGTGCATGATCATGCCCTCTCTGTTTTTATGGGGAAATGGTCCGAACGTCAGAACAATGACCGTGGTCATTTAGTGAGGAAGGTCATGTTTTCCGATATCATGTACCGTACATCGTGCACGATTTAGTTTCAATAGCTTGAGCGCCTTATGAAGCTCGACCGCTGATTCGTTGCGCAAGATTGGTCCGGAGCTTACGTTGGATAGGATTTCAACATGAACGCAATGCCGTCAGAAGAGTCAACACCTCTGATTGCCGCACGCCCGATGCTGGCAGATCAGGTATTCGACGCCATCTTGATGCTGCTGCTGGATGACAAATTGCCCACTGGGTCGCAGCTTGGCATTGACGGCCTGGCTAAGAAGTTCCAGGTTTCCTCAACCCCGGTTCGCGAAGCCCTGGCACGCCTTGAAGCAACAGGCATGGTGCGGCGCGAAGCCTTGCGCGGTTACCGCGTCGCTCCCGAGCCGACGGCAGATGACATCCAGAAACTGCACGTGGCACGGTCCATGCTGGAACCAGGCATCGCCGCGCTGGCTTGCGCGCACCAGGACGACGAGCTGATCAGCAAGCTTGAAGCGTGCAACTCGGAGCTCAACGCGGCGCGTGGGGGACAAGCCTTCGCGGACTACCGGGCCTACTGGAAAGCTGACGAATTATTCCACCGGACAATCGTCGAGGCCGCAGACAACGAATTCCTCGATAGGGCCTACTCGTCCATCGAGGGGCACATCCAGCGCTTCCGGCTGGTGGTGCAGAACGTCATGAGCGGCGAGCACACCATCGAGGAACATGCCAAGATCATTGAGGCCTTCCGGTCCGATGATCCTTCGGCTGCACAAGAGGCCATGCAGGCGCATATCTCAGGCATCGCCCAGCGCGCAGAGCACAGCTTTGCCAGCCAGCAGAATCCCGAGTAAGCCCTGAGCGTCCAAACGGCGCCTCTGCGCAGTCCGCACTTATTGTGCTTGGGGATTTTGGCAATTATTTGTTCTTGCAAGCCCGCAACGGACCCAGAGGTGAACGGAATTCTCCGGACTGCTGCCGCCGGACTTTCCGGTGCGCCGCGCACCGGCAACAGGCAGGCGAAGTTCCGATCGGTTTCATGAATATCCAGGGGCTCGGCCAGGTATCAAAGTATCCGTGATAGATCAGCCGATTCGCCAAGGCGAGTAGGGAGTATTTTCTAGATCCACTATCCCTGGGACGAAGAATTGGGTAACGTCAGCTTTGCCATTCATTTCGTCGGCCGAAAGTAAGGAATAGCGATGAAGGCCCTCTTTGATTTCGAATTCAGGAAGTTTGTCACGCCGTCAATCATCAAGATTGTCTATATATTGATCATGATTTTCCTGGCCTTTGGCTATATCGGAATAGTCGTGACCGGTTTCCAATTTAACACTGCCGTTGGTTTCTTGATGCTGCTCATCGTCGGCCCGCTGTTTGCACTGGTTTACTTGGCGCTCGCTCGTGCAGGCCTTGAGTCGCTGATCGCCCAGATTCGCACCGCGCAGAATACTGCCGAGCTGGTTCGCCTGGCTGGTGGAACACCGCCAGCGGAGGCCGGCAACTTGCCGGTCCCGGGCAACACGCCCAAGCCCGGCGGCGGAAATGCGCCACCGGCAAATCCCTACCAGCAGTAAGAGAAACGACAGCGGGCCTGCACCAGATGGTGCAGGCCCGCTGTCGGTATCGGTTCAAGTACTTCGTGCTTACCAGTCGGCAGACGCTTTCAGGGAAAGCACCGGGCATTCGGCCTGGAGCAGGATGCGCTGCGCGTTGCTCCCCATGAGGAACTTGCCCATGGGGCTGCGCTTGCGCAACCCGATCACAATCAGCTCGGCCCGCTGCGCCTGGGCCACCTGGAGGATCTGGTCAGCCGCATCGGCCCCCTGGGAACGGCGCTCGATCCAGAAATTGATCCCGGCAGCACTCAGCCTGGCCTCCAGCTCGTGAAACTGCTTCGCATCGATCAGACGGTCATCCACCAGCTGATCGCCCTTCGAGGAATTCACCACGACCAGCTTTGCATCATTGCGGCTCGCCTCGACGATGGCTCGTTCCAGGGCAGCTTCACCCTCAGGCGAGGGAATGTAGCCAACTACTATGGTCATGATTCATCCCTTTCGGTACCGGTGCTACGCCCGTGCTTGCCTTCGGCCTTGTGCTTTGCCGCGGTAGCGGCATCGAACTGTTCCACCTCGTCTTCGGTGATTTCCCCGCCTTCGGATAATCCGGCGGCCAGGATCGAATCCTTGCCACGGGCACGGCGGATTACGGAAATCAGCACGGGCAGCAGCAACAGGACCGCGATGAGGATGTAGATTCCCACTGCGAGAGGTTCACTCCACAAACCGTTGACGCTGCCTGCAGAGAGCTGGAAGGTCTTTCGCAACTGCTCCTCGGCCATCGGGCCGATGATGACACCAAGAATCAATGGAAGCACCGGCAAGCCGAAGCGGCGCAGGGCGAAGCCCAGCAAGCCGATGATCAGCAGCAGCCAGAGGTCAGCTACCTGCATGTTCACCGAGAAGGCGCCAAGGGTAGCAAAGAACAAGATGCCTGCGTACAGGTAAGGACGCGGGATCTTCAGCAGCTTGGCCCACAGTGGTGCCAGGGGAAGATTGATCAGCAGCAGCAGCGTGTTGCCGATGAACAGGCTGGCAATCAGCGCCCACACCAAATCCGGCTCGTTCTCGAAGAGCAGCGGACCTGGCTGGATGCCCTTCATTGTCAGGAAGGCCAGCATCACGGCGGCAGTCGCGTTGGTCGGCAGCCCCAAGGCCAGCATCGGGGTCAACGTTCCGGCGGCCGACGCATTGTTGGCTGCTTCCGGACCGGCAACACCCTCAATGGCTCCATGGCCGAATTCTTCGGGATGCTTGGACAGCTTCTTTTCCGTGACATAGGAAAGGAAAGTTGGCACCTCGGCACCGCCAGCTGGCAGGGCGCCGAAGGGGAATCCGAAAGCAGTGCCGCGCAGCCAAGGCTTCCACGAACGCTTCCAATCTTCCTTGCCCATCCACGGAGCGCCCACCGGGATGGTCCGCGCAGGATTGCTGCGCAGGTGCGCTGCAATCCACAGCGCCTCGCCGATGGCGAAGATGGCCACAGCCACCACGACGATATCCAGTCCGTCAACGAGCGGCGCGAAACCGAAGGTCAGCCGTTGCTGCCCGGAAACCGGATCCATGCCGACCAGGCCAATGGCCAATCCCAACCCGAGGGCTGCGAAGCCGCGAATCTTGGAGGATCCCAAAACCGCGGTGACCGTGACCAGGGCGAGCACCATGATGGCAAAGTAGCTCGGTGCGCCGAGGCTGACCGCGAACTTCACGACGATCGGGGCCACGGTTACCAGCAGTGCGGTGCCGATGGTGCCAGCCACGAAGGAACCAATGGCCGCAGTAGCCAATGCCTGGGCAGCACGTCCGGCCTTGGCCATCTTGTGTCCCTCGATGGCTGTGATCACCGTGGCCGATTCACCCGGCGTATTGAGCAGGATGGAGGTGGTTGAACCGCCGTACATGCCGCCGTAGTAGATACCAGCGAACATGATCAGTGCGCTGGAAGTCTCCATGCCGAAGGTCAGGGGCAGCAGCAGGGCCACGGCCATGGCCGGTCCGATGCCGGGCAGCACGCCGACGGCGGTGCCCAGGATGACACCTGCCAACGCGAAGAGGAGGTTGACTGGAGTCAGCGCCGCAGCGAAGCCATCCATCAACAGACTGAGTGTATCCACTTACAGCACCCCCGAGAGTATTCCGGCTGGGAGCTTGATGCCCAGACCCATGTAGAAGCCGTAGAACGACCCGAGGGCCAATGCCAGAGAGATGACCAGGGTCAGCACCCAGCGCCGGGCGCCCAGGCACGTGGCGGCACCGAAGAACATGATCGTTCCGGAAATGACCCAGCCGGCCCAATTGACCAGCAGGAGATTCAGGACGAAAACGCCCAACAGCGGCAGCAGGACTTTCCAGTCCGATGGCTGGCTGAGGTCCACATCTTCGCCTTCTTCTCCTTCGGCCAGATTTCCGCGGAGAATCGTAATGACCAAGGCGATGGACGAGGCGATGAGAATGCCCGAGACGGCGTAGGGAACGGCCTTGGGGCCGACGACATCCGCCTGGGAGTACGTCACGTGCAGCTGTGACGCATCAACGAACACGATGATTCCGACGATAAGAAGAAACGCGGCGAACAGGAGTTCGACGCGTTTGTTCTTTGCGGTGCTTACTTCGCTCACGCCAGACCCAGGGTCTTCAGGACGTTGGCTACGCGCTCATCCTGATCGGTGAGGAAGCTGGAGAACTCGTCGCCGGTCATGAACGCATCGGTCCAGGCATTGGTCTCCAGGGCTTCCTTCCATTCGGCGGAATCATGCATCTTGGTAACAAGGTCGACCCACTTGGCCTTGTCCTCGTCGGAGATCTCAGGCGGGGCAACCAGGCCGCGCCAGTTCGAGAAGACCAGGTCGATTCCTGATTCCTTCAGGGTTGGCGCGTCAACGCCCTCAAGGCGTTCTTCGCCGCTGGTGGCCAGTACGCGAACCGAGCCCTCTTCGATCTGCTGCATGTACTCGCCAGCGCCGGAAGCGGCAAATGCCAGCTTGTTGCCCAGGATGGCCGGAAGCAGATCGCCACCACCATCGTAGGAAACGAAGTTCACTTCCTTGGGATCAACGCCTACGGCTTCGGCCAGCTGCATCGGCAGCAGGTGGTCCGGACCGCCCGGCGAGGAACCGCCGCCGACCGAGAGCTTGCTTGGGTCTTCCTTCCAAGCCTTCACCAGATCGTCAATGGTCTTGTATGGGGAGTCCTTGGAAACCATGATCGCACCCGGCTCTTCGATGAGCTTGGCGATGGGAGTGGTTTCGGTCAGCTTGGCATCGGTGTCATTGGTGTAGCTGGCGCCCACCACGCCAAGACCCATGAGCATGGCCAGGTCGCCATTGTCCTTTTCGTTGATAAGGCGGGCCAGACCCACGGTGCCGCCGGCACCGGCCAGGTTGAAGACTTCCGGGTTGCTGGCGAGGCTGGCATCATCCATGACCTTGGCGGCAACACGTGCGGTGGTGTCGTAGCCGCCACCAGGGGTGTTGGGAACCATGATGCGCAGGTTGGCAATGGGACCCTCTGACTTGGTGGCGTCATCGTTGGAGGATTCGGAGGTGACGCCACAGCCGGTCGCCCCCAAAGCGAGAGCGGCAGTGGCTGCCAGGGCCGTCAGCGCACGGAAGGATTTGAAGTTTTTCATTGATTTCAGCCTCGTTGCTTTCATCGGAGTTGCGAGTAACTCCACAGTAGGCAATGTTGTGAACTGGGTCACGCTTGCGTACTCAAAGAAAATACTGTTCATTGTGTAACCAATAACAGTGATTTCGATCATCTAAAAGTTCGGTAAGGTTGCCCAGTGCCCCAAAGATGGGCGATCGGGGATTCAGCGACAAGGAGCGCAGTGGTGGAAATAAAGGCATCACGGCTTGGCAACGTTTTTGCTCACCGGATTTCTTTGGCCGGGCAGTACCTGATTCTCCAATTGCTGATTATTGCCGTCGTCCTGGCCGGTGTCGTGGTTGTTTCCCTGACCCAGTCCACCAATAACTTCGAAAAAATTGAAGGACGCCGCAGCCTGTCCGCAGCGGAATCCCTGGCGTCCAACCCGCTGCTCAGGGCACTGATACCCAGCGCGGCCCCGGAAATGGGCTCGGCTCTGCCAGCGATGGCAGAAACAACTCGAAGCATCTCCGGCTTGCAGTTTGTTATCCTGGCCGACCGATACGGAACGGTTATTACTTCTACCTACCCCGACGATGTCGGTACCTCAATCCTGCACCCTGAATCAAAAGTGGAAGAAGGCAGGGGATGGACGGGTGAAATCACCCGTAACGGCAACCATGTGCTCATCGCGCAAGTTCCAGTCCTGGATGACACAGGGCAAATGGTCGGAATAGTCAGCGCCGGGCAAAGCTACCCCAGCACACGGGAGTT
Source organism: Glutamicibacter sp. FBE19 (assembly GCF_015524875.1). Lineage (NCBI taxonomy): Bacteria > Bacillati > Actinomycetota > Actinomycetes > Micrococcales > Micrococcaceae > Glutamicibacter > Glutamicibacter sp. FBE19. The sequence continues at coordinate 134,170 of NZ_JACKQN010000002.1, read as the reverse complement.
GATCCAGGAAATTGCGCCCAGCGCACTGAGCACCCTGATTATTGCCGTGGTTTTGGGCGCTACCGGGTCGGTGCTGCTTTCGCGCAGGGTCAGGCACCAAACTCGCGGCATGGAACCACGCGAAATCGCAGAACTATTTGAACACCGCGAAGCCTTGCTGCATGGCGTCAAGGAGGGCATTATTTCTGTCTCCCCGGATAGCCGGATCATGCTGGCCAATGACATTGCCATTGAACTGCTTCAGCTTCCGTTGACCTGTGTGGGCCAGACCTTGACCGAACTGGATGTGGCACCACAAGTCACCCGGGCGCTCACAACGCAACAACAGCAACCCGACCGCCAGTTCCTCATCGGCGAACGAGTTGTTGTTTTCAACCGCATGCCCGTGAAAACGGCCCGCAAGGACCTCGGATCAGTGACGACCTTCAGGGATCGCACTGAGCTGACACTGTTAGAGCAGGAACTGGGCGACAGCAAGGCCACAGCAGACATGCTCAGGGCGCAGACCCATGAATTTGCCAATCACCTGCACGCCATTTCCGGTCTGATCCAATTGCAGGAGTACGAGGAAGTCATCCGGTTCATCGACGGAGTTAGCTTCAGCCGCAGCAAGGTTTTCGAAGACGTATCGGCGCACATTCAGGAGCCGACCATCGCAGCGCTGCTGATTGCCAAGGCAAGCGTCGCCACCGAGCGCGGAATCCTGCTCGAAGTTTCAAATGATTCCCGGCTGGGCCGTGGTGATGAGCAAATCGCAAGGGACCTGACCACGATCGTCGGAAATCTCATTGATAATGCCATGGATGCCGTTGCCGAGATGCCGAAGCCGAAGATCATGCTTTCAGTGCACGAAGCCGATAATCTCATTACCGTAAGAGTCAGCGACAATGGGCCCGGGATTGCTGATGACGCGATGAAGGAAATTTTCACCCAAGGCTTTTCGACCAAAGACGCAACGGTCTCCGGAGGCCGGGGGTTCGGCCTGGCGCTGAGCCGGCTGGTCTGCCGGCGTCGCAACGGGGATATCACAGCAGTAAACGACCATGGCGCACAATTTACCGCCACACTCAGAAAGTAGGGCAAGACTCTTGATCCAAGTTTTGGTCATCGATGACGACTTCATGGTGGCAAAGGTGCATGCCGGATTCGTCAGCAAAGAGCCGGGTTTCACCGTGGTAGGGATAGCGCATACTGCCAGCGATGCCATCAAGGCTGCTACCGAGCTATCCCCGGATCTTGCCCTGCTCGACATTCACCTGCCTGATATGAACGGGCTTGACCTGCTGCAGCGACTACGCGAAGTCCAGCCAGAGCTGGACGTCATTGTCATTAGCGCAGCCAGGGAAATGGACACCGTTCGCAAAGCCCTTCGCGGCGGAATCGTCCACTACTTGATGAAGCCATTTTCTTGGGACGACCTGCGTGAACGGTTGAAGCACTACGCCAAGACCTACCAGCCGCTGCATGCTGCCGCGGACCAGGAGCTGGAACAGGCGGATGTGAATCGCCTTTTCGGTCTCGGTGGACAGAATCGGCGTCCGCTGCCCAAGGGCTGCAGCGCTGAAACCATGACGCTGGTGGAAAACATCGTCAAAGACGCAAGCGAGCCGATCTCCGCGAGTGAAACTGCTGAAAAGCTCGGCACGTCGCGGGTGAGCGCTCGCCGGTATCTGGAGTACTTGGCCGAGGAAAACTTGGCCCAGGTGAACCTTCGCTACGGGGGAGTGGGCCGGCCCGAGCGCCGCTATTCCTGGAACAAGTAGGCCTCGTCGTCGGGTTGGCTTCTTGTTCCGAAATGTACGCTGATGTGCTAGTTCGCATGAGCCAGTTCTGCCCCTCTCGTAGCCGGCGGATTGATTGGAAATCTGCTGGCGTGGGATGGAGATGCACTTTTTGCCGTCTTGGAAACCATGCGCGACTGGCTGATGGCTGGCACTTTTCGAATCGCTTTCGCCCGCTGAGCTCCTAGACGAATGCCGCGGAAACGCTGCTGCGGTGCTCGCTGGCCGCGTAGGTGCCCAGGATCTTGATTTCCCAGGTGAAGAACTCCAGCTCTTCCAAGGCCAGGCGCACGGGCAGGTCTTCTGGATGACCCTCGATATCGATCATGAAAGTTGTCGCGGCGAACGAGGAGCCAACCATGTAGCTCTCCAGCCGGGTGATATTCACTCCATTGGTTGCGAAGCCGCCTAGTGCCTTGTACAGCGCACTGGGAACGTTTCGGACCTGGAAAACCAAGGTGGTGACAACCGTTTCGGGAAGCTCGCTGCGAGTTGGCAGTTCTTGCTTGCGCGCCAGGACCACGAAGCGCGTGGTGTTGGTGGGGTCGTCCTCCACCGACGAGGCAAGGACTTCCAGCCCGTACAGTTCGGCCGCCAAAGGCGGGGCCAGGGAAAGCTTTGTCGGGTCGTTCCAGTCCCTGACTTCGCGGGCAGAACCGGCGGTGTCACCGGCAATGACCGGGGTCAGCTGGTGTTCGCGGATGATTTTGCGGCACTGGCCCAGAGCATGGATGTGGCTGTGCACTTCAGTTGCTTCGCCAACGGAACTGCCAGGCAGTCCTAAAAGGTCAAAGCGGATCCGCAGGTAATGCTCGCCCACAATCTGGAGGTTCGATTCGGGCAACAAAACATGAATGTCGGCGACTCGACCCGCCAATGAATTTTCAATGGGGATCATGGCCAGCTCGGCCTCGCCGTTTTCGACCATGGCGAAAGCGTCCTCGAAGCTGGCGCAAGGTACTGCCTGCATGTCGGGGAATCGCTGGGTGCAGGCCATATTCGAGTTGGAGCCGGCTTCACCTTGGTAAGAAATCTTGTTGCCCATCATTTCAAGGTACCGCTGTTTGGCCCCAAGCGCCTTGTTGGCGCCGCTTCATGACATCGGGTTAGGCAGCAAGCCACTGCGGGTGGCTAGGCGCGATCCTTCGAATAGTGGGCCGAGAGCCTGCGCAGGCCTTCATCGATGCCCACTGCAGGCTTCCAATCCAGAACCTCATGGGTTTCGCGCTGGTCAAACCAATGCGCGGTGGAAAGCTGCTCAGCCAGGAAGCGCGTCATTGGCGGCTCATCGTGGACCAGGCCCCGTGAGCCTGCGGCCAGCCAGATCTTTTCAATGACCGAGCCAGCGCCACGGGCCATCCAGCCCGGGAGATTGAGCTTGGGAGCTGGTGCGCCCCCGGCTCGGCAGATCCCGGCCATCAGCTCGCCCACCGGACGAGGCTCGCCATTGGTGACCACCAGGGCGCGTCCGTGCGCGTGGTCCATGCGCTCCAGGCCGCGGACAATCGCCGCCGCGGCGTTATCGATATAGGTGGTGTCGATCAGCGCCGCACCGTGATCAAGCAGCGGAAGGCGTCCGGCCTTGGCACGCTGGATGACCCGTTCCACGAGCTGGGTGTCCCCGGGACCCCACACCACATGCGGGCGGATGGCCGCCACCCGGAAATCCGCAGAATCAGCGGCCAGTGCATCCAGCTCGGCTGCCGCTTTGGAGCGGGCATAATTGCCGTGGGCCAGCTGCGGGTTGGCGGTCCCGGCTGCCGCTCCAGCCAAGGAATCCCCGAAGTGCGCTACCGACGGAGAGGAAACAAAAACGAAGTCCTTGATCCCGGCGTTGCGTGCAGCCTTGAGCAGATTGCTGGTGCCGGTGATGTTGGTATCGACAAACTCTTGCCAGTGGCCGGTGAAGGACACCTTGGCCGCAAGGTGGATCACTGCATCCATGGAGCCCACGGCTTGTTCCACGGCTTTCTGATCCGTCAGCGAACCCTGGACTTCGTCCACTGCGCCGGCCGAAGCGCGGCGTTGGAAGGTGCGAACGTGGTGGCCCTGGTCGCGCAGCAGCTGGGCCACGGCACCGCCGAGCATGCCGCTGGCACCGGTGACCAGGACCCTGCGGGCGCTGAGCGAGGTCTCGGTTGCGCTCATGGCGTGCGGATTCTTCCGCCGGCAAGCGTTGCGCTGGCCCACTGGGCCAATGCCGCGCGGTCGATCTTGGAATTATGGCGGATATCGGTGGGCAGTGTGGGCAGCACCAGCACGGCGGCCACATCGGTGCCGGTGGAGGCGACCGCGGCCCTGACCTTGCTGGCCAATTCGCTGGATGCCGGTCCGGCCTTGCGCGCAGCGGGCACGGTTTCCATGACCACCACAGCGGCCTGGGTCCCGGCTGGTCCAACTCCCACGAGCGCAGCGCGCCCGGCACCAATGACCGACTGCACCGCATGCTCGGCTGCCACCGGAGTGATCGCCCCGGAAGGGGTGCTCAGGACATGGCCCAGCCGGCCCTCGACCCAGAGCAGCCCTTCATCATCGAGGTGTCCGACATCGCCGGTGCGATGCCAGCCGGGGATGGAACTGCTGGCCTGCTCGGTGATCCACAAGCGGTCGTAGCGGTCCTTGACGTGCGCAGCGCGGACCAGTATTTCTCCGGTGGCATTCGGGGTGTATTGCGGCTGATCCCCGGCCACGCCCAGTTCGTCAATCGGCGCGATGGCCACCGTGGCACCGGCTACGGCAGTGCCAACGCAGACGCCGTTGCCGTGGCCGGCCGCGCGGATGCCATCCAGATCGATATCGGTCACCGGCAAGGCCTCGGTCATCCCATAGGGGGTATGCACCTTGGCGTTGGGAACCAGCTCCTGGACCTGGGCCAAGAGCGGTTCAGCGATCGGGGCGCCGGCCGAGAGCATCAGCTCGACGCCGGCCAGGGTCTTGCGCTGCGCGGTGTTCAGCCCGCCCTTCGTGGCCAGGACGTTGGCCAGGGCTGCGGGGGAGGCGAAGACCGTGGTCGCATTAACCGCGACGGCGGCATCGGCCAGGGCGCTGGCGGTGAGCGTGCGCGGCGCCGTGACATCCATGTCGGGGGTCACCGAGGTGGCACCTAGCGCCGGGCCCAGCAAGGCAAAGGGAGCGAACCCGGCGACGAGGGCCGATCCGGCTTTCAAATTGTAGGTTTCGCTCAGCGTATCGCGCATGGCGGCCAGCTGCCGGTGGGTGTACACGACCCCCTTGGCAGGACCGGTGGACCCGGAAGTGAACAGCACCGCCGCATCGGCGTCGGGGTCGGCCGGGGCAAAGTTCGGCGCATCGGCCGGGATCCTGCGTCCGGCCTCCAGCAGCTCATCCAGGGTATGGGCCACGCCCAGCACCTTGCGCTTGGCAGCGGACAGATTTCCTGCCGCAATCCGGGTGCCCGGCCATCCCAGCATCCGTGCGCCGGCCAAGGCCCTGTCAATTCCGACGAGGAAGCTGGGACCGGCACCCTTGATGGCCCGGCCCAGGCCCTTGGTGCCCAGTCCTGCATCGGCGACAACAATCACCGCGCCCAGACGCAGGCACGCGTAGATCAGGGAAGTCAGCTCGATGCCCGGCGGAACCAGGAGATTCACCCGGTCCCCGGCCTTCACGCCGATCTGCTGCAGCCCGGCGGCCAGGGCGTTGACCCGGGCGCCGAGCTCGGCCCAGGACAACGAGCGCGGAGGATGGATGTCGACTACCGCGGTGCCCTGGTCTGTTTGGCGCGAATCCATTTCGGCGAGCATCGGCCGGTATTCGCCCGAACCCTGGACCCGGGAGGATCCAGCGGCTTCGGGCTGGCTGTCCAGCCAGCGGAAAATCGGGGAGGCGATATCCCGGTCTTCACCCACGAGGTGGCTGGCACCTTCAAAGCGGTGCACCTGGGCCTGGGGCAGCCGGCCCATCAGGTCGCGCAGATAGCGGTCGGAGAACACCGGGTCACCGGGTCCCCAAAGCATCAGGGCAGGGACCGTGAGCGAGCGGACCGCTTCGGAAATCCCATCCAGCGCCGCTCGGCTTGGATGCTGGGGGTCAAAGGGAATATCAGCGACGAAGTTGGCTACGCCGTCACGCTTTTCAGCGCTGGTATAGGGCGCCATGAAAGCCTTGCGCACTTCTGGTGCCAAGGCAGGCTGGGCCAGCGAATGGGTCACCTGCAGGAATGCGCGAGTGGTTTTGGTGCCCCAGCTGTGGACTGCAGGATGCGAGGCGAGCTTCAAAGCGGAAGGCAGTTGGAAGCCAGCAGGATGGATGGCGGTGTTTGTCAGCACGACACGTTCCAGCCGCTCCTGATGAGCTGTTGCCCAGCCAAGGGAGATGACCCCGCCCCAGTCGTGGCCGACGGTCGTGATGCCATCGCCAAGATCCAGGGCATCAATCAGATCGCCGAGGTCGTTGACGCGGTCGGCGAGGCGGCGGAACTTTCCGGTGCGTTCAGAGAATCCCATATCGAGCTGGTCGACTGCGACGATGCGCCACGCCAGATGGTGATCCGCGACGTGGTTGAACAGGCTTCGCCATAGGTAGGACCAGGTGGGATTTCCATGGACGCAGACCAGCGTACCCACCGGCGTGATGCCGCGCTGTGCCAGTTCCTCCTGGTTATCCAGCACATGCCAGCGGTAGGTGGCGCCTTGTCCGTCAACTTCGGAAGTTGATGGAACGGACAGATATTTTGAGTAGATTTCCTTGACGCCGGGGAAAATCTCGGTCACCAGACAATCTCCATCATCGCGGTGTTCAATCCGGATCCCACGCCCATGCACAGTACGCGATCGCCTGGCTTGAGGGATTCAGCCTCCTGCGAGAGGGTCATGGGCAGCGAAGCCGGGCCAACATTGCCCCACTTTGAGAAGGTGATGGGGACTCGGTCCTTGATCAGGCCGACCGCCTTGATGATGGCATTGGTGTACGACTTGGAGACCTGGTGGGTGACGTAGCGGTCCATGCCCTTCCAGTTCCATCCGGTGCGGTGCGCTTCGTCCCAAGCGTCAACCACCAAGTCCAGGCCATTGTCCAGCAAGCCCTTGGTATCGGTGTACATGCCGTTCGGACCGCCAACGCACAGTTCATGGTGCTCGGTTCCCGCGCGGGAGACGCCACCGAGAATGCGGTGGGCCTCTGGATGAGCGTCGGCTGGGCCGATCACCGCTGCAGCGGCACCAGAACCCAGGGTCAGGGTGGCAAATTCGCGCATGTAGTCATCGCGGGTGGAAGTTTCGGCATTCAGGCGCTCAAAAGTGGTTTCCTGCGTGGCCTTGGCATCTTCGCCGGCGACGATCAGCGCGTATTTGATCTGCCCGGAGTCGATCATGTTGGCCGCCAGGCTCATGCCGTTGACAAAGCCGAGGCATGCGTTGGCCACGTCGAAGTTCATTGCCGAGGACGGCAGGCCCAGGCCGTTGTGCACCTTGGACGCGACAGATGGTTCGAGGTTGCGCCGGGTCACCGACGTATTAATAAGCAGGCCGATTTCACTGGCATCAACGCCGGCCTGGGCCAAGGCCTTTTTGCCGGCGAGGATTGCCGCATCGTCGAACTCGACGCCATCAGCCCACCAGCGGCGTTCCTTGACACCGGAAACGCGCTCGAGGAGTTTCTTGGATAGCCGCAGCCGCTTCAAACTTGGAGCCAGCCGCTCATCAAATTCTGCTGAGCTCACCACCTCTGGCGCGAGAACGCTGTTCACTGATAAAAGCGCAACGTTGTGGTGTTTAAAGGTGGCATTGCCGTTCAAAGTGTTGCCTTCGTTTCTGCTGGACTATCTGTGTGCTGCATACTGCGATGAAACGTCTTGACCGAGTGGGCGCGTGTAGCGCCGTCGGTAAGTTTGCTCTTCTACATTATTCCTTGACCGGCTGTGAGATGAACTTGAGCGGCCGATTTCAGCCGAGGGCAAGAAATGGAAACAACGCAGACTAAGTCGATCCTACAGAGTTGTCCTTTGAGATTCATGGAAAGATCCTCATCTCACATCCGGCAATTGTGCAGAATTTCGCGGTGCACCGCGAACCAGAGCCCTCAAGCCAGCTAGCTGCTCCGGTCAACCTGAAGTGAAAATCAAGATCATTTTCCAAAGCAGCCGCCAGTAAGGGAACTTGGAGGTTGGATCTGCACTCGAAATCGGATGAGGTCAACGAGGCAGCCAAGGGCCTTTTCACGGATCAATAGGCATGTCGGTGAGGTTTCAGCAGGGGGTCGCTTGACCAAGCAGGTTGGGCATCATTTCGGAAAAACCAGCTCACTGGCGGCTACCGCGGGAAAATTCATTTCCTGCGATAGCCACAGTAGGATTTCAGCCATGACCTATCGCTTTTGCCAGGTGGACGTCTTCTCCTCGGATCCCTGCCTGGGCAACCCCGTGGCAGTGATACTGGATGCGCAGGGGCTGGATGATGATTCCTTGCGCCGTTTCTCGGTCTGGACAAACCTGTCTGAATGCACCTTTGTGCTTCCTCCCACCGTGCCCGGAGCGGACTATCGCGTGCGGATCTTCAGCCTGAACCTTGAACTGCCATTTGCCGGGCACCCGACCTTGGGCACGGCACGTGCCTGGTTGGACGCCGGGGGAGTGCCCGCACGCGAGGGCATGATTATTCAAGAATGCGAGGCCGGGCTGGTGCCCATCCGCATCGAAGAAGACCTGCTGTCCTTTGCCGCGCCACCGCGCCAGCGCTCTGGACCGGTCGATCCGCAATTAGCTGATGAGCTCTTGGACATCCTTGGCGCGGAACCAGCACGGGTACTTGATACGCAGTGGCTGGATAATGGCCCTGGCTGGGTCGGTGTTCTGATGGATAGTGCACAGAGCGTGCTCGACCTGCGGCCCGATGCCTCAAATCATCCTGGACGATGGGATATCGGCGTTATAGGTGCACACCCCGAAGGTTCAGAAAAAGCCTTTGAAGTCCGTGGATTCTTCACCGAAGGCACCGAACCGCTGCGTGAAGATCCCGTGACTGGAAGCCTTAATGCCTCAGCTGCCCAATGGCTCATTGCCACTGGCCGTGCCACAGCTCCGTACGTTGCTGGCCAGGGAAGCGCGATGGGACGCAACGGAGAAATATTCATCAGCGCACAGGACGAGCAACTGTGGGTTGGCGGTCGTGCCGAGGTCATTTTGAGCGGCACCGCGAATCTTTAGGCCGGCGCCTTGCGGGCAATAAATACTTTGCCCCGGCTGGTTTATCCTCGGTATGACGCGCCAATAGAGAATGTGAAAAAATAAAGCATGGACAATAAGCTCGGAAAGTCTGCCCGGGTAGGCATCCGAGACGTTGCCGCCGCCGCAGGGGTCTCTCCCACAACGGTTTCGCATGCGCTGAGCGGGGCGCGCGCCATCAAGCCTGAAACCCGCGTGCGGGTCCTGGAGGTCGCCCAGAAGCTTGGATATTCCCCGGATCTGCGGGCCAGGGGCCTGAGAAGTTCTCGAACCTTCACCGTCGGTCTGCTGAGCGACACGATTGCGGTCACTCCCTATGCCGGGTTAATCATCAGCGGCGCGCAAGATGCAGCCGCCGAGCATGAGAGCGTGGTTCTGGCGTTGGATTCCACCGGGGATGCGCAACGTGAATTATTGGGCATACGAACATTGCTTGACCACCGCGTCGATGGCCTGGTTTACGCGAGAATGTCCCATCAATCGGTCACGGTTCCCCGGGAGCTCGACGGGATCCCGGTGGTGCTGGCCAATGCCTCCAGCGCCGAATCGAAATATTCATCGGTAGTTCCCGATGAACAGCAGATCGGCCTGGATGCAACTGGCCATCTGCTCGGTGTCGGTCATGAGCGCATTGGGTTTGCAACGGTGACGGAAAACGTTCCGGCCGCCGCGGGCCGCGAGCTTGGATATCGTACGGCCATTCAGGCGGCCGGACTGCCAGTGAATGAGGCTTGGGTTTCTGCGTCCACCGGTGATGCCAAGGGCGGCCGGGAAGCCGGTCGTGCCATTCTTGACCGGGAAAACCGGCCCACCGCCATTTTCTGTTTTAACGATGAAATGGCGATGGGCGTGTATCAAGCAGCCAATGATCTTGGGCTGTCGATTCCCGGGGATCTATCTGTCATTGGCGTTGATGATCTTCAATTGATCACCCGAGCGCTAGTCCCAAACCTGACTACTATCGCCTTGCCGCACTACCAGATGGGGCATTGGGCTGTGTCCCAGCTTTTTGCCCAAGCAGCGGCCGAGCCAAACGCCCACAAGGCAGAACGATTGCATTGCCAGCTGGTTCAACGAGATTCAGTCAAGGCTCCGAATGGCTAGGTCTTATTGGCGTTGGGTCGCGGCTACGGCCAACGGCGTCGTGGTTGATTCACTCACGTTTGTAGTGCCACCGAGCGACTTGACCGTGAGCTCGTGACCGCCGGGGGCCAGGAAGGCAGTAGAGCTTAGCGCCGCTTGGCCATCCTGCGCGAAAACTTCCACGGAGGTCGTGTCCACGATGATATCCAGGGAGACTTTTCCGTTGTGCACAGGAAGCTGCTCGCTGCGAATCTCGCGGTAGGTCTCGGGCATGGTGCCAGCAACCTTGTCCTTGTCCCGGTTCAGGAACAGCTTCTGGTCCTTGAAGCTATAGCCAACAACGACGGTCGCGCCCTGGGCGTCTTTCAGCTCAATGCGGGTATCTTCGGATGGAGCCGTCTGATCCTGCGCGAGATCAACATGAAGACGATAGGCGTCAGATTCTGGCTTGCCCAGTGAAGCGACCTGATCCTCGGTCGCCAGCTGGGGCGGGGTCGTTGCAGGGTCGCCTTCTAGCTCGTCCAGGGCGCCGATGGGTTCCGAGAACAATTGGGGGTGCCCCTCAACGTCTCGCAGCGAGAGCTGTCGAATCGTGGACATGGTTCCGCCGGACCAATCGCCCAGAGGCAGGTCTGATGCGTAGGCCCAGTTATTCATCCAGCCCATCGCGTAGCGGTGTTCCGGAGGAGTGTGCGCTTCTGGGCTTTCCCAGGTAACTGCTGCATAGAAGTCGGAGCCGGCATCGAGCCAACGCGGGTCTTTTGCGTCGGGGGTGAAGTTCTTGCCATCAAAGGAACCGGTCCAATAGGCATAGCCCGTGGTTCGTCCGGAGCTTGCGCCGTTGGCGCTGATGCCCAAGACCCATGTGGTGCGTTCAGGGTCTCCGTCCACTGGCATTTGGAAGATGTCAGGGCATTCGACGATGCCCAAGCCCGTGGTTTCATAGCCCGACTGGTAGTCCCAGGACTTCAGATCCTTGGAGGTATAGAAGCCGACTTTGCTTCCTTCAGCCAGAAGCATGAGCCATCGGCTGCGTTCTTGATCCCACACGACTTTCGGATCGCGCCAGGCTTCGACACCGGGGTTGTCCATCACAGGATTGCCCTCATAGGAGGTGAAGGAGTAGCCGCCATCAGTCGAATAGAACAGCGACTGGCGCTGCACCCCATCCACCTGCTGGGTTACCAGTGAGATCACCGCGTTCTTGCCAAAGCCGGCGGTGTTCCCGGTGTCGACCACCGCGCTGCCAGTCCAGATATCGCCAAGGCCATTCTTGTATTTTTCAATGGCCACGCCTTCATCTTTCCAATGAACCAGGTCAGTGGAAGTGGCGTGGTACCACTCGGTCCCATTGCCCGCAGGGTAATCAGCGTTATAGAGGTAGTAGAAGTGCCACAGTCCATCGAGGAAAAAGGGGCGTTGCGGGTCGTTCATCCAGTTTTGCCCAGGCGTGAGGTGGGTTGCAGGTCGATATTCGGACCAGGCCCCGGGGCGCTGGAATTTCGTATCAACCTGGGTGGGCGGTACCGCGTCGGGCGCAGCAGCATCCGGCTTGGACCGCAGGATTTGCCCTGCCACCACCGCTCCGAGCACCACCAAGCACAGTACAGCTATCGCTAAAAGCTTTCTGGAGTTCCTGGGCTGTGGTTCTGTCATCGCTCTTTCCAATGGTCGGGTTTGAACGCCAGGCTAAATGAACGGCGCGTCTGCGTCGTCGCAAAATTTTTGGGGAGAGATCGTGCGTCACTACGAGTGACCACTATTCACGCTAACGAACTTCCAAAACGTTTTGCAAACAATGTGATGGAGCTTTCGTAAGGTCTCCTAAAAAATGTGATCCTGCTTCCAAAACGTTTTGGATCGATTGACAGAAGCTATGCAACTCCTTAGATTCGACTGTGGAGAGAGCGTGTGTCGCGGTCCGAGAGATTGTCCGATTCCATATCGAACAAAGGCAAACAATCGTGAACAAGCAACGCACCAAACGCGGCATTCTTGCCGCAGCACTGAGCATCGGAGCGCTCGGAGCAACTTTGATTTCGGGGCCGGCCACGGCTGCCACCGAACCAGTGCCTGGCTTCCCCCAGCCAACCGAGCACACCCAGAAGGCATACAGCCCCACCGACGATTTCACCTCGCGTTGGACCCGTGCTGATGCAAAGCAGATCAAGGCCATGTCCGACCCGAACGCGGGATCGCGTGAAAACTCCATGCCCAAGGAGTACACCATGCCTACCGTGCCCCAGGATTTCCCTGACATGAGCAACGAGGAAGTCTGGGTTTGGGATACTTGGCCACTGACTGACGAGCACGCCAACCAATACAGCGTTAATGGCCAGGAGATCATCTTCTCGCTGGTTGCCGATCGCGACCTTGGCTTCGATGAGCGCCACCAGTACGCACGCATCGGATACTTCTACCGTCCAGCCGGCGTTCCAGCCGACGAGCGTCCTGAAGATGGCGGCTGGACCTACGGCGGCCAGGTCTTCGATGAGGGCGTCACCGGCAAGATCTTCGAGGACCAGTCCTTCAGCCACCAGACCCAGTGGTCCGGTTCGGCGCGAGTAACCAAAAATGGCGAAATCAAGCTGTTCTTCACCGACGTTGCGTTCTACCGCGACAAGGACGGCAAGGACATCAAGCCATACGACCCGCGCATCGCATTGAGCGTTGGCCACGTCCACTCGAACAAGAATGGCGTGAAGCTCACCGGCTTTGACAAGGTCACCGACCTGCTGCAGGCAGACGGCAAGTACTACCAGACCGCTGAGCAGAACTCGTACTTCAACTTCCGTGATCCATTCACCTTTGAAGATCCAGCGCATCCAGGCGAAACCTACATGGTTTTCGAGGGCAACACCGCTCAGAAGCGCGATGAAGCCAAGTGCACCTCCGAGGACCTTGGCTACCGCAAGGGTGAAACCAACGGCGAAACCGTGGATGAGGTCAATAAGTCCGGCGCAACCTACCAGATCGGCAACGTCGGCCTGGCCCGTGCCAAGAACAAGGAGTTGACCGAGTGGGAGTTCCTGCCGCCGATCCTGTCTGCTAACTGCGTCACCGACCAGACTGAACGTCCGCAGATCTACATGCAGGATGGCAAGTACTACCTGTTCACCATTAGCCACCGCTCCACCTTCGCCGCTGGCATCGACGGCCCAGAAGGCGTCTATGGCTTCGTCGGCAACGGCATCCGCAGCGATTACCAGCCGCTGAACCGTGGCTCGGGCCTGGCATTGGGCAGCCCATCGAACCTGAACTTTGCCGCAGGCAGCCCATTCGCTCCTGACTACAATCAGCACCCGGGACAATTCCAGGCATACTCGCACTACGTCATGCCTGGTGGTCTGGTGCAGTCCTTTATTGACACCATCGGCACCAAGGAGGACTTCGTTCGCGGTGGCACCCTGGGCCCAACCGTGAAGTTGGACATCAAGGGCGACTCGGCAACGGTCGACTACAACTATGGCGATAACGGACTCGGCGCATGGGCAGATATTCCTGCCAACCGCGAGCTGAAGAATGGCAAGGCAGTAGCAAAGTAATTTGCATCCATGGCCGCGAGAATGCGCGTCGGATGAAAATTTGCGCATGATTGCCGGCAGTGGCAAGGGCCGCTCCACCAACGTCGAGTTGGGGGAGCGGCCCTTGCCGTATTTAGGGAACTCCAACTAGTCGGTCAAAGGCGCTCTGGTGTCTAAATTTTTGAAATAACGTGGCGATGGCCATAATGCGAAAGAACCAGCGATGCCGCCGGTTGCCCAAGGTAATCAGGGCAGGTGTCTTGCCCGCATCGACCGTGGGGCGAGGTGATTGCGGCCGTTGGGTGTCCGATTGGATATTTGGCGCGGGTGAACACGCTGAACCACTGTGAGAAATTTGCCGGACCTTCGGCGGTTGGCTGTGCCAATGATTTTCGCCCGCATTCGAGGTATTGCGTGAGCGCCATGCCGGAACATCTGCGCAAGAAGGCAGGGCTGCGATGAGGCGAATCGGTGTGAGGAATGACTGAAGGGCATGGCACCGATGGAATATCGATGCCATGCCCTTGTTGCCTGATGCAGGACCACTAATTGGCCAGTCCAACTGTCGGGTACCAGTTCACAGGTGCGAACGAAGCGCCGGTGAATATTTGTCGCGCCTACTTGCTTAGTGCATGTGGCTTCCGCCATTGATGTCGAGAGTGGTGCCGGTGAGGTAGGAAGCGGACTCGCTGGAGAGGAAGGTGATGACTGATGCCACCTCTTCTGTCGTCGCAGTTCGGCCGATAGGGATATCCCGGGCGATTGCCGCCTCGGTTTCAGGTGTTGAGCCAACGCGGATGTTCGTGTCGACGGCACCTGGCGTTACAGCATTGACCGTAACGCCGCTGTCTCCAAGTTCGCGGGCCAGGGCCTTGGTGAATCCAAGGACCGCAGCCTTGGCTGCTGAGTAGGGAACTTTTCCGAAAACGCCTCCGCCGCGCTGCGCGGACACCGAGGACATGTTGACGATTCGCCCCCAACCGTTCTCGAGCATCTCCGGCAGGAAGGCCTTGGTTACGAGGTAGGTGCCGGTGGCGTTCACGGCAATGATCTTGTCCCATAGCTCGCGGGTAGTGTCCAGGAAGGCGACCGGCGAGGTGATGCCTGCGATGTTGGCAACGGCGCCGACTGCCGGAAGCTTGCCGGCGGATACCTCAGCTTTAACCGCCTGCTGGGCCGCGGTGACGGAATTTTCATCAGCGACATCAACGCTGAAGCCGAAAGCTGGAACGTTGTGAGCTGCGCCGATTTCCTGTGCTACTTCAGAAGCCTTGGCTCCATCAAGATCGAGGATTACTACAGCCCATCCCTCTTTGGCATAGCGCTCTGCAGTGGCCATGCCGATGCCTTGCGGTGATGCTGCGCCAGTGATGATCGCGGTACGTGAAACGTTGCCCATGGTGGACTCCTTGGAATTTGGACGGCTCGCGCTTCACTGCGACACCATCGTCTCGTTCTGTGATGGAAGCAACTTTATTCTTGTTGACTGTCAACAGTCAACTATTAAAAATAATCTAATGTCGACTGTTGACAATGGGGAGTGGCGTGGAACACACTTGTGGACGTATCCTGTTGACTGTTGACAATGACCGTCCAATGAAGGGCTGTCATCCTGAAAGGTTAGTGACATGACGAACCAAGGACTTGCGATGCGTGGACACGTCCACGGCACGAAGGATGCCAAACGCGTCGCTATCGGTTCCAGCGTTGGAGCCGTCATTGAGACTTATGACTTCATCGGCTTCGGCACCGCCGCCGCACTGTATTTCGGTACGGCGTTCTTCCCAAGTGACAATGCTGTCACCGGAACCCTGGCAGCCTTCGCAACCCTGGGCGTCGGCTTTGCTGCCCGCCCATTGGGCGGCATCCTCGGCGGACATCTGGGGGACAGGCTAGGCCGCAAGCCAGTGCTGGTTGCTTCGCTGGTGCTGATGGGGCTATCGACCTTCGCCATCGGGCTGCTTCCGACCTTCGCCCAAGCGGGCATGCTGGCTCCGGCGCTGCTGGTGCTGATCCGCATCATCCAGGGCCTGGCCTTCGGTGCTGAATGGGGCGGCGCAATCTTGATGAGCTACGAGCATGCGCCGTGGAAGAAAAAGGGCAAGTACACCGGAATCGTCCAAGCGGGATTCCCCGTCGGATTGCTGCTGGCCAATATCGTTTTCCTCTACAGCGTGAATCTGGACGGTGATTGGGCATGGCGTGTTCCATTCCTAGCCAGCCTGCTGCTGGTTTTCGTTGGGCTGCTGATTCGCTCCAAAGTGCCGGAATCTCCCGTATTCGAGGAAGTGAAGAGCTCGGGAAGCATTTCACGTTCACCCATCATCGAGGTTGTTCGCGATGACTGGCGCAATATCCTGCGGGGCATCGGGCTGCGCGTGGCGGAAACCGCCGGCTACGCCGTATCTATTACCTACATGATTTCCTACCTGCATGACAGCGAACTGGCTGACAAGACCCAGACACTCGTTGCGCTCTGCATCGCAGCAGCCATTGGCATCTTTGCCACCATGTTCTGGGGTTCGCTGACCGACAGGATCGGCCGCCGTCCGCTGTATCTGGCATCCACCGCTTTTGCTGTGCTTTTCGGCATTCCGATGTTCCTTCTGGTCAACACGGGACTGTTCGTCCTGGTCATTGCCACCGTCGTCATCTCCTACGCGGTCTGCCAGAATTCCCTGGCCGGCGTGCAGGGAGCCTGGTTCCCGGAGCTGTTCCAGGCAAAGACGCGCTCTTCGGGCGCCTCCCTTGCCTACCAGATTTCCGCCATGGTCTCCGGATTCACCCCATTCATCACCACCTTGCTCTTTGTCGCCTTCGGCTGGGTCGGCCCGGCGTTGCTCTTCAGCTTCTACGGGGCCATCGGCCTCTGGGCCGCGCTGGTAACCCGCGAAACCTGGGGCAAGACCGAGCGTCAACTGGCTGATGAAGCTGAACACGCCACTCCAGCACACACGATCGAAGCCTGAGCAGGCTCAGAATTACTGAAGGAACAGACATGAATGCACCAGTAGTTGCCACCACCACTTCCGCGGCGGTGAGCACCGAGCGCCGTCAAAAGGTGGAAGAATTCGCTTACCAAGCTCGCCACCATGCGCTGAACATGGGCGAGGTCCAGGGCCAGGGCTATGTGGGCCAGGCCCTGGGATCGGCCGATATGTTTGCAGCGGTATACGCTGACCAATTGAACTATCGCGCGCAAGACCCGGAATGGGAGCAGCGCGACCGGTTCTTGCTCTCCACCGGCCATTACGCCATCGGGCACTATGCGGCACTTGCCCAGGCAGGGATCGTTCCCGTCCAGGAGCTGGACACATACGGCTCGGATGACTCCCGATTGCCAATGTCCGGCATGTCCACCTACACCCCGGGCATGGAAATCTCCGGAGGGTCACTGGGCCACGGGCTTCCCATCGCCATTGGAACAGCCTTGGGCCTGCGCCACCAGGGTTCCTCGGCGCGGGTCATCAACTTCATGTCAGACGGCGAACTTGATGAAGGGTCGACCTGGGAAGCGGTGATGGGCGCTCATCACCATGGCCTCGGAAACCTGACCGTGCTGGTGGATATCAACGCCCTGCAAGCGGACGGCAAAACGGACACCGTTTTGCGTACGGAACCGGTGGCCGACAAATGGGCGGCCAGCGGCTGGTTCGTCCAGCGGATCGACGGCAATGACGCCGGTGCCCTGCTCGCCGCATTTGACGCAGTGGCAGTCGAAGCCAAAAACGCCGCGCGCCCGTCGGTCATCCTCTGCGACACCCACATCGGGCGCGGAGTGCCGCTGCTGGAGCAGCGCGAGAAAGCGCATTTCATGCGGATCGAAGAACACGAATGGAAGATCTGCCGTGAGCAACTCACTGCGGGCTATGAAGGAGAGAAGTAATGACCAGCACCCCGGCAAAGACCCGGCTGAAAACCTCGGCCATGATCGCCTCCTTTGCGGATCCGGGCCAGAAGACCGCTCCGGCGCCCTTTGGCCATGCGCTTGTCGCGGCAGCTGAGCAAAACCCGGCAATCGTCGGGTTGACCGCGGACCTTGGCAAATACACGGACATGCACATCTTCGCGAAGGCCTTCCCTGAACGCTTCTTCCAGATGGGCATGGCAGAACAGCTGCTCATCGGGGCCGCAACCGGAATGGCGCAAACTGGCCTGGTGCCTTTTGCCTCGACCTACTCGGTGTTCGCTGCCCGTCGCGCCTACGACTTCCTTTGCCTCGACGCTGCCGAACCGAATCTGAACGTGAACATCGTCGGCGGCCTGCCCGGGCTGACTACGGGCTACGGTCCGAGCCATCAGGCCACCGAGGACATGGCAATCTTCCGCGGGATGCCAAACCTGACCATCGTTGATCCGTGCGACTCGGTGGACATCGAACAGGCTGTGCCTCAGCTGGCCGCCAGCGATGGCCCAACCTACCTGCGATTGCTGCGAGGCAATGTTCCCACGGTGCTCGACGAGTACGACTACACCTTTGAACTGGGCAAGGCCAAGGTGCTGCGTCCCGGCAACGACGTTGTCATGGTCTCCAGCGGATTGATGACCATGCGAGCTTTGAGCGCTGCCAAGGAATTGGAGAAGCATAACGTCGACGTTTCGGTAGTGCACACCCCAACCATCAAGCCGTTCGACGCTCAGACCGTGCTGCGCGAACTGAATACTGATCGCTTGGCATTGACCCTGGAAAACCACACGGTGGTCGGCGGGCTCTTTGAAACGGTGGCTTCGGCGATGGTCCAGGCAGGAGTCAGCAGGCAGGTGCTCCCTGTTGGCCTTCCTGATGAGTTCTTGCATGCTGGCGCCTTGCCAACCTTGCATGAGCGCTACGGCCTGTCGGTGGATCGCATTGTCCAGAAGGTGCTCTCCGCCCTGTAGCAATTTCCGGGAACCGCGCTATTGGCGGTTCCCGGCGACTACTATGGAACCAGACGTGCAACTGTCGACTGTTGACTCATAAAAGAGGGTGGAACCATGGCCGCTGAACCAATGGCTTTGTTGGGGCTTGCAAAAACGAGCTTGAGGGAACAGACCCTGACCGCTTTGCGCCAAGCCATCACCACCGGTCAACTGGCACCAGGAAAGCACTTGGTGGAAACCGAGCTGTCCGAAATGCTGAACATTTCCCGTGGCACTTTGCGCGAAGCCTTGCGCCAGCTGCAGCAGGAGGGCCTGGTTGCACCTGGCCCGCGGGGCCGGCTGGCCGTACGCAGCCTGGACGTAAAAGAGATCAGGGATATCTTTGCAGTGCGTGCCGCCTTGGAAACCCTGGCTGCGCAGACGCTGTGCCGGCTCGAAGACCGAAGCGAGGCTGTTGCCCAACTGCGCTCTGCCCTGGAGATCATGGATCAAGAGGTCAAGCACAGCATTGAGCGCGGAATCGAAGCAGATCTCGATTTTCACCGAGTGCTTTGTCGGCTGACCAACAACGAGTCCTTGCTCCATGCATGGGAACAGCTCGAAGGAAGCATTCGCATGTCCATCATGTGGGCGGGCAAAGAGCGCGGCGTCAAGAATATGAGCGTCTCGCGACATGCAGAAATAGTCGATGCAATCGACTCGGCGGATGTTGCCTTGGCTGCCACGGTCATCAGCGCCCACATGGATACCGCGGCGGAAGTACTCGTAACTCCGTAACTGCAGCGGCCTGATCGACCAGGCCGGCACCACAGGCCCAGATCCAAGGCAACGCGCAAGAACCAGTAGCTTCTATTGGTTTTTGCGCGTTGCTTTTCCCGGGGTGGGCTTTTGATCCTGGAGCTCGGAGCCGGTCCCTAGGCTCTGCGTTCTTCGAGTTTCTGCGGTGGAACGATGCTGACTTCATGGCGCACGCCTCGGCCAGGCAAGCCATCAAGATCAATGGCTAGAAACCAAGGACCGGAATGGGGAACCTTGAGCCGATAGGGTGCCCGGCGAGCGATTCCACCGTGGAATGCGTATTTTTCACCGTCTTCAAATGCAGCGAAATTCTCCGGATCCATCAACCGCACATTGGCTGGTCCGCTGAGTGTCACCACCAGGACGCTTCCGCGTTCCAGGTAGTCCCATGAATGTTCTGCAAAATTTGGTTCAGCCACGTGGAAACTTTCCGGCGAAAAAGAATTATTGGATAAGCGAACGGCGTCCGAAACACCAACATATCAGCTGATGAATCGGACGCCGTTGGCGCATTGGAGCTTAGGCCATCGTCGCGGTATCGATGACGAAGCGGTAGCGAACATCCGACTTCAGGACGCGCTCGTAGGCCTCGTTGATCTGATCTGCGGAGATGACTTCAATTTCTGAACCGAGGCCGTGCTCGCCACAGAAGTCCAGCATGTCCTGGGTTTCCTGAATGCCACCAATTTGCGATCCAGCGAAGGAGCGGCGGCCACCGATCAGGGCAAAAGCGTTGACTGGAAGCGGCTCGGCTGGTGCGCCAACGTTGACCAAGGTTCCATCAATGCGCAGCAGCTGCAGGAAGGCACTGATATCGATGGACGCACTGACCGTGTTGATGATCAGGTCGAACTTCTTGTGCAGGTCCTTGAAGGTGCTCTCATCGCTGGTCGCGCGGTAGTCGCTGGCACCAAGCTTGAGACCATCTTCCTTCTTCTTGAGCGACTGCGACAGGACAGTCACGTCGGCACCCATCGCGTTGGCAATCTTTACTGCCATGTGGCCCAAGCCGCCAAGGCCGATCACGGCCACCTTCTTGCCTGGACCAGCGCCCCAGTGCTGCAATGGCGAGTAGGTGGTGATTCCGGCGCAGAGCAGGGGAGCGGCAACGTCAAGGTCGATGCTGTCCGGGATGCTCAACACAAAATCCTCGGTCACAACCACGTTGGTGGTGTAGCCGCCCTGGGTTACGGTGCCGTCGCGGTCGATGGCGCCGTAGGTGCCGACCATGCCCTCAACACAGAACTGTTCCAGGCCCTCGAGGCACTGCTCGCACTTGCCGCAGGAATTGACCATGCAGCCCACGCCGACGCGGTCGCCGACCTTGTGCTTGGTGACTTCGGAACCAACTTCCGCCACGATGCCGGCAATTTCATGGCCTGGAGCCAGCGGGTAGGACTGTGGTCCCCAGTCGCCGCGGACGGTATGGATGTCGGAGTGGCAGATGCCCGCGAACTTGATGTCAATCAAGACATCGTGCGGGCCGACTTCGCGACGTTCGATCTGGATCGGAGCCAGTGGCTCAGTTGCTGATGGGGCTGCGTAGGCGTTTGCCATAGTTGTCATAGGAGTGTTCTTCCTTTGTTTTTCTGTTTACTTGTTACCGTTCACCGATGTCGGTTCACGGAGGTATTCAGTTGCTGGCGAATCCAGATTTTCGCGCATTGCCGCTGGCTGGTCCTGTGGGATCTGACGTCCAACGGGAGAAATATGACTAATTCCCTTTAGCGACAACAGCGGTCGATCAGCAAATAATCCCACCTGGACGAGATTTTTGCATTTTATTCTCAGCGGGCTGGCAGCTGGCAGGCTAGCTGCCGGATGCTGGCAGCAAATCTTGGCGGGCGCCGCGTTTAGCAATAACTGACAGGGCGATCACCGGGATCAAGGTCAGTATTGCGACGCTGGCTCCGAGCAGGACTGGACCAATGCTGCCCAATGACGACTCCAAAGCCTTGCCACCAGCCCATGAGGCAACCACTGTGCCAGCATTGAAGCCGGCGACAGTTAGCGAAGATGCCAGTGTTGGAGCATTCTTGCCATAGGCAATGGCCATGGACGCAAGAATCGGGTTGGCGCCGAGCCCGAAGAACCCCAGCAGCGCAATCAAGATGATCATCGGCAACTGCAGATCCGAGAGCAGGCACATGGCCAGCAGGATCACCGTTGAAGCAGCAGGGGCAATCAAGGTGAGCAGATGCGGGTGCGCATCTCCTAGCCTGCCGCCAACCAGGGAACCAATCAGGGAACCGACGCCAAATCCGATCAGCACCAGCGGAATGGCTGGCGCGCCGAATCCTGTGCCGTCAATGAGCAATGGAGAAATATAGGAATAGGCAGCTAATACACCGCCGGTTGTGGTGGCGCAGGCGGCCAAGACGAGCCACAATCGCGCAGAGCGAAGCGCGGAAATTTCTTTGCGTATTGATACGGCGGAATGCGATGCCAAATTGCCAGGCACATGCCGGGCAATGAGGAATGCCGAGATGACCGCGAGTCCCGCCAAGCCCCAGAACGATCCGCGCCATCCAAAGTATTGGGAAGCAAAGGCACCCAAAGGCACCCCCAGAACCGTGGCCAGCATGCCGCCAGCATTGATGATTCCCAAGGCTCGCGAAGCCATTCCAGGGCCTGCGCTTTTGGCAGCGACGACTCCTGCGATGGCCCAGAAAGCTCCCGTGGCAAGAGCCGTGGCGAAACGTGCCACGAGCAACAGCTGAAGGCTCGTGCCCAAGGCAACGACGACGTGCCCGGCAGCAAAAACTGCCAATGCCAAAATGAGCGTCAGGCGTTGGGGCAGCCGCAAGGTGAGCAGCGCCATTAGCGGAGCGCCAATAACCATGCCCGCGGCAAATACGGTGATCAGCAGGCCAGCCTGCGAAACGCTGGCTTCCAAATCCGCCGCAAGCTGCGTCAGGATTCCGGCAACGATGAACTCGGTAGTGAGCATCGTAAAAGTGCCAACAGCAAGGATATAGACCACCAGCGGGATCGGCCGCCCGGTGGTGCCTCGCCTACTGGTGCCGGTTGGCACCGAAGGACGACGTTCGTCGACGTTCATCAAGTTCCTGTTCTCTGGACTCGCCGTGGATGTAATTCAATTACATCGTGGTTGCCAGCTGCTAAGAAGGGCGAGCTTATAGGGGTATTATCTGTACCCCCGAAAAACCGTGAACGTCGTTTACCGTGGAATCATGACCGAACCCGATGCCCAGCGCAGCAATATAAAAGATTTCTTGACCAGCCGCCGCGCGAGGCTGCGTCCGGAGGAAGTCGGATTGCCGGCTGGCAACCGCAGAAGAGTGCCGGGACTGCGCCGGGAAGAAGTGGCTGTGCTCGCCGGGGTCAGCCCCGAATGGTACGCCCGGCTGGAAAAGGGCAATATCGCCGGTGTCTCGGAAGATGTCCTGACAGCAGTGGCCTCTGCGCTTCAGCTGAATGAGGAAGAACGCATCTATCTCTTCGAACTGGCGCACACGGCCAAAGGCAGTGCACGAAAGCCGGCACGGCGGAAGAAAGCCGGACCCATTGCAGAGCCGGTTCAATGGTTCTTGGATTCGGCGACGCTCTCGGCCGGATTTGTGCGCAACGGACGCCTTGATGTGGTTGCGTCGAACGAGCTGGGCCGGGCACTGCATGCGCCGATGTTCAATAGCGCGACCACGGTTGCCACTGGGCATGCAAATTTTGCGCGCTTCCACTTTCTAGATCCGGCAGCCAAGGACTTCTTCCTTGACTGGGAAGGCGGAGCGGCGGCTACCGCGGCACTCTTGCGCGCAGAGGCAGGGCGGGAACCGAATGACAAGGCGCTTCATGATCTGATCGGGGAGCTCTCCACGCTCAGCGAAGACTTTCGTACCCTGTGGGCCACCCACAACATCAGATTCACCCATGAAGGCACCAAGCGAATTCAGCATCCTGTGGTCGGCCGGCTGGATCTGGCCTATCGTTCCTTCGACATTACCCAGGTGCCGCGCGCCAGCCACGAAATGAGCATCTATGTTGCCCAGCCAGGAAGCCCAAGTGAAGAAGGACTCAAGATGCTCTCCAGCTGGGCGCTGACAACCAGCACCGAGCCAACGGCAAAAGCCTAGGCGCCGGCCCGCTGCTGGCGGGTCTTGGGCTCTTGATGCGCAGCGGTGAAAACAGCAGATTCCGAGGGACACAGCCAAGCGCCGCCCAGTCGGGATCTGCACCTTTGGCCAATTCCCGGTAGGCTAGTACCTGGGCCTGCATGTTCTATGCCGGTCCCGAATGAAAATAACTCCCAGGGCTGACTGACCGTTGGTCCCGACCGCCAGTTTCGCGGTCCTCGGTAGTGGCTTTCGCTAGGACCATTCAGGGTTCCAGCGCGGGTCTCGATCGAAGACCAGATCTGGGTAGGGCCACGCGGTTCGCTCATCCACCTAGCTGGGAGCGATCGAAAGGAGCACCCCCTTAATGGAGGGTCCAGAAATCCAATTCGCCGAAGCGCAGATCGACAACGGTCGCTACGGCACCCGCACCATCCGCTTCGAAACCGGCCGCCTTGCCAAGCAGGCTGCTGGCTCGGCCATGGTCTACATCGACGACGAGACCGCACTGCTCTCGGCAACCACCGCAGGCAAGCACCCGCGCGAGGGCTTCGACTTCTTCCCACTGACCGTGGACGTCGAAGAGCGCATGTACGCAGCCGGCCGCATCCCGGGCAGCTTCTTCCGCCGCGAAGGCCGCCCATCGACCGAAGCCATCCTGGCTTGCCGCCTGATGGACCGCCCGCTGCGCCCAGCCTTCGTCAAGGGCCTGCGCAACGAGGTCCAGGTTGTCGTCACCGTCCTGTCCATCGAGCCAGATGAGCTGTACGACGTTGTAGCAATCAACGCTTCCTCGATGTCCACCCAGCTTTCGGGCCTGCCATTCTCCGGCCCAATCGGCGGCGTTCGCGTTGCACTGGTTGACGACGGAAACGGCGCGCAGTGGGTTGCCTTCCCACGCCACTCCGAGCTGAAGAACGCTGTCTTCAACATGGTTGTTGCCGGCCGCATCGCTGGCGACGACGTTGCCATCATGATGGTGGAAGCTGAAGCTACCGACAACGCTTGGGAACTGATCAAGGAACGCGGCGCCCAGGCACCAACCGAAGAGGTTGTTGCAGAAGGCCTTGAGGCTGCCAAGCCATTCATCAAGGTCCTGTGCGAGGCCCAGGCTGACCTGGCTTCCCGCGCTGCCAAGGAAACCGTTGAGTTCCCAGTCTTCCGCGATTACGAAGAAGATGCCTTCGCCGCTGTCGAGGCTGCTGCTTCGACCCGCCTGGCAGAGATCTACACCATCGCTGACAAGCAGGAGCGCGACAACGCTGCCGGCGCCTACAAGGACGAGGTCCTTGCTTCGCTGGCTGGCGAAGGCAACGCC
Organism: Glutamicibacter sp. FBE19; assembly: GCF_015524875.1. NCBI lineage: Bacteria > Bacillati > Actinomycetota > Actinomycetes > Micrococcales > Micrococcaceae > Glutamicibacter > Glutamicibacter sp. FBE19. The sequence continues at coordinate 109,553 of NZ_JACKQN010000002.1, read as the reverse complement.
TTCGAAGGCCGCGAAGGTGAAATCTCCAAGGCTTTCGGCGCTGTTACCAAGCACATCGTGCGCCAGCGCATCCTGACCGACCAGGTCCGCATCGACGGACGTGGACTGGCTGACATCCGCCAGCTCTCCGCCGAGGTCGAGGTTCTGCCTCGCGTTCACGGTTCGGCCATCTTCGAGCGCGGCGAAACCCAGATCATGGGCGTCACCACCTTGAACATGCTGAAGATGGAGCAGCAGATCGACTCGCTGTCCCCAGTGAAGTCCAAGCGCTACATGCACAACTACAACTTCCCTCCATACTCGACCGGTGAAACCGGCCGTGTTGGTTCGCCTAAGCGCCGCGAAATCGGCCACGGCGCGCTGGCCGAGCGTGCACTGGTTCCAGTGCTGCCAAGCCGCGAGGAATTCCCATACGCAATCCGCCAGGTCTCCGAGGCATTGGGCTCCAACGGCTCGACCTCCATGGGCTCGGTTTGCGCATCGACCCTGTCGCTGCTGAACGCCGGAGTGCCGCTGAAGGCTGCCGTTGCAGGTATCGCCATGGGCCTGGTTTCGGACACCGTTGACGGCGAAACCCGTTACGCTGCCCTGACCGATATCCTCGGCGCCGAAGATGCCATGGGCGACATGGACTTCAAGGTTGCAGGTACCTCCGAGTTCGTTACCGCGATCCAGCTGGACACCAAGCTGGATGGCATTCCAGCTTCGGTTCTGGCCGCTGCGCTGACCCAGGCTCGCGAAGCACGTCTGCACATCCTGAACGTGCTGAACCAGGCCATCGACACCCCGGATGAGCTGAACGTCAACGCTCCGCGAATCATCTCCGTGAAGATTCCAGTGGATAAGATCGGCGAGGTCATCGGCCCTAAGGGCAAGATGATCAACCAGATCCAGGAAGACACCGGCGCTGACATCTCGATCGAGGATGACGGCACGGTGCTGATCGGCGCAACCAACGGCGAGTCCGCTGAAGCTGCCCGTTCGGCCATCAACGCCATCGCTAACCCTCAGGTTCCTGAGGTCGGCGAGCGTTACCTGGGTACCGTCGTGAAGCTGACCACCTTCGGTGCGTTCGTTTCGCTGACCCCTGGCAAGGACGGTCTGCTGCACATCTCCGAGCTGCGCAAGATCAACGATGGCAAGCGCGTTGAAGACGTTGAAGACGTCGTCGGCGTTGGCCAGAAGCTGCAGGTGGAGATCACCAAGATTGATGACCGCGGCAAGCTGTCGCTGGCACCAGTCGTGGAAGAAGAAGCCGAAGAAGCAGTTGCTGCTGAGTAGCCTTTAGATTCCTGCGGAAAACCCCGGTTCATCGATTGATGAACCGGGGTTTTTTCTACCCAGAAACTCGGCGGTGCAAACCTACAAGGACACAAAAACCATGGTGGCGGCAAAAACAATGCCTGAAGCGATCAGCACCATGGTGGTGTAGCCAAGGATGTCGCGCATCTTCAACCCCGCAATGGCCAGCAATGGCAAAGCCCAGAACGGCTGGATCATGTTCGTCCATTGATCCCCGTAGGCGACTGCCATGATGGGAATTGATGGATCAACACCCAGCTGCGCGGCAGCGGTGAGCATGATCGGCGCCTGCACCGCGAACTGGCCGCCCCCGGAAGGAACGAAGAAGTTGACCACTCCGGCCGACAAGAAAGCAAGAAGGCCAAATGTTTGCGGGGTCGACACTGCGATCATGGCTTCCGAGATCACCTCAATGAGGCCGGTTCCTGTCATGATGCCGAGGATTCCCGCGTAGAGCGGGAATTGCAGGAGAATCTCGCCAACATTTGATGCCGAATGCCTTGTCAAGGCCATCAATTCGAAGGGATTGCGCACCAAGAGCAGGATCAGGCAGAGGAAAGACCAATTCACGATATCCAAGGTGAGCTTGCCGCCCTTGGCAAAATGGATGACCAGATATGCCAGCAGCATCAGTCCCAGCAGTAGCGTTGGCAGGCGGCTGGCATCCACACGATCGGCTGGGGTGCTTACTTCATCATCGATGTCCACCAAGCTTTTCTCGCGCATCGGTGCGCAGCTCGTAGATCTTGTCTTCGCCTCGTGGCGCAACGAGGTACAAGGCCAAACCCACCAACACGATGGTTGCCACGATCGCGATGAGGTTCCACGGGGCGAAGAGCGTTTCGGAGATTGGCAGCGGTGCACCGAGCTGCTTGGCGATAAACGAGTCAGGGGTTGCGGCAGTGAGCGGCCCGGAGCCGGAATAGCCCATGTGCCAAATGACGAACCCGGCGAATCCGGAGGCGACGAGCAGCGGGAAGTGGATTCGCACGTTGCGTTCACGAGCCTGGGCCGCGACTTCGCGGGCCAGCAGTCCTCCCACCACGAGACCAAGTCCCCACGTGATCAGCGAGGCAATGGCCGCTACCAGGAAAACGAAGACGTAACTGGATAGGGCGCTCTTGGGAACCCGGCTCAGGGCACGGAGCAATTTGCGCACCGGGCGAGTATTAGCCAGGATGAATCCAAGCATCAAAACCAAGGCCATCTGGGTGATGAAGCCCAGCAGCCCGGCCAGCCCATCTCCCCAGCTTTGCACGATGAGCACCGGATTGGAGTCCGTGGCCAACAGCGCGAGAATCGCCACAATGAAGGTCAGCACGATGGCGAAGACCAATGCCGACGGAATGAATTTTTCGACGAGATTATTGACCGGGCGCATTGCCCGGGAAGCGACGGTACCGCCACGTTTGGTTGTAGGCACACTCATGTTTTCTGCTACCTCACATCATCATTGACTAGGGATATACAACGGTTGCGAGTGTCGTATGGTGACGTGCCCCATAGTAGTCAGATGTTTCGGTATCCAAGGTGCAGTGCTTCGCTCGCGGGTCGCGGATGGCAGAACTGCTGGAGAAAAACCAAACGCCCGACCGGTTAACGGTCAGGCGTTGGCAGGCTGCTTCAGCAGCTAGTCAGCTGTTGGTTTTTCTCAGACCAGGTGCTTGTCGTAGAACTCGCGCAACTGAACGCTCTTCTGCTTGGCGATTTCGTCCCACTCATCGATGGATGCCGAATCATCGGCATAGTCAGAAGGGATCTTGAAGATCTGCAATGGCACATTAAAGCGCTGGCAAACGCTGGCATAGGCGTAGCCTTCCATATCCACCAATGATGCTCCGAGGCCCAGCACGTGGGCGCGCTGCTGGTCATCCGAAACGAAGACATCGCCAGTGGCCATGGTGACCTTGTAATCATGAAGCAGGACCTCGCCAGTCGGATCCACGTCGGCAGATGGCAACGGGAAATCGTGCTGGATCAACTTGGTGACCTGGTAAATGGTGTCCAAGCTGGGGCGGTCTTCTCCTGCGTGGCCGACCACGCCAGCAGTGCCGAGCACGATGACATTCTTGATATTTCCGTCGGCAATCGCGCCTGCCAAAGCCACCGATGCATTGATCTTGCCGACCCCTGAAACCAGGTGCTCGACATCTGCGAAGGCAACCGCTTCGTCTGCGTGCGCAAAGACGAGCAAAGACTTCTGTTCCGACATGAATTTCCCCTCTAAAGAAGTCAGTTCGGGAAGTCTACTGTGCCCGAACGTCCTAAGAAGTCTACCGGTTACGGCTCATTAACAGTCGTCGAGTCGCCGTTGACCCAACCGATACACTTAATTCATGAGTGATATCGAACTTGCAGAAGTTGAAAGCTTTGCCTTAGACCACACCAAGGTCAAGGCACCTTATGTACGCAAGATTGGCGTGGAGCGTGGTCCGAAGGGCGATGCCATCACCAACTATGACATTCGTTTTGTGCAGCCTAACCATGGCGAAATCCCAACCGCTGGTTTGCACACCATCGAGCACACGATGGCTGGCTTGTTGCGCACCCGTATTGACGGCCTGATTGATTTCTCGCCATTTGGCTGCCGCACCGGCTTCCACATGATTTTGTGGGGCGAGCCAGAGCCCGCGGAGGTTGCCGCTGCCGTGAAAAGCTCCCTGGAGGACATTGCCGAGCGCATTACCTGGGAGGACGTCCCAGGCACCGAGGCAAAGAGCTGTGGCAACTACCGTGACCACTCGCTGCACTCGGCCCGCGAGTGGGCCAAGGTGATCTTGGAACAGGGAATTAGCCTTGACGCTTTTAAGCGTTCCAAGCTCGCCTAAATAACCAACGGGTACAAGAGACCTCGCGCTTCAACACCGAAGCGCGAGGTCTCTTGCGTATTAAGCACAAGCTGGCGAAGCAATAACGGTGGTCTCAGCAAAACCATATCTGGCCTAGGTAGCATGGTTGATATGCGCAAAGCCATTTCCACCGCCGCCGTTCTAGCTTTCATTGTTTGTTCAACCAGCGGATGTGCTGATCTGGACTCAGCGCGGACAACCACGATTGGCGACGCCTGCCAAAAGGCCATCCAACAGCAAAACGAAGCTTGGGCGGACCCTGATGCTTCGGAATCCAAAATCCAGGAGGCCGAAACCAAGGGCCTGAAAGATTGCAAGGATCTGGATGAATGGAGCACAGCGGTTTCGTACAACCCGGGTTCGGTGGGATACGAGGAACTGAGCCTCGAAGAAGCAGCAAATTCCGTCTACTTGGCATGTTCATCGGTAGATTCCGAACGCGCAACCCCGGTGTGCGCTGATGCCGCAAAACGCGGATACCTCGATGAATCCTAGAACTTTGATCACCGTTGGCTGACTGTGGACACAACGGTCCATCAAGCTTCAAACAATTGCCCGCTTTAAAGGTGCTCGGTGCGGACCGACGGGCACAGTAGGCCCTTGAAGCGGGGCGGAACTAATACCGGCGTTGCCGGCTATGACGCCATCGTCCCGCGCTCCGGGAGCCAAGCCAAGGAGATTGCCTGACGCATTCTCGGCCCCCTTCAACAGGCGCGTGCCTCCAAGCAGGCACTCATGGATACGCTCTGCGCTTATCTGGATGAGAACCGCAACTGGAACGCCGCGTCGGCCCGGCTAGGCACCCACCGGCAAACTCTTGGCTATCGAATCGGCCGGATCGAACAGCTGACGGGCAGAAACCTCAAATCGAGCAAGGATTTGGCTGAATTCTGGGAGGCACGAAAAGCCTTGAACCGCAGTTCGCCGGGCGCATATTGACCCGAGATTCCAACCTCTTCGGCAAACTGGGCTGTTGCCTTGCGGCAACGGTTCTGTGGGAGAATGAGGACAATGTTCCGAGCCCAATAGCGGCTCAACCCCGAAGAACTAAGGACGTATTTCGTGGCCATGATTCCATTGCCGTTACATTCGGTGGAGACGACACAGTTCTCTCCGATCGATCCGGCGGACCCCACCCTGGTCCACCGCGGCGAAGGCGGCTCTGAAGTCCGGCGCAGCATCTTGCCAGGGGGCGTCCGCGTCCTGACCGAGGCCATGCCAGGACAGCGCTCCACGACCGTCGGTTTTTGGGTGCCAGTAGGCTCCCGCGATGAGGAGGCCGGCCACTACGGCTCAACCCACTTCCTCGAGCACTTGTTGTTCAAGGGAACCAAGAAGCGTTCGGCCTTGGAAATTGCGCAGTCCTTTGACGCGGTGGGTGGCGAGTCGAATGCGGCTACCGCCAAGGAATCGACCTGCTACTACGCCCGCGTGCTTGATACCGACTTGCCGATGGCGTTGGATGTCATTGCCGATATGGTGACATCTGCGGTCATCGACCCGCAGGAGCTGGAGCAGGAACGCGGCGTGATCATCGAAGAACTCGCGATGGACGCTGACGATGCCACGGATGTGGCCCACGAGCGTTTTGTCGCCCGGGTACTGGGAGACCACCCGTTGGGACGCCCAATCGGCGGCACTCCGGAGGAGATTAACAAGATCAGCCGCGAAGCGGTGATGGAACACTATCGCGCCCACTATCGCCCCAGCGAACTGATCATTACCGCTGCAGGTTCACTGGAACATGACCAGCTGTGCTCGATGGTTCTTAAAGCGCTAGCCGAGGCAGGGTGGGATCTTGATCCGCTAGCGGTGCCCCAGCCGCGTCGTGGAGGAGAACCGGCCCAGATATCGTCCAAGGCGGGCATCGAAGTTATCAATCGCCCGGTTGAGCAGGCGAATATCATCATGGGTTGCGTTGGCATCACCGGACATGATGACCGTCGCCAGGTGCTGGCTGTGCTCAACGCCGTACTCGGTGGCGGGATGAGCTCACGCCTATTCCAGGAAATCCGGGAGAAGCGCGGATTGGTTTACTCCACGTATTCGTTCTCCGCAGCCTATACCGATGCTGGCTACTTCGGCATGTATGCAGGCTGCGCGCCTTCCAAGGCGGCCGAGGTCATTGCCTTGCTCGGTGCCGAGCTTGACCGGCTTGCAAGCCACGGCATTACAGAGCAGGAACTCGCCCAGGCCAAGGGGCAGCTGGCCGGAGGCACCGTGCTAGCCCTCGAGGATCCAGGAAGCCGCATGTCGCGGCTTGGACGGGCAGAAATGGTGACTGGGGAGTTCCAGGACATCGATGAAGCCCTTGACCGAGTCAACTCTGTGACCATCAAGCAGGTTCAAGAACTTGCCCGGGAATTGGCGGCCCAAGATCGGGTCATTACCGTGGTCGGGCCGTTCGAAAACGAAGCAGCGCTGGGACTTTAAGCGAGCATCGGGAAACCGTGGCATTCCATGAAGGGATGCCATGGTTTTCAGTTTAAGGATCCTCGCCGTTTATCTGGCGGCATCAATCAATGCTGCCAGCTCCGGAGCATGGGAGAAATTGAAGCCGTGGGCTCCTTGCTGCATGATCGTGAGCTTCGCGTGATCAATGCCTGCGCTCAGGCGAAGGCCGAATTCAGGAGGGGAGAGCGGGTCACGCGTTCCGCAGACAACATCAACGGGGCAACGGACGGTTTTGAGCAATTCGACGGTGGAGTAATCCAGCATTTGCTCGCAGCTTTTGGCCCACCACGGGATTCCACAGCGAAGGTAATCGACCATCAGGATGGCTTTGACAGAATTCAGTTCATGGGGAAAGTCCTGAATCAGCCGACGCGCCTGGCGAAACAGCGTCGCCTCGCGGTCATTAACAGCCGGCGCGGCAATGACAAGGTGTTTGACCAGAGACGGCCACGTGCGTGCGAGCTCGATGGAAACCTGGGCACCCATGGAATGACCCAGCACGATGGCGCTCTCCACCTTTAACTCGCGCAAGGCCAGCGCGATCTCGTGGGCAAAGCGCGGCACTGTTACCGGACGGCCATCATCCAGGTTCTTGCCGTGTCCGGGGAGCTCCGGAACGATGACGCGATACTTTTTGGCCAGGATGTTGGCCAGGGGAGTGAAGTAGCGGCTGGAAGCGCCCAACCCGTGAATGAGAACGACATCTGGTCCGTGCCCAGCTACGCGGACAGACAGGCGGGTTTTTAGAGTTTCAGGCAATTGCCCGAAATATTCGTGGCGCACGGTGGCCTTTCCTTGCGCCAAACGTGCGCTTAAAAACGATAGGTATTGTGGCGCCCAGCTTGGGAAATGGCAGGGCTGGCCGATGACGGGGTGTTACTTGGCCATCCCCGTGGTGTGCTGGCTGATAGCTGAGCGCAAATCTTCGGGGAAGAGTTCGTCAATATCCTTCTGGTAGTTCTTGCCTTCATCCGGACGGCGCAGGTCTTGGCCGTCAAGGCGGAATGGGAAGGCATCTGCCTGGGCGCCGGCATCCGAAGCGGTTTCACTTGAAGGAGCGCAGGTGGCCCAGCCGTATGTCGTTGAGCCATCGATCCGGAAGACCTCTACCTGGCAAGAAGCAGAGTCAATTACGGTGCCGTCATCCTGAACGGCATTAACAACGTCTGCTAATTCCTGGTCTGATAAGGAAATGGGTTCGGTCTGCGAACCACACGACGTGACTGCAAAACTGACGGCAAGCATGACACTGATGCCCAGACTGAAACGCCCAATTTTCTGACCCATGGCCCTGCTATCTATTTGGAGACTCCTGGGACTTATTTTTCCCCGTGTCGCAGGGCAATACAAGCTGGACTGGCCGTAGCGCAATGACCTATTCAAAATAATTCATTCACCACCGGCCGGATGCTCTGGTCAAACAGGTCGGATTTCACGTCATCGTTGGCAAGTCGGGGCCTGTCGGAACGATAGGCTTAACTCCATGAGTGCACAGATCAAGGTAGCCGTGCTCGGCGCGGCCGGACGGATGGGAGCCGAAGCGGTTAAAGCTGTTTCCGAAGCTTCCGATATGGAATTGGTGGCCAGCTTGGGTCGAGGCGACAACCTCGCCCAGATTCTCGAAGCAGGAGCAACCCACGTGGTTGACCTTTCGGTTCCGGCAGCCACAGAAGCCAACGTCCGGTTTGCAGTGGAAAACGGTCTTCACGCAGTGGTGGGAACGACGGGCTGGGACGATGATCGTCGCGCCGAACTTGTCTCGCTTCTGGACAATCACCCGGAAGCTGGCGTCTTGATTGCTCCTAACTTCGCCTTGGGATCGGTCTTGGCCAGCGCGTTTGCGGCAACTGCTGCAAAGTACTTTGAATCAGTGGAAATTATCGAATTGCACCACCCTAACAAGGTCGATGCTCCGAGCGGCACTGCCGTGCGCACCGCAGAACTGGTTGCCAAGTCCCGCGAGGCTGCTGGCGTGCCAGCCAGCCCCGACGCGACGGAAACCCAGCTGGAAGGGGCACGGGGTTCCGTGGTTGACGGAATCCACGTTCACTCGGTGCGTCTTCGCGGGCTCGTGGCTCATCAAGAAGTTCTCTTGGGTGGCCCCGGCGAGCAGTTCACCTTGCGCCATGATTCATTTGACCGTGCTTCGTTCATGCCAGGCGTTTTGCTGGGCTTGCGCACCGTGGCATCACGCCCGGGCCTGACCTATGGCCTGGATGGCTACCTGGAGCTTGGCCAGTGAAGACCAAACTTTGGGTTGCCGGAATCCTTCTGCTCTTTGCCCTGTACATTGGGATGACTTTCACCCAAGCAGTGCGCTTCATGAGCACCGGCACGCTGATCGCCCAGATCATGGGCGTGGCCATCCTGGTGATTCCAGCATTCTGCACGTGGATCTTGATTCGAGAAGTGCTCTTCGGGCTTCGCACGGAGAAGATGGGCAAGTCCTTGGCTGCGTCGGGCGAGCTCCCGCTGGATCTGCCTCGCACGCCTTCGGGTCGATTCGTTCGTGCAGCCGCCGATGAGGATTTTCCTCTTCACCAGCACGACGTGGAAGAAAATCCAGAATCTTGGAAGTCCTGGTACCGGCTGGCCTTGGCCTATGAAGCCTGTGGCGATAAGACACGCGCTCGCAAATCCATGCGCACCGCAATCGGCTACTGGCTTCAGGACGAAAAAGTCAGCAAGTAGATCGCGTCGATTTGCGCCTTGAAAGTGGATCAGGGCGAGATTTGAGATAGAAGTGCCGTGGCCAGACACCAAATGGTGGGCGGGTTCTAGCGGTCGTCGCAACACCCTGAACAATCAGGAGTTGCGACTACCGTTAGAACCCGCCGTGTCTGGCCACGGCACTTTTATCTCTTGAAGCTTTGCTGCGTTGTACCGCGTGCTCAGCTCGGGCTAGAAACGCAGCTTTCGCAGGTAGTTGAAGCCTACCTCTGCAGTCTGCAGCGGGGTGACGTCCGGACGGTCATTCTCCACGATGAATTCCTTCGGGCGGTGGGCCGCGAAGATGCGCGAGAAATCGATGGCTCCGGTACCGAGGTCTGCGAAGTCACCAGCTGCGTCGCGGTCCTTGACATGGTACTGCAGGGTCTTCTGTGGTGCCTGCTGGATGGTGTCGATGGCGAACTGGATTGGATCCGCGGCGCCAACACCCACGCCGCCGGTGACGGCCCAGTAAAGGTCAACTTCGAGATGGACGAGACGTGGATCCAAGCGGCTGGTGAAAATGTCCCACGGGGTTTCGCCGTTGCCCAGATCCGTCGTGAACTCGTGGGCGTGATTGTGGTAGCCGTACTTCAGACCGGCAGCGTTGGCTGCCGCTGCTTCTTCGTTCATCTGGTCAGCCCAGCGGCGCCAGTCGTCACCGTTGCTGGAGACGAGGTAGGGCACGTTGATGTGGGTTTGGCCCAGCGTGACCGCGTCGGCCAGCTTGGTTTCCAAGGCTGCGGGTGAATCGCTGAGTCCGGAGTGGCTGGAGGAAGGGGTGATGCCGAATGAATCGAGGGTTGCACGCAATTGCTCGGCGGTGCGTCCGTAGAAGCCGGCCAATTCCACCTTGCTGTAACCGTAGTTGGCCAGCGCGGCCAGGGTTTGGTCCACTCCGTCACCGTTCATGATCGAGCGAAGGGTGTACAACTGGATGCTGATCAGTCCCGGTGGCACCGGGCGGACGCCGGCTGGAGCCGCCATGGCTGGGGCAACGCCCATTCCGGCCAGTCCGATGGTGGCGCCCAGAGCGGCGGCACCACTGAGGAAGCCTCGTCGGCCGACTTCTTTTTGCTCCAGCGAGCGTTTGAGGGCGGCTGGAGCATTGAATCCGAAGCACATAGTGATGCCTTTCTAGCGTGCGACAAACGCTAGATGCATGAAGCATCAGCGCTTTGGTTATGTGACGGACACAACACTATTTTCGGACTTTGTTGTCTGTCAAGCAAAAGTTGTCGGAAATCGACAAAAGGTCGACGAAGCGACATCTTTAGTCGCTCTTAAGGCCATTGACCAACGCATCAATATGTTTTGGTGACATGGCGTGGTGGATGGCGAGCATGCTTGCTCCAAGCACTCCCGCATCCAATCCCGATCCGGACTGGACGATTCGCAGGTGCTGGGTTGCGACGGGTATGGCGCGGGAGTACACGACTTCGCGGATGCCTGCAATGAAGTGCTCGCCGGTCAGGGTCATGGAGCCTCCGATCACAATGACGGAGGGGTTTATGAGGCTCACGCAGGCGGAGAGGACTTCGCCAACGTCTCGACCTGCTTGTCGGACAGCGTGTACGGCTTCCGCATTGCCGGAACTGACCAAGGCAATAACGTCCTCGCTGCTGTTGGCCTCGTGTCCAAGGGCGCGCAACTTTTTGGCGACTGCCGGTCCGGAGGCGACTGCCTCCAGACAGTCCAGATTCCCGCAATGGCAAGGGGTGCCGGTGCCATTGTGAACTCTTATGTGCCCGATATCCCCGGCGACGCCGTCTGCGCCACGCTGCAGTCTTCCGTTTGAAATGATCCCTGAGCCAATGCCTGTGGCGATTTTTACGAACAGCATGTTGTCTACATCTGGCCAAGAGGCGTTGCGTTCGCCGAGGGCCATGATATTTACATCGTTATCCACGAGAACGGGAACGTTGAAGTGATCTTTTAGAAGCCCGGGGACGTCAAACCCGTTCCAGCCAGGCATGATGGGTGGGTTGAATGGGCGACCGGTGCGATGCTCGACGGGTCCGGGCACGCCAACTCCCACCGATAGCAGATCGCTCAGGGAATGATTGGTTGACTCGAGGAGCTCCTTGCCCAGGTTGACCGCACACTCCAAGACGACATCTGGCCCTTTGGAAACTTCGATACTCTGGCTGTTCTCTTTCAGGCGGTGCCCAAGCAGGTCGGTCAGGGCAACTCGAACGTGAGAAGCGCCGATATCGATTCCAAGGACGACCTTGCTCCCGGCCTTGAGGGCAATGCGGGTTGAAGGGCGACCGCCGGTGGAAATGGCGTCATCCACGTACCCAACGAGCCCCAGGTCCATTAGCGCTTCGATGCGCAACGTGATGGTTGAGCGAGCCAGGCCCATGAGGTCGGCCAATTCGGTGCGGGTTCGCGGTCGTCCGTCTCGAAGGATTTGGAAAAGTTCACTGGCGCCGGAGCCGCTAAGGCCACTGAAATTACTTATGTCATTCATCGACTAATTACAACATACAAATCGACAGAACGCGCTACCACCGAGAAAGGGTGTCGTATCGAGCATTTTGTTGGATGAATCAACAACGATGAGTGCATTGCTGCAGTGCTTTTGATTTCATCAATATGTTGAGAGTTAACTCAACTACCGCGTCTGGCAACAAAAGAAAGCTCTAATTCCACTGACATATATCGGTGAATTTCATAGATCCGTTGAATGTCGTCATTAGCCGTGCTAGGTTCATGTGACCGGCATCTCATTCGTCTTGTTGCGATCGCACACCGCGTCTGACCAGTGCCGTTTCACGCCACCACTCGAGGAGGAGCTCATGGCCAATCGCCCGCGGGCAACACCTAAGAAACAGTTGCCGTTGCGCGCGCTGGGTGCTGTGGCTGTGCTGACGCTGGCGACTGGCACGCTAAATGGTGCGACCCAATCGGAGAGCCGCCATCGAGCTGCAGATAATGCAGGGAGCGATCACTGCCAAGGGCGCGGCATACCTGCAAATAAGATTTCGATCCAAATGTTCAGCTATTCGAACTGGGGGAACGTCATCGGCACTGAGAAGATCTTTGCTGAGCTGGCCGCCATTGGATATGAAAACGTCGAGCCCTTTGACGGAAGCTACGAAGGCCGCACAGCCAAGGAATTCTCCGAACTTCTTGAACGGCACGGACTAAATGCGCCAACAGCTCATGGAAGCACAGACGAGAAAACTTTCGCAGAGACTATAGATTTCGCCAAAACCGTGGGGCAGCGGTACACGGGGTCAGGGGGCTCAGCCTCACCTGGAACAGCTACGCTCCGTGACACTCTCGAAACTGCGAGAACCCTCAATCGCTTGGGCGAAAAGTCGAAAAATTCCGGTACGGGAAAAATCTTTGTTCATAACCATCAAGGGGAATTCACTCGCCAGTTTCCGCATCCTCGGACGGGGGAGCTCACCAGCGCGTGGGAATTGCTGGCCGAGTTCACCGACCCCAGATACGTGACGTTTGAACTTGATGTCCTCTGGGCAGCGGATGCGGGAGTCGATGTTGTTCAGCTTTTGAGCGACTACGGCGAAAGGGTTGAACTATTGCACGTCAAAGACGGTTTCCTCAATGGCGACGAGCGAGCGGTTCCAACTGACTTGGGCGAAGGGGAACTTGAGTGGACACCGATTCTCGACGCCGCCCAAAAACAGGTCAAGTACTTCATTGTGGAACGCGATCTTGCGCCATCCACTGCGGAATTCGCGCGTGACAGCTTCGAATTCCTCAGTTGCTACACCTGCTGAATTCAGAATTCCAACAACATAGCGCTTGAGCACCATTACAGAGCACGTGTGCTCGATACACCACAGCTGAAAGGACAAAGACGTGGATATGCCAGCTGGCAGCACTTTCGATGAAACCATGGCCACACCAGAGCATGATCGAGGGGAATCCAAAGTAGGCCGAGTGGGCTTGTGGCTCATCGGCGCCCGCGGATCCGTGGCGACCACTGCCACGACCGGACTCGCTGCGATCTGCGCTGGGCTGGCACCGGCCGTCGGCTGCGTGACCAGCCAGGACGAATTTTCAACTATTCCACTACCTAGATTCTCTGACCTGGTCATTGGCGGTCATGATATTAGCGACGTTTCGATAGCCAAGCGAGCAGAGCACTTGGTCAGCACCGGAATGTTGCCGCAACATTTGGTTCAGGCCATTCAGGCCGAATTGGAAGACGCCGATTCCCGGGTCCGGCCCGGATACTTTCCGGGCGCTGAGGGTGTACCGCAGGCCGAGATAGCACGCCGCCTTGCCGAAGACATCCGCCAATTCCGGAATGGCCATGGCTTGGATCGGGTAGTTGTGATCGATGTGTCCTCGACGGAAGCACCGATTGATCATCTGCCCGAATTTGATGATCTGGACCTGCTCATGGCGGCTCTTGAGGATCCGGCACAAGAGATCCTTCCCCCTAGCTCGCTCAGCGCCTATGCAGCGATTCTCGCCGAAGCGCCATATATCTGCTTCACGCCCTCGCCTGCCCTGAACATCCCGGCACTGGCGCAGCTCGCCGCCGAGCGCGGTATTCCAACTGCGGGCCAGGATGGCAAAACCGGGCAGACCTGGCTGCGCTCGGTACTGGCGCCAGGCTTGGCCGCGCGCGGATTGCGGGTCCTGTCATGGGCTGGTGCCAATTTGCTCGGAGGAGGAGACGGCGCCACTTTGGCTGACCCGCAGGCTGTGGCAGGTAAGCTCCAATCCAAGAACCGTGGCCTCCAGTCCCTAACCAATGCCGCAACTACGCCTTTGCATATTGACAACGTCCCGGACCTCGGGGAAACCAAAGTCGCTTGGGACCACATTAATGTGGAAGGATTCCTCGGATCCCGTCTGACCTTGCAGACCACGTGGAGCGCTTACGATTCAATGCTGGCAGCCCCGATGATCCTCGATCTCGCCAGGCTCATGGGCCTGGCCGATGCCGCTGGGCAACAGGGGCAGGTCGGCCAGCTCGGGTTCTTCTTCAAGGATCCATGGGGCAGCGATGAGCATGCCTTTGCCGAGCAAAGCCGGCTTCTCTTGGACTGGGCACAGCAGGCAGGTGCACGGGTTTCCGCCATGACCCACATGCCAGACGGCCGCATTTCGCAGGGTGCCGCAGCCCGATGAGCCGTACAAATGACTACCTGGAATTGCTGCGTGCCCCAGCCGTATTAACCGTAATAGGGGATACCCTCGCCGGCGGTGCCGCGGCAAATCGTTCCCCGTTTGGGCGAAGGATTGCACTGCCCTTGGCCAGTGCCTGCCTGTACGCAGCGGGGATGGCTCTCAACGACTACGCCGACCGTGACCTTGATGCCGTTGAACGACCAGAGCGGCCCATTCCCTCAGGGCGGGTAGCACCCGGCGCAGCCTTGGCCACTGCTGCGGGACTTACCGCGGCCGGCCTGGGCCTGAGCGCTTTCGGCGGCGGGCGAAGCGCGGTAGCGCTCGGCCTGCCCTTGGCTGCCTCGATCTGGGCCTATGACCTTGTAGCTAAACGGAACCCGGTGACCGGTGCCTTGTCCATGGGGCTGTGCCGGGCATTAGACGTCTTAATGGGGGCAGGATCGGATCGCGTTCGCACCGCATTGCCAGCGGCCGCGATCATGGGCGGACATACCGTGGCCGTCACGGCTCTATCACGCGGCGAAGTCAGCGGCACCAGCGTCGCGGTGGCCTCCGGCGCCACAGCAACCACGGTCGTAGTGTCAGCCGGTGTGCTAGCTGGAGCAGCGCTCGCCGGTGCCCAGAAGCCTGGGAGAACTTCTTCCGAGGCCAGCATCCTGATTCGGCACCTGGCCACGACCACGGCAGCCATTGCGGTCTATGCCAGCCGCTGCGGCTCAGCTCAATGGCGTGCCATCCACGAGCCGAGCGCGGGCAACGCCTTGGACGCCACCAAAGCGGGCATCCGGTCGATGATCCCGCTGCAGGCAGCGTTGGCGCTAAGCCATGGCAGTCCAGTCGCCGGAGCGATTATCGGTTCCCTGGACGTAGTCGGCAAGGTGCTGCGTTCGGGCAGCAGAGTGAAGAGGATCAGCGAATCATGAGCGCAGCTGAACAACAACCAGCCCAGGACTTTCCTTTCGCAATCGGCTACGGAACCAACGGCTGGGCGGATCATCCGTTGCCAGTGGCGGTGCGGCTGCTGGCTGAGCAGGGCTACACCGCGGTGGCCTTGACTTTGGGGCACCCGCATCTGGACCCGTTTGCCCCGGACGTGCAAAACCAGGTCGCAGAAATCCGCAGCCTGCTTGAGAAACACCAAATGCGAGTCGTCATCGAAACAGGAACCCGGTTCCTGCTTGATGCCCGGCACAAGCATCGCCCGGCGCTTGTTGAAGAACATGCCGAAGTCCGCCTTGAATTCCTGCGCCGCGCCATTGACATCGCGGCAGCTTTGGACGCCGAGTGCGTATCTTTTTTCTCGGGGATCCTGCCGGAAGGGACATCGACGCAACTTGGCTGGCAGCGCTTGATTGCGCGCGTTGGCCAGCTGGTCGACTATGCCGCTTCGAACGGCGTGCTGCTCAGCATCGAACCTGAGCCGGGGATGCTCGTGGAAACCGTGGCCGACGCGTTGCGACTGCGCACCGAGTTGGGGAACCCGCAGGGATTGCGCGTCACCGTGGATATTGGGCACTGCGTCGTGGTTGAGCCGCATGGGGTGGAAGCGGCATTGCGCCAAGCAGGGGAATTGCTGGCCAATGTACAGCTTGATGACATGATGGCGCACGCCCACGAGCACCTTCCGTTTGGGCAGGGCATCGTCGACCTGTCCGCGGCACTGAACACCTTGGCCGATATGGATTACCGGGGCATAGCTGCCGTGGAATTGCCACGCCATTCATGGGATGCGCCGGCTTTGGCCCTGGATAGCATGGCCGCCCTGCGCGAGGCATGGGCTGCTTCGGAAGCACAAAGGACAATCGAAGCTTGGCTGCGCGAATGCCTGTCGGCTGTGGCCGAAAATGCCAGCGCATTGCCTCGGATTTTCGCCAGTGCCGGACGCCGTGTGGGCAGGGCGCCAAATTCCCCGCAGGCCGACCCCGCTGGGGTCCTATACGGGACTGCGGATGACACGGCCCGTGCCCGGCTGATCCGTGAACTGTCCCGAATTCAAGAGCCCGGGCCATTCGCCCTGGAAATTAGGGATTTGTACTACCGAGGAGATTCGGCTGAACGAAGGGGCGTATTGCGTGGCATCAATTTGCTTGCGCAATCGATGCCCGAGCTGGACGGCCGAATCATTGCCACGGGGCTGGAACTCACCTCTGATGCCTTGCGCACCAACGAGACCTCGCTGGTTGCCGCGGCTGTTGGACCCTTTGCGGCATCGCACCTTGACCAGCATGCCTGGCGCCATGCGGTGCTCAAGCTCATCTTCATGGGCGTGAGCCTGAGCGCGGTCAGCGACCTGTCAATCCGTGCTGATGCTGAACTAGCCCGAATGGCCGAGGACTTCGCAGCAGAGCGCCGCGCCGCCCACCGACCTGTTCCCACAGACGTTGGCTTGCTTCAGGACCTGGCCAGCCACACCTCACGACCCTAAGAAGGATAAGCATGCGCATCTTTGACCCTCATATCCACATGAGCAGCCGCACCACCAATGACTATGAAGCAATGTTTGCTTCGGGGGTGCGTGCTCTGGTTGAACCGGCGTTCTGGCTGGGGCAGCCGCGCACCAGCGTTGAGTCGTTCTTGGATTATTTTGACTCATTGCTCGGGTGGGAACGGTTCAGGGCCGCCCAATTCGGAATTCGGCATCATGCCACGATTGCCTTGAATCCCAAGGAAGCCAACGACCCTCGTTGCGTACCCGTGCTCGAGGAGCTGCCTCGCTACCTGGTGAAGGAGGGTGCCGTCGCGGTCGGAGAAATCGGCTACGACTCCATGACACCCGCCGAGGACCATGCCTTTGCGACCCAGCTGCAATTGGCCCGCGAGTACGACTTGCCGGTCCTGGTGCACACGCCGCACCGCGAGAAGCTCGCCGGAACCCGGCGCACCCTGGATGTGGTGCGCGAATCCGGGATCGCAGCCGGCACCGTGCTGGTGGATCACCTCAACGAAACCAATATCGAAATGGTCAAGGAGGCTGGTTCCTGGATGGGCTTCTCCATATACCCGGACACAAAGATGGATGAACGGCGCATGGTCGACTTGCTGCAGCGCTATGGAACCGAGCGCATCCTGGTGAACTCGGCTGCCGACTGGGGACGGTCTGATCCATTAAAGACCAGGCGCACAGCAGAAGCGATGCTGGCCGCTGGATTCAGCGAAGACGATGTGGACCAGGTCCTATGGCGCAATCCGGTGGAGTTCTACGGGCAAAGCGGCCAATTGATCCTTGATCCTATTCCCGGATTCGAAAGCAGTGCTTTCCCTGACCCTGCTGCTGGCTTTGAGGGGAATTCCGTACTACGAGGGGAGAGAGTCTCATGAGACTGTCCTACTGCACCAACGTCCATCCCGCAGAGGATTTGGAAGGCGTCATCACCCAGTTGCGCCACTACGCCGGCAATATCCGGCGTCGAGCCGGCCTGCAGGTCCTCGGCGTTGGGCTGTGGATCCCCTCCGTGCTGGCCACGAGATTGGCAGCTAGCGAGCAGGACCGCCAGGCCCTGCGCGAAGTGCTAGAGGCTGAGGGCCTGCAGCTGCACACCATCAATGCTTTTCCCTACGGCGGATTCCACGATGAAGTTGTCAAGCATGCAGTGTATCTGCCTACGTGGGCCGAGCCAGCGCGCTTGGAATATACGCTGCGCTGCGCGCAGATCCTCGCGGATCTGCTGCCGGAAGGGGAAGTCGGATCGATTTCCACGCTTCCGCTGGCTTGGCGCGACCCATGGGATGAAGCCCAGGACCAGGCAGCGACCAACGCTTTTGCGCAGTTGAGCCAGGGGCTTCGCGAGCTCAAGGAACGTACCGGCCGCACTGTGCGGGTGGCCATCGAGCCAGAGCCGGGATGCGTGCTCGACACCATCAGCGACATTGTCCAATGGCTCGGTGCCCGGCTGGAACGGGGAATCGATCCGGAGTTTGTCGGGGTTTGCGTTGACACCTGCCACCTGGCTGTCTCGTTCGCTGATCCTGCCGGAGCCATCGCGCAGATCCAGAATGCGGGCTTGCGAGTCGTCAAGGTCCAGGCTTCGGCAGCTCTGCACGTGCTCGACCCGAAGGACCGCACGGCACGTGCCGCGCTGGAAAGTTTTGTTGAACCGAAATACCTGCACCAGGTGCGCGAATCCTCGGCTGCAGGAGTGATTCCGGCCGATGACCTGGACACCGCGCTCGCCGAACTGCCTGGTTCAGGTCCGTGGCGGGTGCACTTCCATATTCCTTTGCACCATGTTCCGGCCGCTCCCTTGCAAACGACCACCGATGTATTGCAAGCGACGGTGAGCGAGGCAGGCAAGCTTCCCTATGCGGACGAGGTTCATTTGGATGTCGAAACCTATACCTGGAGCGTGCTTCCGCAGCATGGCAATGCCGAGGAAGTCGGCATCGTCGACGGAATCGCCGCCGAACTGGTATGGGCTGAAGAGAATCTGATGGCTCCGGTGCATGCGAGCTGAATAGTGCCACTGATGGCATCGAGTACGTCCTACCAATTTTGTACAGGAGCAATGTGAAACCCGTACTGCTACTTAACGTCGTCGGATTGACGTCCCGGGCGCTGGCGCGCATGCCGCGGCTTGCGAAATTGGCCAACCAAGGCTGGTCGGCAAAGCTGGGCACCGTTTTGCCTGCCGTCACCTGCTCGGCCCAGGCGACCATGCTGACCGGCCTGTCTCCGGCCGAGCATGGAATTGTTGGCAACGGCTGGTATTTCAGGGAATTGGGGGAGGTGCACCTGTGGCGCCAGCACAATCGCCTGGTGGCTGGCGAAAGCATTTGGGAGACTGCCCGGCTGCAGAAACCCGATTACACCTCGGCGAATATCTGCTGGTGGTACGCGATGGGAATGAGCACCGACCTGACCGTGACTCCGCGACCTATCTATCATGCTGACGGGCGCAAATCCCCTGACGCATACATGCGGCCGCCCGAGCTGCATGATGAATTGGTCGATGCCCATGGTGAATTCCCGCTGTTCCAATATTGGGGTCCGACCGCGTCCATAGCCTCCAGCCGATGGATCATCAACTCGACCAGGCATGTAATTCGTACCCGTGCACCGCACCTGGTGACTGCCTACCTTCCGCACCTGGATTATGACCTGCAGCGTTTCGGCCCGCGCTCGGCAAAGGCGGACGCTGCGGCGGCCGAACTGGATGCCGAACTGGCCCCATTGATTGATGAGGCCGAAGCGGATGGCTACACCGTGATGGTGGTCGCTGAATACGGCATCGAAGATGCGCATACGCCGGTGGACATCAATCGGGAGCTTCGGCGCGAGGGCCTGCTCGAAGTCTACGTTCAAGACGGACGCGAGCAGCTGGACCCCTGGACCTCAAGGGCATTCGCCGTCGCGGATCATCAAGTCGCCCATGTTTACGTGAAGAACGAGGCCGACATCGGACGAGTGGCGGCGATATTGCGTGCCTTGTACGGGGTTGACGAAGTGCTTGATCGGGAGGCGCAGGCCCGGTACGGGCTGGATCACCAGCGCTCCGGGGAACTGGTTGTTGTGGCTGAACCCGGTGCGTGGTTCACCTATTATTTCTGGCTGGACGACTCGCGCGCGCCAGAATATGCCCGCGGGGTGGATATCCATCGCAAGCCAGGCTACGACCCGGCTGAGCTGTTCTTTGACCCAGCTGATCGTTGGGCGAAGGCCAAGGCAGGTGTAAACCTGCTCAAGAAGAAAGCGGGCTTGCGGTATGCCATGAGCACCGTTCCGCTGGATCCTTCCTGCGTAAAAGGCACACATGGGCGCCTGGCGGAATCTGCCCAGGATATGCCATTGATCCTCTGCTCGGATGTCTCGGTGTCAACCGAGATTTCGGCCCTTTTGGAGTCGGGCCGAGCCGTGCCGGCAGCGTCGGTGAAGTCGCTGGTCCTGCACGCGCAGGGCCTCGAATCGTCGGTGGCTTCATCGGTTTGATATCCACCAACACGTATTTTGGCGTTTGATGCAACAAAATAAAATCAAGGTCAAGGTTGCCTCTTGACCTTGATTTTGTGCGTAATCTAGCAGATGTGGATGAGTGGAAATATTAGATTTTTCTGATTTTGTTTTGTGAAACCACTAGCAAATTGTGAGACAAGCCACTAACGTTCCAATTGACCCGATTCGACCAGCTCCGAATCAATGGCGACAAGGAAGTGAACCATGAAAGTCAACCGAACAGGGAACGCGGACAGAGCTCCGCACGGCGTGGTTTCCGCGCACTTTTCCAAACGACATATGATGCGCGCGAGCGCCGGGCTTGCTACAGCAGCTGTGCTTGCCTCGGCCCTGGCCGGCGTGCCGGCTTCTGCCCAGCCCAAGTCCCCGGTGCCGGTTGTGCCAGCGGACTCGGCCTTCCAGAAGGTAACGCTCAATGACACTCCTGGCGAGCCGATGGATCTCGCAGTCCTGCCCGATGGGAGTGTCCTGCACACCACCCGCAGTGGCGAAGTGTGGCTCAATGATGCCACCAGCGGCGTCAACTCCTTGGCAGCCGAATTGGACGTATACCGCCACGACGAAGAGGGATTGCAGAGCATCGCCTTGGACCCCAAGTTCGGTACCGATGGCAACAACTGGGTTTATCTGTACTACGCACCGCCGATGAACACCCCGGTC
Source organism: Glutamicibacter sp. FBE19 (assembly GCF_015524875.1). Lineage (NCBI taxonomy): Bacteria > Bacillati > Actinomycetota > Actinomycetes > Micrococcales > Micrococcaceae > Glutamicibacter > Glutamicibacter sp. FBE19. Next base: position 88,514 of record NZ_JACKQN010000002.1, on the reverse strand, counting down.
GACGATCCTGAAACCACGGATATCAACGAGGGCGACGCGCCAACCAGCGGCACCGCAGCGGACTTTGAGCCCTTCAACGGCGTCAGCCGGCTGTCGCGGTTCCAATTCGATGGCACCTCGATCGATCTGGACAGCGAACAGCAGATCATCGATGTCGCGGCAACCCGCGGCCTGTGCTGCCACGTCGGTGGCGATATCGTCTTCGACGCCCAGGGCAACCTGTACCTTTCGACCGGCGATGACACCAACCCGTTCGTGTCCGGCGGCTACACTCCGATCGACGAGAACCCGGCATCTAACCCGGGCTTCGACGCCCAGCGCACTGCGGCAAACACCAACGACTTGCGCGGCAAGGTACTGCGCATCACCCCGAAGGATGGCGGCGGCTACACCATCCCCGAAGGCAACCTGTTCGACGAAGGCACCGACGGTGCCCGCCCGGAGATTTACCTGATGGGCCTGCGCAACCCATTCCGCATCGACGTCAATCAGAGCACCGGAGAGCTTTACGTTGGCGACTATTCGCCCGATGCCAGGAGCGCAAACCCTGACCGGGGACCTGCCGGAACCGGCAAGTGGCTCATCGCCACGGAACCGGCCAACTATGGATGGCCATACTGCGCCACCGAAAGCCTCCCGTACAACGACTATGACTTTGTCACCGGCGTTTCCGGCGAGAAATTCAACTGCGCTGCACCGGTGAATGAGTCACCGAACAATACCGGCCTGACGCAGCTGCCACCCGTGGCCACTGCAGACCTCTGGTACACCTACGGCCAGTCGGAGCAGTTCCCAGAGCTTGGCACCGGAGGCATCGGCCCCATGGCAGGGCCAGCTTATGAATTCAACGCAGAAGCAACCCGCGGACCACGCCCGGTGGCTTGGCCATCCTACTTCGACGGAAAAGCGCTCTTCTACGAGTGGACTCGCGACTACATCAAGGGCATGACGGTTGAAGATGGTTCACTAGTTTCCATCGAGAACGTGATTTCCTCGATTGTGACCGACAACCCGATCGATATGGAATTCGGCCCGAACGGTGCACTGTATATCCTCGAATACGGCGACGGCTACTTCGGCGAAAACGAGGATGCCCAGGTCGCGCGCATCGACTATATCGGTGAGGGCGGCAACCACAGTCCCGTCGCAGTGGCCTCGGGAACGCCTACTGTTGGCACTTCGCCGCTGACTGTTGAATTCTCCAGCGAAGGCACCGCCGACGCTGACAACGACAAGCTGCGGTACGCCTGGGACTTCGATTCCGATGGCGTTGTGGATTCCACCGAGGCATCCCCGGCCTACACCTACCAGGAAGACGGCAAGTACACTGCCACGCTGACCGTAACCGACTTCGGTGGCAAGCATCGCGGGCGCCATTCTTCAGCCGAAGTAGAAATTGAAGTGGGCAACCAGCAGCCGGTCATCGAGTTCATCACCCCGGTTTCGGGCCAGGCCTTCCAATTTGGCGATACCGTCAGCTACGAAGTCAAGGTTACCGATGACCAGCCAGTTGATTGCTCGCTGGTGGAAGTGAGCTACATCCTGGGCCACCATACCCACGGACATCCGCAGACCACAACCAAGGGCTGCACCGGCTCCTTCGTCACCACGGTGCCAGAGGGCCACGACCCTGCAGTAGATGATCTTTCTGCAGTATTCAATGCCACGTACACGGACCAGGGCGACGGCGGCTCGAAGCCGCTCACCGGTACCGCCGAAGTGGTTCTGGAAGCGGCCAGCAACTAGAAGCAAATTGGCTGATCCAGGCAAAAGGCGGTTGGCCCGTTCCCTGATGGGAAGGGGCCAACCGCCTTTTTGGCCTGTGCAATACAGCCTGCGAGTTTTTAGTCCAGCGCTGGCAGTTCAGGAATCGATGGGCGCCGGTGATGCCGTGCCAAGCACGCGGGCTGGATCAGCCAGCAGCTCGGTGAACGCCAGCTCGGCCGCTCCGACCAAAACCGGATCGTCACCCAATGGCGCCAGCTCGATGGCAACTTGTTCCCGCGCTGAACGTGCCCCGCCGACACGGACGGCGTCTTCGAGCAGCGCGGGCATCGTCCTGGCCAAGATGCGCAGGAATCCACCGAGCACAAACACCGATGGGTTCATCTGATGCACCAGGGCCCGCAGCGCTACGGCCAGGAGGCGGGACTGCCTTTGGAGAATTTCAAGCAGCGCTTCCGGGGCGTTGCCCGATTCAAAGAGCCCGAGAACCGTGGATTCGAGATCTTCGGCTTGTCCGGATGGAACCCCGGTCGCGCGCAGAAGTTCCTCGCGGGTCACTTCTGCTTCCAGGCAGCCTGCAGAACCGCACGAACAACTGGCGCCATCGGTGCGTACCAGAAGGTGGCCGATCTGGCCGGCAAAACCAGTAGCCCCCTGCAGCAATTGGCCGCCGCTGAGGATGCCGCCTGCGATGCCGCTGGCGCCGCCGTAGAGGTATACAAAATCCGAGACGTCGCGGCCCGCGCCGAAGGCTGCTTGCGCGCGTGCCCCGACAATTGCGTCATTGGCGCATGTGACGGGCAGGTTGAGCGCAGCGGACAGCTGCGCGGCCAAGGGCTCTTCTTGCCATCCCAGCTGCGGGGCTTCGATAACGGTTCCGTCGGCCGGATCCACCAGACCGGGCACGGCAACACCGACGCCGACGACTCGACGATTCTCGGGCAAGGACGTGGCCATGCCGGTGTAGATTGCCGAAACGATATTCACTACTTCGGCGGTGGATGGGGGAGCAACAGTGTGGAAGCGCACCGGGTTCACGATGCTTCCGCCCAGGGCCACCAAGGCGACATTCACGGCGTCCAGATCAGGATTCACGGCCAAGGCGAGCACGCCGGGGCCGGGGCTGATCATGATGGAAGGGCGGCCGTGCTGCTGTCGTTGATCCGGTTCGTTTTCAAGTACCAATCCCAGCTGCGCCAATTCGCCAACGAGCGCGGCGATGGTCGAGCGGTTCAGGCCAGTGAGCCGAGTCAGTTCAGCACGGGAGATTCCCGCGGAGCAGTGCACCAGTGTCAAGACGGTGGAGAGATTATGCTGCCGGGTAGTGTCGCGATTGCTGCCGAGCCCAGCACCGCTTGCACGGGCACTCGCAGGTTTCCTCGAATTGCTTTCCACGTCCGGATGGTCCCTTCTTGGCAGGACCTTTGCGCCTGCTCCCACCACCATCGTATCTGCACCAAAGCGATAAATACGCTCGTGCTCTCGGCGGTTCAGACTGCAGTTGCGGACAGGTGGACGCGATTGACTGATGCCATGAGCAGGCTGCCCAGGCGCTCGCGCAGGCGATCGGGAATTTCGTCAATGGCCAAGCAGCCCAGCGCTTTTTCGGCATGCTGAACCGCTGAGGCGATGGCGTAGTCCTTGGCGCCGCAGGCAATAAGCATGGCGCGGATTTTTTCTGCTTCAGATGCAGTCATTTGCGGTGTGCCAATGAGCCCGGCGACGCTGTCCCACTGTGGCTGGGTCGCAGCGTAGGAGAGCAGGATGGTCCGCTTGCCTTCGCGCAGATCACCCCAGCGGGATTTGCCGGTTTGGCTTTGCTCGCCGAACACGCCCAGCACATCGTCGGCAATCTGATAGGCGATGCCGGCGAACCGGCCAAAAGATGCCAGCGCGGATCTCGCCTGTTCGGGGGCTCCAGCCAGTATCGCTCCGGCGTGCAGCGGGGCTTCGAATGAATAGGCGGAAGTCTTGTGGCGCGCAGTGTTCAAGATTTCTTCCAGCGGCGGCATGTCCTGTCCGAGGCTGGATTCAATATCGAATAACTCGCCTCCCACCGAAGCGAAAATCGCCTGGTCCACAACGCAGTGCAGCTCGCGGTGGAGGGCCTCGGGGACCGGCAAGGACCGGATCACCTGGTAGACGCCGGCCAGGGCCAGGTCGCCGGCGAGGATTGCAGCGCAGGCCCCGGCATGATCGGCCGCGACGGGGCTGGCACCTCGTTGCAGGGCTGCGTTCCTGTAGGTGGCCGCGACATTGGGCGCGCCGCGGCGCAGTAGGTCCCGGTCGATGACGTCATCGTGGACCAGCAGGGCGTTATGCAGCAGCTCGAAGGCGGCTGCCACCCCGGTCGCCTCGGTGGCTGCAGTGCCACCGAGGCCGGAATAGGCAAGGAGCACTAGGCGTGGACGGGAGCGGGAGCCTCCACGCGAGGTTCGTTCGAGCGCTTCCCACAGTTGCAGGTAGCTTGGCCCCTGAGCGGCTGCACGAAGTTTCGATTCCATGAAAAATCGGTGCAGCCGCTGCTCGACCAGCGCCAGGCCAACATCGAGATCCACGCGTGGCTCCTAGGCCTTGAGAGGTTGCTTTTTGGCCTTGCGCATTTTGCCGGAGGCGAAGCGCTGCTGCAGCAGGACGGCCAGCACGATGATCGCGCCCTTGGCCAGTGCCTGGACCGAGGTGTCCATGTTGTTCTGGGTGAACACGTTGGTCAGGGTGCTGAAGATCAGGACGCCGAGAACGGTGCCCATGATGGTTCCTCGGCCGCCGACCAGCAGCGTTCCGCCGACAACGACCGCGGCAATTGCGTCCAGCTCGTAGAGATAGCCATGGGTCGAGGTCCCGGAGGTCGTGCGTCCCATCATCATCAGCCCGGCAATGCCTGCGGCGATGCCGACCAGTACGTAAAGCGAGACGATGTGCCGCTTGACCTTGATACCGGCCAGGCGCGACGCCTCGAGGTTTCCGCCGATGGCTACCGTGCGGCGTCCGAAGGTGGTCCGGTTCAGCAAGAACCACCCGGCGGCCGCGGCCAAGGCGAAGATCCACACGAGTACCGGCACTCCCAGGAAGTCGGCGCGCATGAACTTGGTGAAGCCGGTATTGGTTACCAGCAGGGTCCGGCGTTCCGAGATGATTTCGGCCAGCCCGCGGGCTGCCACCAGCGTGGCCAGGGTGGCAATGAACGCCACCACGTTGCCGTAGGCGATGATGACGCCGTTGATCAGGCCGGCCACGGCGCCCACGAGCAGCGAAACGACAACCATCAGCAGCCAGGTGGACTCGGACGCGGCAGCCTGGACCGCCGTCAAGCTGCCGACCACGGAGGTCAGCCCCAAGACGGATCCGACCGACAAATCGATGCCGCCAGCGGTGATGACAAAGGTGACGCCGATGCTCAACACTCCGATGATCGAAGCGTGCCGCAGGATGACAAGCATGTTCTCCGAAGACGTGAAACGATCACCGCTGGTGACCAGGCCGATCAGTACCAGCACGACCAAGGCGACAACCAGGCCGAGGCTCCGCCCTGCTGGCCCGTGCATCAGGTTCTGCAGCACGCCGCCGGAGCGTCCGGTTGCCGAGAGGTGGTCGATTGGCTTCTGGGCCGAGGTCTGTTCAAGTTGCTCGGCAGCTTGGGTCTTCTGCTTGCTCACGCGGCACTTCCCTTCATGACTAGGTCGAGCACACCGTGCTCGTCAATTTCAGTTGCTGTTTTCTGGGCCAGGACCTGTCCATCGTCAATGACCAGGACATTGTCGGAGAGGCCGAGGACTTCTTCGATCTCGCTGGAAATGATGATGATGGCGGTCCCGGCATCTGCCAAGCGGCGGATCAGCGTATAGATTTCTGCACGAGCTCCCACGTCGACGCCACGAGTAGGCTCATCGAGCAGCAGCACCGTCGTACCGTGTACCAGCCAGCGGGCCAGCAGGATCTTTTGTTGATTTCCGCCGGAAAGGGTTCCCGCCGGTCGCTGCGGATCAGCGGGGCGCAGTTCCAGGGCATCAATTTGCTCCCGGGCTGCGCGCCGCTCTGCCGATTCGTCCAGCAATCCGGTGCGCGCGAAGCGCTCGAAGGTGGAGAGCGTGACGTTCTTGTAGATCGGCTCGTCGAGGATCAGGCCCTGGCTCTTTCGCTCTTCCGGCGACAGGCCGATGCCGGCGTCCACCGCGGAGGTCACCGAACCGGCGGTCAGCTTCTTTCCCTTCACGCTGACCTGCCCGCCGGTGGCCTTCCGGGCACCGTAGATGGTTTCCACGATTTCCGAGCGCTGGGAGCCGACAAGCCCTGCAAAGCCGAGGATTTCTCCGGCGCGCACGCTGAAGCTGAGCTTTTCGAAGTGGCCGGCCAGCTCCAGATCGGCGACATCGAGAACCACTGGGGCATCGGCCGGGATGGCGGTCCGTTCAGGGAAGACGTTGGCGACATCGCGTCCGGTCATCCTCCGGATGAGCTCGGCCTTGGGGGTGTCTGCCACGTCCAGGTTATTGGCGGTGCTTTGCCCATCCTTGATCACGGAGATACGGTCGCCGATCTCGCGGATCTCTTCCAGGCGGTGGGAAATGTAGACGACGGCGATGCCTTGGGACGTCAATTCCCGGACCACGCGGAACAGGTTCTGCACCTCTCCTACGTCGAGGATCGCGCTTGGCTCATCCATGATGATCAGCTTGGTGTCGCGGGAGAGCGCCCGGGCCATGCTGACAATTTGCTTGTTGGCGGCCGAGAGCGTTCCGACCTCGCGCGCTGGTGAGAGGCTGCCGTGCCCCAGTCGGCGCAGAAGGGTTCGCGCGACGGCATTGGCCTTTTTCACATGCAGAACCCCTCCGGTGGCCTGCTCGTGGCCCAGGAAGATGTTCTCGGCAATGCTCAGGCCATCGACCACATCGAGTTCCTGGTACATGGTGGCGATGCCGAGCCCCAGCGCAGCCGTGGGAGAGGGGATGCCGACCTGTTCTCCTTCCCAGAAAATTTCGCCTTCGTCTGGCTGGTGTACGCCGGAGAGGGTTTTGATCAAGGTGGATTTGCCGGCGCCATTTTGTCCCATGACGCAATGGACCTCACCAGGGAGCACGGACAAGTCAACGCCCTTGAGCGCTTGAACGGCTCCGAATTGCTTCGTGAGCCCGCGCACTTCGAGGAGCGGACGTGGATTTTCATCTTGCATCATGTGATGAATCTAACACATTATGTCGGCAATCGGTAGAAGTTCGTCGATTTTCCCCGAACTTCTGTTATTGTGACAATAGTCACGCACGCTGGTGCCCGAACAGTTCGGTTTGCACGCGGCGGCGCTGCACCTTACTCACTGAGGAGATAGACATGCTTGCAGTTCCTTCCGGACGGAAAATGCTCATCACTACCGGTGCCCTCCTAGCGGTCGGCGCACTGATCACCGGCTGCTCATCGGATTCCGGTGGCGGAAGCGCCCAGCCATCGAATGCCTCAAGCGAAGGCAACGCCGCGGCGGGCGACGAAGTGGTCATCGGATTCTCGGGCCCGGCTGCCGACCACGGCTGGCTCGGCGCAATCAACTCGGCCGCCATCGCGCAAGGCGATTCGCTGGAGGATGTCGACTTGCGAGTTGCCGAAGGCACCAATGATGCCAACTTGCAGATCAGCCAAGTCGAGCAGTTCATCAACGACAAGGTAGACGCGATCGTTCTGCTGCCGACCGATGGCGCTGCGCTGACCGCCGTGGCGACCAAGGCCATGGACGCGGGAATTCCAGTCATCAATGTGGACCGCGAATTCTCCAGCCCTGCCGCCGCCCGCACCACCATTCTGGGCGATAACTACGGCATGGGCCGTAGCGCCGGCGAATACATCTGCGAGCGCCTCGGCGACAAGCCCGATGCCGTTGTTGCGGAAATCCCGGGCGTCGATTCCCTGCCGCTGACTCAAGACCGCAGCAAGGGGTTCGCCGACGCGCTGAAGACCTGTGGCCTGGATGTCGACAACCGCGTGCCCGCTGACTTCACCGTCGCCGGCGGCGAAGCGGCCGCTTCGCAGCTGCTCGCGGCCGCGCCAAAGATTGATGCCATCTGGAACCACGACGATGACCAGGGCCATGGCGTGCTCGCGGCCATCGACAGCGCTGGCCGCGATGAATTCTTCATGGTCGGTGGCGCTGGTTCCAAAAACGCCATGGATCTGATCAAGGGCGGTGAATCGGTGCTGGAAGCCACGGTTCTCTACCCATCCACCCAGGCGGCAGACGGTGTTCGCCTGGCTCGACTGATCGCGCAGAACAAGGCCATGAGCGACCTGGTCGAAGTTGAGGTGCCCAAGCGCATCGTTTTGAATGCACCGGTTGTCACCTCGGACAACGTCGACCAGTACCTGCCGACGGCGTTCAGCTCCTAAACCGAGCACAAGGCGTTTCGGGGTGGCTTGCCTTGCGCGGTTCAGCTGCCCCGAACGCGATCCCATGAAGATCCACAGCAGGAGGAAACACATGCCCAACCAAAAACCAGCCTTGAAAATTGCCCTCATCGGGCATGGATTCATGGGTGCTGCGCATTCACAAGGATGGCGAGTCGCGCCAAGGTTTTTTGATCTTCCGTTTCAACCAGAAATGACGCTGCTGGTTGGCCGCAACGCCGCCGGCGTCGACGCTGCTGCGGAAAAATGGGGCTGGTCTGAAACGTCAACCGACTGGCGCACCGCCATAGAACGCGAAGACATCGACGTAGTCGATATTGTCACGCCGGGGAATTCACACGCAGAAATAGCCATTGCCGCCCTGGCCGCCGGCAAGCACGTGCTGTGCGAAAAGCCTTTGGCCAACACCCTTGAAGAAGCCGAAGCCATGGCCGCCGCAGCCCGCAACGCGGACAAGGGCATCCAGGCGATGGTCGGATTTACCTACCGCAGGGTGCCCGCTGCAACCTTTGCCCGTGACCTGGTGGCCAGCGGAGCGATCGGGCAGGTGCGCCAGGTGCGCGCCGCTTATCTGCAGGATTGGCTGCACGATGATCGTTCGCCGTTGACTTGGCGGCTGCAAAAGGAGCACGCCGGCACCGGCGCCCTGGGGGACATCGGAGCCCATGCCGTGGATCTCTCCCAATTCATCACCGGCCAGAAGATTGTTGGAGTGAGCGGCCTGCTCCAGACCTTTGTCAACGAACGCCCGTTGCTCGATGCACCCACGCAGCTGGGTCCGGTGAGCGTGGATGACGCTGCAGCGTTCACGGCTCGATTTGATGGGGGAATTCTCGGCACATTCGAGGCGACCCGCATGGCCACCGGGCGCAAGAATTCATTGCGCATTGAGGTCTCGGGTTCCAAGGGGGCAATTTCCTTTGACCTGGAGAACTACAATTCACTGGGCTACTACGATGCAACGGCAACGGCCACCCGCCAAGGATTTACGCAAATCATGGTGACGGAGCCGGAGCACCCCTACATCTCTGCCTGGTGGCCCACCGGACATACGCTGGGGTATGAGCACGGATTTGTGCACCAGGCCAAGGATTTCATTGATGCCATCGGGGCTGGCCAGCAGCCAGAGCCGTCATTCGATGACGGGCATCAAGTGCAGTGCGTCCTGGACGCGGTCCAGCGCAGCGCAGCCAGCAACAGCACCTGGACCACCACAGCATAAGGAACACCCCAAGGCAGCACGAGGGAACCAAACGAAAAGGAGCCAACGGATGGCACGCGATTTCACCCTATTTACCGGCCAATGGGCCGACTTGCCCCTAGAGGAGGTGGCACGTCTGGCAGCAGGTTGGGGATATGACGGCCTGGAGATCGCGGTCTCCGGTGAGCATCTCGACGCGTGGCGGTGGGATGATGACGACTACATCGCCGAGCGCCTGGGGATCCTGGAAAAATATGGTTTGAAGGTCTGGGCCATCTCCAACCACCTCAAGGGACAGGCTGTGTGCGACAACCCGATCGACTTCCGCCATCAGGCCATTGTGGGAGACAGGGTCTGGGGAGATGGAGACCCCGAGGGAGTGCGCCAGCGGGCTGCCGAGGAAATGAAGAACACCGCACGGCTGGCCAAGCGCCTAGGCGTTGAAACCGTCGTCGGTTTTACCGGATCCTCGATTTGGCAGTATGTCGCGATGTTCCCGCCAGTGCCGGCAGAGGTCATCGACGCTGGTTACCAAGACTTTGCTGACCGCTGGAACCCGATCCTGGATGTTTTTGACGAATGCGGTGTGCGCTTTGCACATGAAGTCCATCCATCGGAGATTGCCTATGATTACTGGTCGACGGTCAAGACCCTTGAGGCCATCGGGCACCGCAAGGCTTTTGGGCTGAACTGGGACCCGAGCCACATGGTGTGGCAAGGCATCGACACGGTGGGTTTCATTTCGGACTTCGCCGAGAAGATCTACCACGTGGATTGCAAGGACACCCGCATGCGGATGGGCAACGGCCGCAATGGCGGCCTGGGCTCGCACCTGCCATGGGGCGACCCGCGCAGGGGATGGGATTTTGTTTCGGCCGGCCGCGGGGACGTGCCTTGGGAAGATGCATTCAGGGCCCTCGCCGCGATCGGTTACGAAGGCCCGATTTCCATCGAATGGGAAGACGCTGGCATGGATCGGCTCTACGGCGCGCCCGAGGCGCTGGCGGCGTTGAAGAGGCTGGATTTCCCTGCTTCGTCGACTTCCTTCGATGCGGCTTTCAAACAGGACGCGTGAAAACAAGGATGATTTGATCCGCTGCAGGTTTCGGCCGGGACTGGCTCCCGGCTGGGGCCGGCAGCGGATCTTCTCTGTGCGCTGCCAGCAAGGCCAAGCTGGAACCAAGGCAAATCAGAACCTCGGACCGGGCTCCGCTTTTGGCATTCGCTGGCCATCGGCTCCGCTGAGAACCCGCACGCAGAATTCCAAGGGCCCAGAAGCCCTGGTGAATCCCAGCCAGATACCGCAGCAGGCGGTCGCCGCGCACAAGATCCACCAGATGGCTGAAGGCTCCAGGACGTCATCGAGCAGCGGGAGCAGAACCAGATGTCCGGCATACAAGGTGAGCGGAGCGCGCCCAGCGCCAGCAAGTACCCGGCCGAGCCCGCCAAGGCGAGGCACAAGAAGCAACAGGACCCCAAGCACTGCAACAGCGCAGCTCGCCGAATGCACGGTGGCAAGCAAGGAGTTGCTGTGCCCAGTTGGAAGCCACAGGTACTCGGCACTGGCCAGATATGGGTCCAGTGATGTCCCCGGCAATCGACCGGTAGTAATGAGCGTGGGGACAAGAGGCGGAAGCGCTCCGGAAGCCGCCGAAATTTGGCCGGTGAAACCCAGGCTCATAACGCGGCCGGCGATGTAGCTGATCGCTGCGATGGCACCGCCGGACATGGTGAGCACTGCGGCTGTCTTTTTACTCCCCAAATCGCAATGTCCCAGTGCGACACCCAAGAGCCCGTATCCAAACCAAACCAGAAGCGGGTAGTAGCCGGTGACGGTGAGATCCTGGAACAACGGCCCCGGGGACAGCAGGTCGCCAAAGCTCGGATTGTGGCCGAGGGACTGCCCCAAAGCGCCTGCAGCCAAGGGTCGCCAGATCAGTGGCGCGAGGACCAGCCAAAGCACTGAGACTATCCAAATGGTTGCTCTCGGGAGCCTGAGGACCAGCAGAAGCAACAGAAATAGTAGCCCATAGTGGACAAGAATGACTGCGATGCCTTCATTTATCGTCCCAATTACCATTCCGAGCACGGCAATAATTAATGCTCTCAAGGCAAGGACTGAGTAAATCTTAGGGTGGGAAAAGCCCCTGCGAGCCAGGGAAGCAGTCATGAGCGTCAGCGATAATCCGGCCAAAACCATGAATAGAACAGAGGCCCGCCCAGAGGCTACAGCCCCGGTAAATGTAGGGGAGTAGGCATCTGGGCCGCGGTATTCATAGAGCGGGAAAATGTGCGCCGCGAACATCCCCACGATGGCCACAAGGCGTGCTGCATCAACCGCCAGAATGCGTCGTGGCGTCCCCGAAATGTCCATGGAAACATCGCACCACGGAAGTGGGGATGGATGCCATTGCAACATGCGCAAGTGTAGATTTAAAGCCATGGCTACAAGTGCAATTGATAATCAGGCATACCCATTTGGCACCGTGCTCACTGCAATGATCACCCCCTTCACCGAAGAGGGGGAAGTTGACTACGCGCTCGCAGCCAAATTGGCCCAGAAGCTCGTCGATGATGGATGCGACGGTCTGGTCGTCACCGGCACCACCGGCGAGACCTCGACGCTGAGCGACGAAGAGAACATCCAGATGTTCCGCACCGTCGTCGCGGCAGTCGGCGACCGCGCCGCGGTGCTGGCCGGTTCGACGACCAACGACACCCGCCACTCGATCAAGCTCTCGCTCGCAGCGAAGGAAGCTGGCGTTGACGGTGTGCTGTTGACCACCCCGTATTACAACAAGCCAAGCCAGGCCGGCGTCATCGCGCACGTCAAGGCCATTGCCGAAGCCGTCGAGCTGCCAATCATGCTCTACGACATCCCAGGGCGCACCGGGATCGCACTGGCACCGGAAACCATTATCGAACTCGCCGAGATTCCACAGGTCATCGCGCTGAAGGATGCCAAGGCTGATTACCAGTCCACCACCACGGTGCTGGCCAAGACCGATCTGCACGTCTACTCGGGCGACGATGGATTGACCCTGCCATTGATGGCAGCCGGTGCTGCCGGCGTGGTTTCCGTCACGGCTCACGTTGCAGCCGCGAAGTACCGTACGCTTGTTAATGCAATGCATGCAGGTGATTTGGCGACTGCACGCACCACACACTTTGAGCTGGACGCGATCCAGCGCGGCATCATGGGCCACATTCAGGGCGCCGTGGCCGCAAAATATGGACTTCACTGGCAGGGTGTCCTGCCGAACACCGTCGTCCGGCTGCCGCTTGTGGCACCGTCGGACGCAGAGCTCGATGCCATCCGCGCGGACCTACGTGAAGGCGGATGGGATCTGTAACGAAAGGGACTAACTACATATGACTGAGAGTTCAGTAGGCAAGGCCGACTCTGCACGCTTGCAGACTCCGGCCCGGCTGAAGAAGGGGACAATGCGCATTGTTCCCCTCGGAGGCTTGGGCGAGGTTGGCCGAAACATGACCGTCTTCGAGCTCAACGGGAAACTGTTGATCGTTGACTGCGGTGTGCTGTTCCCCGAAGAGCACCAGCCTGGCGTGGATCTGATCCTGCCGGACTTCTCCTACATCAAGAACCGCTTGGCAGATGTGGTGGGCGTAGTGCTCACCCACGGCCATGAGGATCACATCGGTGCCGTCCCTTACCTGCTGCGCCTGCGCGAAGACATCCCACTGTACGGGTCGAAGCTGACCTTGGCCTTCGTGGAAGCAAAGCTGGCAGAACACCGGATCAAGGCCAACACCAACATTGTGGTGGAAGGCGAGATCGCGCAGATCGGCAACTTCGAATGCGAATTCGTGGCCGTGAACCACTCGATCCCGGACGCCCTGGCCGTGTTCTTGCGGACCGAAGCCGGTACCGTGCTGCACACCGGCGACTTCAAGATGGACCAGCTGCCGCTCGATGGCCGCATCACCGACCTGCGCCACTTCGCGCGCTTGGGCGAGGAAGGCGTGGACTTGTTCCTGCCTGACTCCACCAACGCCGAAGTGCCCGGCTTCACCGTGGCAGAACGCGAAATCGGCCCAGTGCTTGAAGCCAAGTTCGCCCGTGCCCGCCGCCGCATCATCGTCGCTTCCTTCTCCTCGCACGTTCACCGCGTGCAGCAGGTCCTGGATGCCGCCGCGATGCACGGCCGCAAGGTGGCCTTCATCGGCCGCTCGATGGTGCGCAATATGGGCATCGCCGAACGCTTGGGCTACCTGGACATCCCGCAGGGCGTGCTGGTTGACCTCAAGCAGATCGACTCGCTGCCTGACCACAAGGTCGTGCTGATGTCCACCGGTTCGCAGGGTGAGCCAATGGCTGCGCTCTCGCGCATGGCCAATGGCGAGCACAAGGTGCAGATCAACCCGGGCGACACCGTCATCCTGGCCTCGAGCCTGATCCCGGGCAACGAGAACTCTGTCTTCCGCGTGATCAATGGCCTGATGCGCCTGGGCGCCGAGGTCATCCACAAGGGCATGGCCAAGGTCCACGTCTCGGGCCACGCCTCGGCCGGCGAGCTGTTGTACTGCTACAACATCCTGCGCCCGAAGAACGTGCTTCCGGTCCACGGCGAAACCCGCCACCTGATTGCCAACGGCCGCCTGGCCGCGCAGTCCGGGGTCCCGGAGGAAAACGTGCTGCTGGCAGAAGACGGCTCCGTCATCGACATGAAGGATGGCGTCGCCCAGCTGGTTGGCCAGGTTGAATGCGGCTACGTCTACGTTGACGGTTCCAAGGTCGGCACCATCACCGATGATGACCTCAAGGACCGCGTCACCCTGGGCGAAGAAGGTTTCATTTCGGTGATCACCGTGATCAACCGCCAGAATGGCACCATCATCTCCGGCCCCGACATCCACGCTCGCGGTGTGGCGGAGGAAGACTCGGTCTTCAACGAGATCAAGCCGAAGATCGCGGCCGCGATTGTGGAAGCGGTATCGAATAACCCGAACCACTCCACGCACCAGCTGCAGCAGATCACCCGTCGCGTGATCGGCTCGTGGGTTTCGCGCAAGCTGCGCCGCCGCCCAATGATCGTTCCGGTCGTTCTCGAAGCCTAGGCTTCTGCAACTAAAGCCCCAAACCAAGAACCTGGTTTGGGGCTTTAGCTGTCTCCGGGCTTGTCTGGCCCGCTATGCCTAGAGCAGTCCCTGAACTCCGGGCAACTGCGCGGGCCGATACGGCACCATGCCGACTACGTGGCCCTCGCAAGCTTCTGGAGCACTGGCATCCTGCCACTCATCGCACTGGATGCGTCGCAGCACGCGCCCGGTTTCCACTTCCATTTCGATCACCGTATCCGACTGGGCGGGCACCCAATGGCCCAGTTCCTTGCCCGTGCCCACATCTAGCAGTTTCACGGATTTCCAATCATCCGATGGGGCAGGAAAAACTTCACTCGCCGACGCGGCAGCGGCAAATGCCAGAGTTGCGGCAAGTAATGATGGGCAGAGAACCAGCAGAGTACGAAGCTTCACGATATTCCTCCAGGAGTGTCGGGCATTGTAACCAATCCTACTGTTGATCTATTAATTTGCCTTTAAATTCCCAGCCACTTGGGTGCAGTGTTGAGCCTGTGCCGTGTATCGGGAAGTACTTCGATGGGGCAGAATGACTTCAGAGCCGTCTTGAGGAGTCGAGAAGTGATCGAATTCGAAAATATTTCCAAGCACTATCCTGATGGCACCGTTGCTGTCAGCGACTTCAGCCTGGAGATCCCGGCACATACTTCAACCGTTTTTGTCGGATCCTCCGGCTGCGGCAAGACGACCTTGCTGCGGATGATCAACCGGATGGTGGACCCCAGCTCTGGTTCGGTGCGCATCGACGGCGAGGACATTTCGGAGAAGAACGCTGTGGAGCTGCGACGCAGCATTGGATACGTCATGCAGAACTCAGGACTGCTTCCGCACTTCACCGTGGCAGAGAATATCGCAACCGTTCCCCGGCTGATGGGGGAGCCAAGGAAGTCCTCACGCCGCAGGGCGCTGGAATTGATGGATACTGTTGGGCTTTCAGATACCATGGCCGACAGATACCCGCACCAGCTATCTGGTGGCCAGCAGCAACGCGTCGGAGTCGCCCGGGGCTTGGCTTCGGACCCCAACATCTTGCTCATGGATGAGCCCTTTGGCGCGGTGGATCCGATCGTCCGCGCAGAACTGCAAACTGAGCTGCTGCGATTGCAGAAGGAACTGGACAAGACGATCGTATTTGTCACCCACGATATCGATGAAGCATTCTTGCTGGGGGACCAAGTCGTCATCCTGGCTGCCGGTGCCCAGAAGCTCCAGGTGGGCAGCCCGAGCGAAATCATTGAAAATCCCGCCAATGACTTTGTTGCATCCTTCATCGGCGCCGAGCGCGGATCCAGGGCGCTGAGCGTCAAGCAGACAGCCCAAGGGCCGGTGCTGGTCGATGACCAGGGCAGGACCCAAGGCCGGCTCGTCGAGGGCAGGGCCCAACCATGACCTGGATTTCAGAAAACCTGGCACTGATTGCCTCGTTATCCCTCGAGCATCTGCGCCAATCGCTGATCGCGATCATGATCGGGTTTGCGCTGTCCATTCCCTTGGGCTGGATCGCCTGGCGCTATAAGCTCGTGGGCGGTCCATTGGTCACGCTGACCGGTTTGCTCTACACCATTCCCTCGCTGGCATTGCTGATGATTCTTCCGGTGATCACCGGCATGAGCGCCATCAGCGAAGCCAACTTGATTGTCGCCTTGAGCATCTATGCGGTAGCGATTATGGTGCGCGGGGTCGTTGACGGCCTGGATTCTGTTGATTCTGCAGCGCGTTCTGCTGCCACAGCCATGGGGTACGGCAGCGCCCGCCGGTTTTATGCCGTTGACCTGCCATTGGCTGGACCGGTGATCCTGGCGGGCTTGAGGGTGACAGCGGTCAGCACGATTTCGCTGGCCACGGTCGGGATTCTGGTAGGTGTCACCAACCTGGGCTACTTGTTCACCAATGGCCTGCAGCGACGCATCATCGCCGAGGTTTTTTCAGGGCTGCTGGCTGTGGCGCTCATTGCATTAGCCGTCGACATATTGCTTGTCCTGCTGGGCCGCTGGCTCATGCCGTGGAGCAGGACGGGCCGAAAGCAAAAGTCCCGCGGCGCTGCGGGCAGCAGGCAGGCGGTGTCCTCGTGAACTTGCTTGTTGAAGCGTTCAAATGGCTTGTTGCTCCAGAGCAATGGGAAGGCAATACCGGGCTTCAAGTGCTGCTGGGACAGCATTTGCTCTTCACCTTGCTGTCCGTGGCCATTGCCGGAATCATCGCCATCCCCGCCGGTTGGGCCATTGGCCACACCGGCAAGGGGCGCGAAATTGCGGTGGCCGCTGCTGGCATTGCCCGTGCAGTGCCCTCCTTCGGCTTGCTGATTTTGCTGGTGCTGCTTTTCGGAGTCACGCATAAGCCGGAAGCAGCGCTCGTGGCCTTCGTGGTGCTCGCAATTCCTTCGCTCCTTGCCGGCGCCTACACCGGTTTTGAAGCCATTGATCGCAAAACCGTTGATGCGGCCCGGTCCATGGGAATGACTGAATGGCAAATCTTGTTGAAGGTTGAAATCCCCCTGGGGCTTTCATTGCTGGTCGGAGGGATCCGGGCAGCTGCCTTGCAAGTCGTTGCGACGGTGACCATCGCCGCATATGTGAATCTCGGTGGACTTGGGCTTCCGATTATTACCGGATTGAATCTGCGGCGCTTTGACATGGTGCTCGGCGGCGCCGTGATGGTTGCGGTCCTGGCGCTAGTACTCGATTTGCTCCTGGCTCTCGCGCAGAAAGCTGCGATTCCCCGTGGATTGGGCTCCCAAAGAACATCACCAAAAAATCAAGATGCTGGTCGCTTGCAAGAACAAGATAAGGAACTGACATGAAATTAAAACAGGCAACACGGGTGGCAGCGGTGGCTGCAGCAGGGACTCTGGCCTTGGCCGGTTGCTCCAGCTCGGATCCGCTGGCTACGCAGAGCAGTTCCGAGCAGTCGGGATCGGGGAAAGTCGTTGTAGGATCGCAGGCCTACTATTCGAACGAGATCGTCGCTGAAATTTACGCGCAGGCCCTGGAGAATTCCGGCCTGGAAGTTGAACGGCAGTTCAACATCGGACAGCGTGACGCGTACATGCCCCAGTTGGAGAACGGAAGCATCAACGTCTTCCCTGAATACACGGGCAATCTGCTGCAGTTCTTCAAGGAAGACACCGAGGCCCGCTCATCGGCCGATGTCTACAATGAGCTCGAGAAACAGCTTCCTGAATCACTGGCTGTCTTGGACGAGGCTGAAGCTTCTGACCAGGACTCCTACACGGTCACCCGCAAATTTGCTCAGGACAATGATCTCAAGAGCATCGAAGACCTCGCACGTGTCGAGGACCAGCTGACCCTTGGCGGACCACCTGAACTGGCCGAGCGCCCATACGGGCCCAAGGGCCTGGAGAGCACCTACGGAGTGAAGGCCGATTTCTCGGCGACAGGAGACACCACGGTGGAAGATCTTGTTGCAGGAACGGTCAACGTGGCCAACGTGTTCACCGCGGATCCGCGCATCAAGACCGAAGATCTCGTAGTTCTCGAAGATCCCAAGTCGCTCTTCCTCGCATCCAACGTGGTGCCGGTGGTTACAGCGGATCAGTCCTCGACGCTGGGGAAGGTCTTGAACCCGGTCAGCGAGAAGCTTTCGGCCCAAGACCTGATCGACTTGAACGTGCAAAGCACTGTTGAGAAGAAATCAGCAGCCGACATTGCCAAGGCGTGGTTGGCCTCTGAAGGGCTCTGACTCGTAGCCCGTCCAACGAGCCGCTTATTGCGCAAACGGCCGCCATGACAAGAGAAATCTTGGCATGGCGGCCGTTTGCCGTATCCAGCTGCGGAATTCTTTCATAGCCACCTGGATCAAGGCTTGCTTGTTTTGACTAATGATAATGATTCGCATTAGTGTTTAGGTTTGTTGGCCGGATTGGTGCCGAAATCCGGTGCTGATAGATGGCCTGCAATGAACGGAGCACTGATCAATGAAGAGAATGAGTCCTTGGATGCTGGCGATGCCTGCTGTGGTCTTCGCCTTTGCCACTGGCTGCAGCAGTCCGGCAGGGGGATCGGGCAGCCTGCCCGCAAGCACTGGCACCAGCACCGGCACGGAGAACATCACGCTGGATAGCTGCGGCAGGTCCGTCGAATTCGACAAGGCGCCATCGAGCGTCCTGGCCGTAGGGTCAGAAGCGCCTTCCTTGCTCATGGCCGCCGGGGCTGGCGACAAGCTCACGCATTACGCGGGAAGCCTGAACGTCCCGTTCGACGAGCAGACCAGGGCAATCGTCGAGAATGCCGAGCGGATCACCGAGGATTCCCATGACGTCTCCTATGAAATGATCCTGAATTCCGGAGCCGATGTAGTGATTGGGACGGATATTGCTGCCGGAGTCGATCTGAATTCGCTGGCCGAGCGCCTGGAAAGCGCCGGCGTCAAGATGCTCACCGTCAGCGGCTATTGCGCCGGATTCGAGGACCGTTCGACCGGAGGCCTCAGCGGCTTCGAGCAGATCTACAAGGATGTGGAATCCTACGGCCAGCTTTTCGGCACCGAAGAGATGGCCAAGGAATCAGTCGACCAGATGCGCGATCGCGTAGCTGCGGCAGCACGCGGCATCAAAGGGCAAGACGGGCAACGCGGGCTTCCGCTGTACGTCCCGACCTCGGGGTCCCTGGGATCCTACGGACATGAATCATTGATCGATGAGCAGCTGGATCTGCTGGGCATGCAAAACGTCTTCAGCGACGTGCCGAAACGCTACTTCGAACCCTCCAACGAAGAACTCGTTAGCAGTGCCGCCGACAAGCTCTTCGCCATGTACCTGCCAACTGGGTCCTCCGGCCTGGAAACAGATCAGCAAGTGCTTGACGAAGTCCGCCAACGCGCTGAGCTGAAAGGACTGCCGGCTCTCCAGGACAAAGACGCTATCGTGCCGTTGAACTACTACTATTCCTCGCCGGGGCCGCTGGCCGTGGACGGCGTTGAAATCATGGCAAAGCAGCTGGCCCAGCGATGACCCGCGCTGATCTGCGCCCTCGAACAGCGGGGATTGCGCGGCATCGATCCGCGCATGCCCGGCCTCGCCGTCCAAGCCAGGAACTGGTCCACGGGGCACGGCCAATTGAATTCGTGAAACTGAGCCCGGCATCGAATACCACCCTCCTGGTGACCAGCCGCCATGCGAAAAGCCTGTACCCATCGATAGCCCGCCAGCTGATGCGCACCGAGCATGTCCATGCTGAGCAAGTCGGGTTTGTCCTTCCGCCTCGCGCCCCCTCCGCCCAAACCCGGCTGCACATGGCCGGGGACGAACTTTGCGCCAACGCCTGCATGTCGCTAGCGGCATTGCATGCGGCGACCAGCACCGGGCGCGGCAAGCTGAGCCTGCGCATTGAAACTTCCGGTGCAGAACAACCGCTCCATTCCACAGCCCAGCGGCTGGAAGCGGGGTACCGATGCCAACTGCAATTGCCCCTGCCGCAGCAGATTGAACCGTACCCGCTCTCCGGAGCTGCCGGCTGCGCATTAGTCCGGTATCCCGACGCTGTGCACCTGATCATCGAATGCCAAGCATCGGATCGCGCTGAACGCCACCGGGCGCGAAGATTGGCGCTGGAGATGGCAAGCACCCAGGGCACTTCAGTCATCGGAATCATGCTCTACGACCCCAGTCGGGGCGAGCTGGCCCCGCTGGTGAACGTCCCGGCGCTGGGCAGCCTGGTCTGGGAAAGCAGCTGCGGATCGGGAACGGCTGCGCTCGGCGCCTACCTGGCGGCACAAGCCGGAAGCGATATTGCAGCCGAGATCAAGCAACCCGGTGGCACCATGCACGTCAAGGCGCGTTGCAGCAAGGCCGCCATCACTGATCTGTGGATCAGCACCGACATCCAAATCGTCGCCCAAGGAACGGCATATATCCATGACTGATTTCCCGCTTGCCACCACCGACGCCGTGCGGCAACCGCTGTCCGCAACGCTGCATGGCTATCTCGGCAAATTCACCGAAGCCGCCCACCACTACGACGGATCCACGCACAAGGCAGAACGCCTGGAAGCGCTGCTGGGCGCATACTCGGCCTTGATCACCGATCCGGGCAATGAACCGGAATATGCCAGGCTGGCAGCCACCGAGTCCGGGAGCATGCTGGCAGGGCAATTGCGCGCCCAATCCGCCCGGTGCGTTGCGATCCTCGAGAAGTACCGGGCATTGCATCTGCTCAACGGGAAGACCGGGGCCGACGGCTATTTCGCCAACATCGAATCATGCATCGATGAAGAGTTCGGGGCGGTCGCTCCGAAGGCCCAGTCAAAGGTCCTGTTGATCGGCTCAGGCTCCTTCCCGATGACTCTGCTGAATCTTGCCTCGCGCACCGGGGCCACGACAGCAGGCATCGATATTGATCCCGAAGCCCTTGATCTTGGCCGCCAAGTAGTCCAGCTGCTGGGTGGCAACCTGAAGATCACGCTCAGCTGCGAGCCGATAGAAGAACTGGAGTTCTTGCACGAGGCAACGCATGTGGTCATCAGCTCCACGGTGCAGGCAAAGTACCAGATGCTGCACCGGATGCACCCATTAACCCGCGACGACGTGGTGGTGGCCATGCGCTACGGCGACGGCCTGAAATCGCTGTTCAACTATCCCAAGGAGCCGGTGGATGCACAGCGCTGGAACTTGGCCGAAACCATTGAGCAGCCGCAACAGATATTCGATATCGCGCTGTATTCCAAGCAGCGCCCCCACAGGAAAGGCAACTAGCCCATGGATGAACTGGGAAATATCCTGATTGCCGGCACCGGGCCAGTTGCGGTGCAGAGCGCGGTGCTGCTCGCGCAATTGCCCGGTGAACTGGGAATCGCCGGCCGCGATTCGACACGGGCCGCCGAATTCTTCACCAGCGTGGAGCACCACGGCAAGCACGTGCAAGCCCAGGTGCAGAACCCGGCCCACGGTGCACTGGCCGGCCAAGCGCGCCTGGCGCATCGCTACCTCGGATACCACCGGGTGCGCCCGGACTGGGACACCTTGGTGATGGCCGTGCCCGCCGATGCCTATCTGCCGGTGCTTCGCGCGCTGCCCGAGGAAACCTTGTCCGCCATGAAAAGGATCGTGCTGCTCTCGCCCACCCTTGGCTCGGCCAAGCTCGTGGGCGAATATGCCCGGCGCAGGGCAGCGCATCCGGAAGTCATCAGCTGCTCAAGCTATTTGGGAGATAGCCGCCAGATTGCCGGGACCAGCGGAATCAAGGTGCTCACCGCGGGGGTGAAAAAACGGATTTATCTGGGGAGCACAAGGACCCAGAGCCCTGCGGCGGCCCGGCTGGCCGCAGTACTGGAAGCCGCAGGTACTGCCGTGCAAGCTGCCAGCACGCCGGTGGAAGCTGAAGCCCGCAATATGTCCCTGTATGTGCACCCGGCACTGTTCATGAACGAGCTGGCGCTGCAGGCGGTATTCTCCCCGGGACCGGTCCCCAAATACGTCTACAAGCTCTATCCCGAAGGCCCGGTTGCCCCCGCCCTGATCCACACCATGGCGCAGGCCTGGCGGGAGCTGAACGCTGTCACCGGGGCGCTGGGCGGCCAAGGCGTCAATCTGCTGCAGTTCATGCTGGAGGACGGATACCCGGTGCGCCCCGAAAGCATCACCCCGCAGGCGGTAGCCAATTTTGACAAGCTCCCGGCAGCAGAACAGGAATACCTGCTCTACGTCCGCTACGCGTCGTTGCTGATCGACCCCTACTCGCAGCCCGACGAGCACGGGCGCTACTTCGACTTCTCCGCCATCGCCTTCCGTCCGATCTTCATCAACGACCAGGGCCAGTGGGACATCCCGCGGATGCCCAAGGAGGATTACTACCGGACCAAGATCATCCAGGGCCTGGCGCGAAAACACGCGGTGCCCTGCCCGATGATCGACCAGTTGCTCGAAAATTACGAGCGGGCACTGGAAGACGCGGCGCGGCAGCTGGAACCCCAGCCGTGTTCGCCGCAGTTCCGCGTCGAGGATTTCACCGAGCACGTGGACATGATCGGCTCCCCGTCAAGGAGCGCGGCATGAAGCAAGCAGAAATGAATTCCACGCAGCCGCTGCCCAGCGAGCGCCGGATCATCGCCGAAATCTGGCCGGCCCTGCTGGCCTCGGCGCTGGGGCTGCTGCCCTTCACCGTGCTCAGCACCTTCCTGGTGCCGATCGCGGATTGGGCCGGAGCGGGAGTGGCCGAGACCGGCACCCTGCGCGGCCTGGCCGGGGTGGGCGCGGTGCTGGCGGGCGTGGCTGCCGCCCCGCTGATCGGCCGCATCGCCCCGGGCACCGTGGCCGCCGCCGCACTGGGGCTCATGGGGGTTGCCGCGGTGCTGGGCACCTTCTCCGGGCTGGCCGCATTGGCGGCCTTCTGCCTGGCCACCGGCATATCCAATGCGCTGCTCTACCCGGCGCTGTCCACCGCCGCAGCTGACCGGTTCGGCACCACCCCGGCCGCAGGGCGCGCGGCCACCTTGGTGATGACGGCGCAGACCTTGGCCTCCACGCTCGGAGCGCCGCTGCTGGTGCTCCCGGCCCTGTGGTGGGGGTGGCAGGGGAACCTGATCGCGATCGCCGTGTTGAGCCTGGTGCTCATCCCCGCGGTGGTGCGCTACGGCCGCGCCCATGGCGCCGGCACCGAAGATGCCGCAGGCAGCGGATCCGGGCAGGCGGCGCGAATGGGCTATATCGAGGCCTTCCGGGCCTTGGGCGCGGTGCCCGGGGCACGGGCCCTGCTGCTGGTTTCCTTCGGCCGGGCCGGAGCGTTGATGGGGCACTTGGCATTCCTCGCGCCGCTGTACGCCGACAAGTTCCAGCTGAGCGCCAGCGAGTTCGCCTTTGCCTGGTCCGTAAGCGGCGGGGCCTTTTTCCTCGGCCACCTGCTGGCCGGAAGGATGTTCAACGCCGAAGTATCCGAACGGCGCACCCGCGCGGTGATGGCCATCTGCCTCGGCACCGCCTTGGCAGCCCTGCTCGGGGTCTACCTGGCACCGGCGCTTCCGCTGGCCCTGTTGTGCACCGCGCTGCTATCGGCCTGCCATGCCGTGGTCTCGGCCGCGGTGACAACCTTGCTGGTGGCCCGGTGCACCCAGGTGCGCGGCACCGCACTGGGCATGAACGCCGCTGGCATGAGCCTGGGGCTGTTCCTGGGCACGGCGGCCTCCGGGGCCGCGCTGGCCGCCGCCGGCTACCTGGGCGCAGCCGCCGTGCTCGGCGCCTTGACCCTGCTGGCCCTTGGCGCCGCGCTGGCCGTTCCTGCCAGAACCACCGGCCAGATCCAGGGGCAACAGCCATGACGCACAGTCCAACACGCGAGCGCCCCGGCTTCGAGCCCCTGGTTTTCTCCGGCGACGACCTGGAACATGACCAGCGCACCCGGCACGCCTGGATCTGGAATGCCGGCCTGCTGGCGGCCCTGCTGCTGACCCTGCCCATTGCGGTGGGGCTCGGGCCGGTCTCCATCGAGCCTGGCACGGTGCTGCAGATCCTCGCGCAAAACTTCGGGGCTGGCCCGGAAGCAGGGGGCTGGAGCGCCTCGGAGCAATCCATTGTGCTGCTCTTGCGCGTGCCCCGGGTGCTGCTGGGAGCGGCCGTGGGCGCCGGCCTGGCGCTCGCCGGGGTGGCGCTGCAGGCCCTGACCCGCAACATCCTGGCCGAACCCTACCTGCTCGGGGTGACCTCGGGCGCCTCCACCCTGTCCGCGGCCTCGATCCTCTTCGGCGCCACCGCGGGAATCGGCACGGCTTCGCTGGCCACCAGCGCCTTTGCCGGTGCCCTGGCCGCCGGCATCGCGGTGTTCCTGCTGGCGCGGGTCGGCTCGCAGATGACCTCCACGCGGCTGGTGCTGGCAGGTGTCTCGGTCGGATATGTCCTGCATGCACTGACCTCGCTGCTGATTTTTGCCTCCGACGATCCCAATGCGGGCCGATCGGTGCTGTTCTGGACCTTGGGGTCGCTGGCCCAGGCCACCGGCCAATCGGCCCTGGTCACGTGGCTGGTGGTGCTGGGCACGCTGGGATGCCTCATGTACTGGTCCCGGCCGATGGACGCCCTGGCCATCGGCGATGCCACCGCCCAGACACTGGGGATCAAGCCTGCGAAACTGCGGGCGGCGGTGATGATCGTGACCGCGCTGTGCGTAGGTGCGCTGGTGGCGGCCTCCGGGGGCATCGGCTTTGTGGGGCTGATCATCCCGCACGTCGCCCGGCTGTGCGTCGGGTCGACCCACCGCCAGCTGCTTCCGGCGGCAGCGCTGCTGGGCGCGCTGTTCCTGCTCTGGGCCGACGTCCTGGCCAGGACCGCTTTGGCGCCGCAGGAGCTGCCCCTGGGAATTGTCACCGCGCTGCTTGGCGCGCCATTGCTCTTCATGCTGGTGCGCAAGCTGAACCCCGCCCAATGAGCCACCGCCATCTTCGAAAGGCAAGATCATGATTACAGCTACCGATGTTTCCGCCGGCTACGGAGGAGGGCTGGTGGTTCGCGGGGTCGGCCTGCAGGCGGACCACGGCGAAGTGGTCGGCCTGATCGGCCCCAACGGCAGCGGCAAGTCCACGTTCCTGCGCACGCTGTACGCCGCCCTGCCCCCGCGAACCGGGCTGGTCGCCCTGGACCATGAACCGATCAGCGAGCTGCGCGGAAATCGGCTGGCCCGCCGGGTGGCCGTGGTAGCCCAGGAATCGCCCTCGGATCTGCCGGTCAGCGTCGCTGACATGGTGCTGCTCGGCCGGGCCCCGCAGCGCAGGGCGTTGGCCGCCTTCACCCGCGAAGACCACCAAGCGGTGGCGGCCGCCTTGTCCCGGGTCGGCGCCCGGGACCTGGCCAACCGCCGCTACGCCACCCTCTCGGGCGGCGAGAAGCAGCGGGTGCTGGTGGCCAGGACCCTGGCCCAGCAGGCCGACCACTTGCTGCTCGATGAGCCAACCAATCACCTGGACATCCGCTATCAGCACGAACTGCTGCGCCTGGTCGGGCAATTGGGGGTCACCACCGTGGTGGTGCTCCACGACCTGAACCTCGCCGCCCGGTATTGCGACAAGCTGGTGATCCTCAAGGACGGCCAGGCGCTCGCCGCCGGAACCCCGCGAGAGGTGCTCACCGCGCAGCGGCTGCTGGATGTCTACGGCATTCGCGCCGAGCCGATGGACGTGCAGGGCTGCCTGCAATTGGTCTTCAGCATCGCCGACGAGCCGCGGCTGCACGATGCGGGCGCGCGGGCCGCCAGATGATAGCCTCCCGGTAGGTGGAGCGTGCAGGGCCAGGACCTGCCGTCCCAAGCCAAGACCGTGAAAGGGACCTGACAACATGGCTTCCAATGTGGATGCGGTAGACAAGCACTACGACCTGATCATCCTCGGCACCGGCTCGGGCAATTCGATTCCGGGACCTGAGTTCGATGGCAAGTCCATTGCCATTATCGAAAAGGGGGCCTTTGGTGGCACCTGCCTGAACGTGGGCTGCATCCCGACCAAGATGTATGTCTACGCGGCCGACACCGCCTTGGAAACCCGGGAGTCTTCGCGCTTGGGCATCGACGCCCAGGTGAATTCCGTGGATTGGCCGGGCATCGTCAATCGCGTCTTCGACCAGCGGATCGATTTGATCGCTAAGGGCGGGGAGGAATACCGCAGGGGTGAAAAGACGCCGAACATCGACGTGTATGACCAGCATGCCCGGTTTGTTGCCGAACGCACGCTGCGCACCGGCCAGGGCACGGCGGCCAAGACCATCAGCGCCGACCAGATCGTTCTGGCGGCAGGCTCGCGTCCCTTCATCCCCGAGGTGATCACCCAGTCCGGGATTCATTTCCACACCAATGAAGACATCATGCGCTTGGCCCGGCAGCCAAAATCCATGGTGATCGTTGGCGGCGGCTATATCGCCATGGAATTTGCCCACGTCTTCGAGGCCCTGGGCACCAAGGTGAGCATCATCGCCCGCTCGGAATTGCTTCGGCACCTGGATGCCGACCTGCGCGAGCCCTTCAATGAGCTTGCCGCCCAGCGCTACGACGTGCATCAGGGGCGGAATATTGCCGGGGCCAGCCAGCAAGGGAACGAGGTCACCGTGACGCTCGACGACGGGTCCGAGATCAGTGCAGAAGTCCTGCTGGTGGCCACCGGGCGCATTCCCAACGGCGATGAACTGGACTTGGATCTGGCCGGCATCGAGTCCACGGACGGGCGCATCAGCGTTGACGAATTCGGGCGCTCCACTTCGGCGACGGGCGTGTGGGCGCTGGGCGACATTTCCTCCCCGTACCTGCTCAAGCACGTTGCCAACGCGGAAATGCGCGCGGTGCGCCACAACCTGCTGAACCCGCAGAACATGAGGAAGATGCCCCATGAGCATGTTCCCGCCGCGGTCTTCACCCATCCGCAAATCGCCTATGTGGGGATGACCGAGGAAGAGGCCCGCGAGGCAGGGCACGAGATCACCGTCAAGGTGCAGAAGTACGCCGATGTGGCCTATGGCTGGGCCATGGAGGATCGCAGCGGCATCGCCAAGCTCATCGCCGACAAGAAGACCGGCAAGCTGCTCGGCGCCCACTACATGGGGCCGCAGGCTTCCACGCTGATCCAGCAGATGATCACCGTCATGGCCTTCGATCTGGATGTGAGGGAGGTGGCCAGCAACCAGTACTGGATCCACCCGGCGCTGCCGGAGGTCACCGAGAACGCATTGCTCGGCTTGGACTTCTCCTAGGCGCAATTCACCGCGCGCGTGCAGATCAGCCCTGGCCACCTGGCGCAATCGCTGGGATGCGTGCGGCCAAGGCGCTCGCGGATCGGTGGCTGGAGGCAGATTGCGCCGGTGGCCATTGCGGCAGCAGGGGCCGGGGCTGCAACACCGAATGCAAAGCAAAGCAAGGAGGAAAAATGAAGTTGAAGAGCCATCTTGCCGCATCTGCAGCGGCTGGCATCCTGGCCGCGGCGCTGGGGGCGGGCGGTATCCCGGCAGCCCAGGCCAGCGGCAAGACCTACACGCAGGAAGTGGCCAGTGCCGGTACCTGCACAAAAATGGAAACCGCCACAGTCCACGCCTTCAGGGCTTCCGGCTATGACGTCAGCGGCCACGCCTGCCTGAAAAGCGCGGGAGGCTACACCCTGATGATCGACTACTCGAAATAGCTTGCCTGCCTTTCACGTGATCCATCTCTAGCTCCCGCCAAACCCCGTGCAGACGTGTAAATTCGGGGCGCATACAGCTGTTGGCGATACCCTAGAACTATGGCCCCACGTACCCAGTCTCAGGGGACGAAGAAGCCGGCGACGCGTAAACCCAAGGCGTCCAGCTCTTCGTCCTCCAAGAAAACGCCCGAGAATCCGGAACAGGAACTCGCCCTGCCCTTACGCGCCCTGCGCAGCGTATGGATGGGCATTGCCCGGATTTTTGGTGGCGCCTTCCGCCGAATCGGCGGAACGGTGAGCCCTGACTACGAGCTGCGCCGCGACGGCACTGGGCTTTTCCTTGCCCTGATCTCGATTGCCGTGGCCATCATCGAATGGTGGGGGCTGCGCGAATCGGGCTGGTTTGGACAGGGCGTGCACGCCGTAGCTGGCGGCACCCTGGGCTTCATGGCCGTGCTCCTGCCGGTCATCTTGTTCATCGGGGCCTTCCGGCTCTTCCGCTACCCGGAAGAAGTCACCGCCAATAACCGCATCGGCATTGGCCTGCTGATCATGACGCTCTCCGGCTCGTCCATCGCATCGCTGGCACAAGGCTCGCCATCGGTCACCGATGACTTCGAGCTGCTGTGGAACGCCGGCGGAATGGCCGGCTCCATCCTCGGAACGCCACTGGGCTTGCTGATCACGGTCCCCGGCGCCATGGCCGTCTTCATCTTCCTGGCATTCATGTCCCTCTTGATTGTCACCGCAACGCCCTTTACCCAGATTCCGCAGCGGATCCGCGCGGGCTACAACCGCCTGCTGGGCCAGGACCCCGACGCGGCCAAGCCGGCACGCCACCCGGCCCAAACCGAACTGGATCCAAGCCGCGAAGAACACGACCAGTCCTACCTGTACCCGGAGGACGAGCCGGTTGCCCCTGCACCTAAAAAGAAGAAGCCGGGATTCTTCGAACGCCGCACTGCCGCGGCCCGCCAGGTGACCGAAGTCTACGACGTGGACGGAAGCGAAAGCGCCGAGCGCCCGGGCGACGTCGCCTACGACAAGGCCGTCATCGAGCCCGAAGAATTCTCCGAGGCCTCGACCACGTCGCTGCCGGTGAGCAACCGCAACTCCGGCAAGATCTTTGATGCCGATGAAGCCGCCACCCAGGCCATCGCGCGTCCGGACTTCGAGAACCACGATGCCGCCGAAGCCGCCACCCAGGCCATGCCTGCCGCGTCGAGGCCCGTGCCTGCCGGTCCGCCTCCCGGGGTGAAGCGCCCCACCAAGGCCGAAAGCGAAATGGCCGAGATCATGGCCAATATCGGTTTGAAGGCCGAGCCGGAAGCGACCACCTCCGCCATGGACCAGGTTTCCTCACGCGCCGCAGGACTTTCGGCCAGCCCGCAGGCGCCGATCCCGGCGCGCAGCGAGCAGCTGCAGCTCTCCGGCGATGTCACCTACACCCTGCCAGAAGACGGCTACCTGCCGGCCGGCCCGCCAGCCAAGGAAGCTTCCGAGGCCAACCAGGTAGTGGTTGACGCACTGACCAACACCCTGCAGCAGTTCAAGGTCGACGCCCAGGTGACCGGCTTCTCGCGCGGGCCGACGGTGACCCGCTACGAAATCGAGCTGTCGCCAGGCACCAAGGTGGAGAAGGTCACGGCGCTGGCCAAGAACATCTCCTACGCGGTGGCTTCCTCCGACGTGCGCATCCTGTCGCCGATCCCCGGCAAGTCTGCCATCGGCATCGAAATTCCGAATACCGACAAGGAAGTTGTTGCCCTGGGCGACGTGCTGCGCAGCAACAACGCCCGCAAGACCGAGCACCCCATGGTGATGGGCGTCGGCAAGGACGTCGAAGGCGGCTTTGTGGTCGCCAACCTCGCCAAGATGCCGCACCTGCTGGTGGCGGGCGCCACCGGCGCCGGCAAGTCCTCGTTCGTGAACTCGATGATCACCTCGATCCTGATGCGCGCCACCCCCGATGAGGTCCGCATGGTCATGGTTGACCCCAAGCGCGTGGAACTCACCGCCTACGAGGGCGTGCCGCACCTGATCACCCCGATCATCACCAACCCGAAGAAGGCCGCCGAGGCGCTGGGCTGGGTGGTCCGCGAAATGGACACCCGCTACGACGACCTGGCCAACTTCGGCTACAAGCACATCGACGACTTCAACAAGGCGGTGAAGGCCGGCAAGGTCCATCCGCCGGAGGGCTCCCAGCGGGTGCTCAAGCCGTACCCGTACCTGCTGGTGATTGTCGACGAGCTCGCCGATTTGATGATGGTCGCACCGCGCGATGTGGAAGAGTCGATCGTTCGCATCACCCAGCTGGCCCGTGCCGCCGGCATCCACCTGGTGCTGGCCACCCAGCGCCCGTCCGTGGACGTGGTCACCGGCCTGATCAAGGCCAACGTGCCATCGCGCATGGCCTTCGCCACCTCCTCGGTCACCGACTCCCGCGTGGTCCTGGACCAGCCCGGCGCCGAGAAGCTGCTGGGCCAGGGTGACGCGCTGTTCCTGCCCATGGGCACCTCCAAGCCGATGCGCGTGCAGGGCGCCTGGGTCACCGAGTCCGAGATCCAGCGCGTGGTCGAACACGTCAAGACGCAGCTGGCACCGGAGTACCGCGACGACGTGATTCCGGCCGCCGAAAAGAAGAAGCAGATCGACGAGGATATCGGAGACGATCTGGACCTGCTGCTGCAGGCCACCGAATTGGTGGTCACCAGCCAGTTCGGTTCCACCTCGATGCTCCAGCGCAAGCTGCGTGTTGGCTTCGCCAAGGCAGGCCGCCTGATGGACTTGATGGAATCGCGCGGAGTGGTGGGCCCTTCCGAGGGCTCCAAGGCGCGCGATGTGCTCATCCAGCCCGATGACCTGCCAATGGTTCTGGCCGCGATGCGCGGCGATGACCCGGCAACCACCGCGCCATCGGCCACCGAAGCGGCCCTGGTGGCCGAAGCCAACGTGAACCACGCTGATCCAGTGGCCGAATACGCCGAAGACCTGGTGGCCAGGGACCTGGATGATCGACCGCAAGCCGTTGACTACTTTGATGGCTCCGACGAACCGGGCGAAGACGCCTGGGACCTGACAGGAAGAAACTAGAACCCATGAGCGAGCAAGCTGGCCACGGCGCCCAGCCACCGGTTCCGACACTGAACATCGCCAATGTGCTCACGTGCATCCGCATCATCATGGTGCCCTTCTTCGTCTGGGCGCTGCTGGCCGATGGCTCGCAGCAGGGGCTGTGGCGCTGGGTTGCCCTGGTGCTGTTTGTCCTGGCCATGTACACCGACAAGCTCGACGGGGACCTGGCCCGCAGCCGCGGGCTGATCACCAACTTCGGCAAGATCGTCGACCCGATTGCGGACAAGCTGCTCACCGGATCGGCCCTTGTATGCTTCTCCATCTTGGCGGAGCTTCCGTGGTGGGTGACCATCGTGATCCTGG
The DNA here is from genome assembly GCF_015524875.1 of Glutamicibacter sp. FBE19. Taxonomy (NCBI): domain Bacteria; kingdom Bacillati; phylum Actinomycetota; class Actinomycetes; order Micrococcales; family Micrococcaceae; genus Glutamicibacter; species Glutamicibacter sp. FBE19. The sequence continues at coordinate 57,562 of NZ_JACKQN010000002.1, read as the reverse complement.
TTCGCGAATGGGGCATTACGCTGCTGCGCGTGGTGGTGATCCGCTATGGCGTGATCGCCGCGAACATGGGCGGCAAAATCAAGACCGTCCTGCAGTCGGTGGTCATTGGCCTGTACCTGCTTCCATACACCCACACCATCGAATGGCTGCACGCTGTTGCCTGGTACCTGATGCTGCTGACCGTGGCCGTGACCGTGGTGACGGGCGTTGAATACCTCATCAAGGCCGGCCAGCTGGTCGCAAGCGCCAAGAAGCAGAAGTAGGGCGCGGCGCATGATGAAGCCCCAGGCTCCCGCCGTCATCGCCGCGGCCATCGGACAAGGCGTCCAGCTGGCCACGGCAGAATCCCTCACCGCCGGCATGATCGCCGCGCGCTTGGCTGAAGTGCCCGGGGCCTCGGCCGTATTGCGCGGGGGAGTCGTGAGCTATTCCTCTGATGTGAAACGAGAGCTGCTCAAGGTGGATGCGCAATTGCTCGATGCCCGGGGCTCGGTTGACCCCGAGGTGGCTCGGCAGATGGCGGTGGGCGCGCTGCAAGCCTGCGGTGCGGACCTGGCCGTGTCGGCAACGGGAGTGGCGGGACCGGAGGCCCACGATGGCAAGCCGGTCGGCACGGTGTACATTGGCTGGGCCCGCGGTGCCGAGTCGGGGTCTACGGTGCACCACTTTGTGGGCGATCGCGCCCAGATCCGTGAACAAAGCACCCATGCGGCACTTCAACAGTTGGCTGCCATCCTGGATAAAGCTTCTTCACAGTAAGACGCGCAAGACTGGTTCTCCCGAGATATTACGCAAAAATCCTGCTTCATGTGGCGAGTGTCGCATTTTTCAGATTAGGCTGAGGATCGGGGAACAAAATCGTATGACCCGTCGTTGTACGAATTACAGGGCCGCAAGGTTGGCCCCCGTATTAAACAGATCTTCGAGATGGACCTAGGAGCAAAGGCTAAATTTATGGTCAAGCAACCCGTTACTGTCAATGGTGTCGTCCGTTGGCGCGATATGGGAGAAGCCCATACGGTCCAGCCCGAGAAGGAGGAGCACAAAATGGTAGTACTCCGTCATGAAATCGGCGATGTTCTGCGTGACGTCCGCCAGCGCCAGGGACGCACCCTTCGCGAGGTTTCACATAGCGCCCGAGTTTCCCTCGGTTATCTTTCCGAAGTTGAACGCGGTCAGAAGGAAGCCTCCTCGGAGCTGCTTTCCTCGATCTGCGTGGCGCTGGAAATTCCACTGTCCCTCATGTTGCGTGAAGTCTCCGAACGAGTAGCGCTGGCTGAAGGTATCGCCATCCCTGATACCGTGCCAACGGATATGGCCAACGAGTTCGCTGAGAAGAGCGCCGGAAAGCCGCTGGCTTCCGTCTAAGTCAAAAAATCTTATGGTTTCCGCGGCTCAGTAATCGAGTTTGCCGGGGCCGAATAAGGAGCCCACGCTCATCGCGTGGGCTCCTTGCCTATGTCATGGGAGAATAATCAGGTGAAAATCAGCGATTTCTGGCGCAATATGGAAGCCGAGTTCGGGCCGCGGTACTCCCACGTCCTGGCCGACTCCATGGCTTTGACCGAACTTGACAGCCTCACCCCTGCCGAAGCATTGAACAAGGGCGTCAAGCCCAAGCAAATCTGGGAGGCGCTGTGCCGAGCCCAGGACGTTCCGGTTGAACGTTGGCTCGGCGTGGATATCGAACCCAAGGATTCCTGACCGCCGAATTCGAAAATGGTGTTTTCGATACTTCGAAAACGCCGTGTTGGATTTCGAACATCTGTTCGGATATGCTTATCCTAGAAGCAGCGCAGGAAACTGCACCAAAAACTAAAGCACTGAGATTGTCCACACTGGCGGGCTATCAGAGTCCAAAGTGTCGGTGGATGAGCATACTGTCTACAACAGGACATAAATCATGAGCAGGTCGCTTCCGGCTTGCATGAGCAAAGGTGAACCATGGCAGCAAATAATGATCGAGAAAAGGCACTAGAGGCTGTCCTCGGCCAAATTGACAAGGCCTATGGCAAGGGCTCGGTCATGCGCCTGGGCGATGAAACCCGTGCCCCTATTGAAGTTATCCCAACGGGTTCGGTCGCATTGGACGTCGCCCTGGGAATTGGCGGCCTGCCACGCGGTCGCGTCGTGGAGATCTACGGCCCGGAATCTTCCGGTAAGACGACGGTGGCGCTCCATGCTGTTGCCAGCGCGCAGAAGGCTGGCGGCGTCGCCGCCTTCATTGACGCCGAGCACGCCCTTGATCCGGAATACGCCAAGAAGCTTGGTGTAGATACCGATGCGCTTCTGGTCTCGCAGCCGGACACCGGCGAGCAGGCGCTGGAAATCATGGATATGCTCGTGGGTTCCGGTGCCTTGGATATCATCGTTATCGACTCCGTGGCTGCACTGGTGCCACGCGCCGAAATCGAAGGCGAAATGGGCGATAGCCACGTTGGCCTTCAGGCTCGATTGATGTCGCAGGCTCTGCGTAAGATCACCGGTCGCCTCTCGGCATCCAAGACCACGGCCATCTTCATCAACCAGCTGCGTGAGAAGATCGGTGTCTTCTTCGGCAGCCCTGAAACCACCACCGGTGGTAAGGCGCTGAAGTTCTACGCTTCGGTCCGTATCGATATCCGCCGCATTGAGACCTTGAAAGAGGGCACCAACCCGGTGGGTAACCGCACCCGCTGCAAGGTCGTCAAGAACAAGATGGCTCCTCCCTTCAAGCAGGCTGAATTCGATATCCTCTACGGTCACGGAATCTCTCGTGAAGGTTCGCTGATCGACATGGGTGTCGAGCACAACCTGGTCAAGAAGTCCGGCGCCTGGTTCACCTATGATGGCGACCAGCTGGGCCAGGGCAAGGAAAACGCCCGTCGATTCTTGCGCGATAATCCAGACCTGTCCGATGAACTCGAGCGGCAGATCTTGCAGAAGCTCGGCGTCCTGCCAAAGGACGAGGTTGAAGAAGACGAGACAGAACTGCGAGTCGTCGAGGGCGACAAGTAGTGTCCTCAAACTTCCAACGACGTAGCGTCCGCCCCGGACACAAATCCGGGGCGGACGCTACGTCCGTTTCGCAAGAGTTTCAGGGAAGCCTCGACGACATGCCGGATTGGGCGAAGCCCGACCCCCAGGCAGCGAAAGCGCCGGCCTCGGAACCGGCGGGCGCAGCGGACTCCACGTCGAAACTTCCCGAGCATGGCCATCGCCGCATCATTGTGCCAGCTTGGCAGGAGGACAAGAAGCCCGAAAGCGTCGATGAACTGCGTGCAGCGATGGAACGCATCGTCGCCGCACCAGCACCCCCGAAGCCGTCGAAGAAGGAACGCCGCGAAGCGCGGGAAGCCCGCAAGGTGGCCCGCGAAGCGGGGGAAGCGGAAGAGCTCACCGATGAACAGTGGCGTGAGAAAGCGCGAAACATCCTGCTTCGCCAGCTAACTGCCAGCGACAAGACCGCAAAGCAGCTCAAAGACAAGCTGCTGGACAAGGAATGCCCGGAAGAAATCGCGGACGAAGTCATTGAGCGATACGCCGAGATCAATCTCGTCGATGACCAGCGTTTTGCGAAGTCATGGGTGGTGACTCGTGCCCGCTCCAGGGGACTGGCCCGCGGCGCGATTAAGCATGAGCTTCGCTCAAAAGGCGTTGATGATGAACTCGCCGCCGAAGCGTTGGAACAGATTGATGATGAAGCAGAAGAACAGCGCGCCCGCGAACTCGTCCGCGCAAAACTCCGGCCAGAATCAATGGGAGCAGATCGCGACAAGGCGTTGCGCCGATTAGTTGGAATGCTTGGACGCAAAGGCTACAACGGTTCGATGGCATTCAAGGTAGCCCGCGAAGAATGGGACGAACGGTTCAGGTCCTGAGGCTAGCGATTTTTCTTTCGCATGAATGGTCTCTTGCCCAAGCGAAATAGCCAGTCATCCAAGCTTTGGCAAACCGGCAAAATGATGACCGCGATGGCAACCAATATTGAACCTGCCCCAATATCAAAAGCAGGTCGTCAGTGCTGTAATCCATTGGCGGGATTACGCCAATCGCCATCGGAACGGCAAAAAGGAACAGCGCGGTGAGCGAGGCCATCCACCAATGGAAAACCTTCATGGAGCGCGACAGCGGCAAGGCGCGCCGAGCTGGAGTCTTGGCTGGTGGTTCGCCAGCGTCGCGACCCGCGGTTCTGCTCGCATTCCTTGAAATCGTCAACAGTTGGAACAACTCGGTCGTATCGGAAACCGCTGCGCTGCGCTCCAGATGATTCACGAGTACCCATCTCCGATTCGTGGGCCGTTCGCCCTAGGGTCGCCTACATTTCAGCTCGATGGAAATTTCGGTAATCTTGAAGGGTGACTGAGCAACAAACCGTGAGCATCCCGGAAACCGAAGAATTGCCGCGTACCTATGAAGTACGCACCTTCGGTTGCCAAATGAACGTCCACGATTCCGAGAGGCTTTCTGGCCTTTTGGAAGACGCAGGATTGAGCCGAAAGCCCGAGGAGCTCAAGGACGGCGTTGCTGATGTCGTCGTCTTCAATACGTGCGCAGTGCGAGAAAACGCGGACAACAAGCTCTACGGGAACCTCGGCATCCTCAAGGGCATCAAGGCAGAGCGCCCAGGCATGCAAATTGCAGTTGGCGGTTGCCTGGCCCAAAAGGATCGCGACACCATCCTGAAAAAGGCTCCCTGGGTCGACGTGGTCTTCGGAACCCACAACATCGGGTCTTTGCCTGCATTGCTGGCTCGTTCAGAACACAACAAGAAGGCAGAGCTTGAGATCCTCGAATCTCTTGACGTCTTCCCTTCGACTTTGCCAACGCGGCGCGAGTCCGTGTACGCCGGCTGGGTATCGATCTCCGTGGGCTGCAACAATACGTGCACCTTCTGCATCGTTCCGTCGCTGCGCGGCAAGGAACGCGACCGCCGTCCCGGCGAAATCCTGGCCGAGATCCAAGCGCTCGTTGACGACGGAGCCATCGAAGTGACCCTGCTGGGCCAGAACGTCAACTCCTACGGCGTTGAGTTCGGGGACCGCCTGGCCTTCGGCAAGCTCCTGCGCGCTTGCGGCGAAATCGAAGGGCTCGAACGTGTACGATTCACCAGCCCGCACCCTGCAGCCTTCACCGACGATGTCATCGACGCAATGGCCGAAATGCCTAATGTGATGCCGCAGCTGCATATGCCATTGCAGTCCGGATCCGACAAGGTGCTCAAGGAAATGCGCCGATCCTACCGTTCCAAGAAGTTCCTCGGAATTTTGGACAAGGTGCGCGAGCGAATCCCGCACGCCGCGATCACAACGGACATCATTGTCGGCTTCCCCGGTGAATCCGAAGAGGACTTCCAGGCAACCTTGGATGTTGTCGAGGCTTCGCGTTTCTCCTCGGCCTTCACCTTCCAATACTCCAAGCGGCCTGGCACGCCCGCGGCAACCCTGGAAGGCCAGCTGCCCAAAGCAGTGGTCCAGGAACGCTACGAGCGCCTGACCGCGCTGCAGGACCGTATCGCCAAGGAAGAAAACGCCAAGCAGCTGGGACGAACCGTGGAAGTCATGGTGACCGAGCAGTCGGGGCGCAAGGCCGAGGAAACGCATCGGCTTGCTGGCCGTGCGCAGGACCAGCGGCTGGTGCACTTCTCCGTGCCCGAGGGAGCGCAAACTCCGCGTCCAGGCGATCTGGTGACCCTGCCCATTACCGAAGTGGCAGCATTCCACCTCATTTCGGACCCTGATTCCGGCCAGTACTCATTGCGCCGTTCCCGCGCCGGAGACGCCTGGGATCGCGCGCAGGCAGAAAGCTGTGGCGTTCCCGCTCCGGGTGAAACTACTGCGGCAGGCCGCAAAAATTTGGGCATGCCAACACTCAAAGTGCGCAGCTAGCCCGATGACGGATACTCATCTGCCGGTCATCGCTATCGTCGGTCCTACCGGTACCGGCAAATCGGACTTGGCGATTGCGCTGGCCCAACAACTGGGCGGGGAAATCGTTAATTCTGATGCCCTGCAGTTCTACAGGGGCATGGATATTGGGACCGCAAAGTTGCCGGTGTCTGAACGCGGGGGCATTGAACACCATCTGATGGACACGCTGTCGATCGCCGAAGAAGCATCGGTTGCCACGTTCCAAGAAGAAGCACGCGAGCAGTTCGCGCAGATCCGCGCGCGTGGCAAGGTGCCGATCATGGTCGGCGGATCAGGACTTTATGTCAGGGCGGCACTGGATGTCATTGATTTTCCGCCCACCGATCCAGGCATCAGAAAGAAGCTGGAAGCAGAGGTCCAGGAAAAGGGTGACGGGGATCTTCGCCGCCGGCTAGCTGAAGTGGACCCCGTATCCGCCGAGCGCAACCTTGATCTGCGACGGGCTATCCGTGCCCTGGAAGTCCATGAAATCTCCGCACGCCCGTTCAGCTCCTACATGCCGCAGCGCGAGTACACTGCTCCGGCTCTTCAGATCGGACTAAATTACGATCGTTCAGCGTTGCATGAAGCATTGGAAGCACGTGTGCACACCATGGATGCGATGGGATTGGCTGAAGAAGTTGCCGGTTTGCTGGAACTGGGACTGCGCGAAGGCAAAACAGCTTCTCGCGCGATCGGGTACCAGCAATACACGGATTATCTTGACGGAAAAATCACCCGGGCCGAGGCCATAACCCAGACGGTGGTTGCCACCAGAAAATTTGCCCGACGCCAAATCACATGGTTCAACGCTGACCCGCGGGTCAAGTGGCTGGACCCCACCGAACCGGACCTCATTGGCAAAGCACTGGCCCTCATCGGCAAGCCAACCGAGGAACCAACACGCTAGGAGTATCGATGTACAGCACCGAACTAGGCCAACTGGCGGGGCAGCCTTTCGCCAAGGGCCATGCCACAGGAAACGACTTCGTCTTGATTGCGGATCCAGAAGCTGACGTGGATCTGACCGCCGAACAGGTGGCGGCACTGTGCCATCGGCGCTTCGGCATCGGCGGCGACGGCTTGATTCGCGCGGTTCCCACATCCAAGGTGCCCGGGTACGAACAGCAGGTCGCCCAGAATCCAGGGGCCTACTGGTTCATGGACTACCGGAATGGCGATGGCTCCATCGCCGAAATGTGCGGCAACGGGGTGCGCGCCTTCGCCCACTTCCTGATTGCTGAAGGCCTGGTGGATCTTCCCGTAGGCCAGAGCATCCACATCGGCAGCCGCGCCGGCATCAAGATGATCACCCGGCTTGTTGAAGGCTATGCAGTGAATCTGGGCCCGTGGGGACTGATCTTCGAGGACCAGGCGGAGGCCGACTCCATAGATTCCATGGTCAAGCCACGCGGTTGGGAACAGGCGCTGCCAGCTTTGAGCATCACCATGGGCAACCCGCACACAGTGGTGGCCCTTCCCGATATCGACATGCTCGACAGCCTTGAGCTGTTCGCAGAACCAGAAGTCGCACCAAAGCCTGAAAACGGCACCAACGTCGAATTCGTGGTTCCCAACGAGCCGCTGATCGAAGAGGACGGAGTTGCCCAGGTGACGATGCGCGTTCATGAACGCGGAGTAGGGGAGACCCTTTCCTGTGGCACCGGCGCATGCGCTGCCGCCGCCGCGGTTCGATACTGGGCCCGAGGCACCGCGCTGATCAACCAGTGGGCAGTGTCGGTGCCAGGCGGGGTCGTAGGCGTTGAATTCCGTGCCAACGATGCCGGCGGCGAAGACACGATCCTTTCCGGCCCTGCAGAACTAGTTGCCCGCGGAGTGATCGGCGCGAAGTAGCCGGTGAAGCAAAAATTGCAGGCATCTCGTCCTATGGACAGATGCCTGCAATTGCTGGAATGAGGTTCTAGGCCGGTCGCGAAACCTTCAGGACGCGGAAGGCCTTGGCCGTGGCCTCGCGAGTGATCGACCAGTCCTGGGGCAGCTGCTCGGCCAGCCATTTCTGCAAGGAATCGCTCCCCAGATTCTTCTGCACTACCAGCCAGGCTTCCCCGCCTGCTGCCAGGCGCGGCAGCCACAGCATCAGAAGTTCGTGCAGCGCTTCCTTGCCGATGCGGATGGGCGGATTGGACCAGATGGTATCGAACTGGAGACCGGGTTCAACGGAATCTGGGGTTCCGACTACCACGTTGCCCAACCCCAGGTGCTGGGCATTCAGCCGGGTCAATTCGATCGAGCGTTCATTGACATCCACGCCGTGAACGGTGGATTCGGGGGACCTCTCGGCAGCGGTCAGGGCAATCGGTCCCCAGCCGCATCCGATGTCAAGCACGCGCCCGCGTGGGGCGGGGACATGCTGCAACAACACCGCGGTGCCTTTATCCAAGCCTGAAGGCGAGAAGATTCCTGCGGCTGTCTGAACCTTGCGCACTGTGCCGTTGAGTTCGACTTCAATGGTGCGTCGTTCATCGGCCGAGGCGGGGCTGGCGGTGAAGTAGTGATCCGAGGTCATAGGCAAAGTTTATCGTTGTGCTTCCCGAGGCCAAAGACCAGCGCATTCAACGTGAGCAAAGCGATATAGGCAGCTCGAGCATTGACTGATAGAGTTTTCCCTATGACTTTCGTTTTCGTCTAATACGTAACCGCAGCGGTTACCTCGCGATCCTCCCCGGCGACGCGCCTATTTGGCGTGCCGGCATTGAAGGATTGGCAGACGGCGAAGTCTTTTTTGTTTTCCGCAAGTTGTGCATCACACGCCTTGCCATTCGCCTTCGCACCTCGGTAACCCCGCATTCACCTGCTTGCCTATATTTTTTGAGCGCTGTCAAAAGGACCACGAATGTTTGATGAACCGACAGAACCCCAACGCGTCACGTCGCGAACTGGGGGTCAACCGCACTATTCTGGAATGCGAAGTACTTCTAAGGAGACCATGACTAACTCCGAGTCACACGAGCACGATTCGGCATCAATGGATGATGCCCAGATCCAGGCCGCTATCGACCGTATCCTCGAAGCCGATGAAGCCCAAAGCCCACAGGTCCAGCACTTCGGAGAAGAAGATACCTCAATCTTCTCCGGGCAGGCCACTGCGCTCAACCGCTTCTCGACCGGCTTTACCCAATACGACGGGGACCAGGATGACCTCGCGGAGCGTCGCGCCTTGCGTCGCGTCGCGGGCCTGTCCACCGAACTCGAAGACGTTACCGAGGTCGAGTACCGCCAGCTGCGCCTGGAGCGCGTTGTGCTGGCTGGTATTTGGAGCGAAGGCACCGTCACCGACGCCGAAAACTCCCTGCGCGAACTGGCCGCCTTGGCTGAGACCGCAGGTTCTGAAGTTCTCGACGGCGTGGTGCAGCGCCGCAGCAAGCCGGACCCGTCGACATTCCTGGGGTCGGGCAAGGCCGAGGAACTGCGCGGCATCGTTGCCTCTACCGGCGCGGATACCGTGGTGGTTGATGCTGAGCTGGCTCCGTCCCAGCGCCGCGCACTCGAGGACATTGTGAAGGTCAAGGTTATTGACCGCACTAGCCTGATCCTTGATATCTTTGCGCAGCATGCGAAGTCCCGAGAAGGCAAGGCACAGGTTGAACTGGCTCAGCTCGAGTACCTGCTGCCACGTCTTCGTGGCTGGGGCGAATCGATGTCCCGCCAGGCTGGTGGTCGTGTAGGTGCCGCTGGTGGCGGCATTGGCTCGCGTGGTCCGGGTGAAACCAAGATCGAGATGGACCGTCGCCGCATTCGCGACCGCATGGCCAAGCTGCGTCGCGAGATCAAGGCCATGAAGCCTGCTCGTGAGGCCAAGCGCGCCAATCGCAAGCGCAATGAAGTGCCCGCAGTGGCTATCGCCGGATACACCAACGCCGGAAAGTCATCTTTGCTCAACCGTCTGACCAATGCCGGTGTCCTGGTGGAGAACGCGCTGTTCGCCACCTTGGATCCAACCGTGCGCCAGTCGTCGACTGAAGACGGGCTGACCTATACGTTGGCCGATACCGTTGGATTCGTGTCGAACCTTCCAACCCAGTTGGTGGAAGCCTTCCGCTCAACTCTGGAAGAAATTGCCGATTCTGATCTAATCCTGCACGTAGTGGATGCTTCGCACCCTGACCCGGAGGGGCAGATTCAGGCCGTTCGTACCGTGCTTGGCGAAGTTGACGCGTTGAATATCCCGGAAATCATCGTCCTGAATAAGGCTGACGTCGCGGATCCATTTGTCATTGAACGAATCCGCAACCGTGAATCCAATACCTCCGTGGTTTCGGCTCACACCGGTGAGGGCATCGAAGAGCTGCTGGAAAAGATCAGCTCGTCGATTCCGCGTCCAGGCATTCAGCTTGAAGTTCTCATCCCGTACAACCGCGGGGATTTGATCGCAAAGCTGCATCAGAGCGAATCTGAAATCCTGGAAAGCGAACACCTGGACAACGGCACGCGATTGATCGTCAAGGTGCGCGATTCCCTGGCGGCAGAGTTGGAGACTTTCAACATTCATGGATAAGCAAGAGCAGGCCCTTGAGCTTCTTGAGGCCGCGGTAACTTCCATGGGTGGCGCCATGCGTACAGGCCAGCAGGAAATGGTCAAGCACGTGGTGGCTGCCTTGGAAGACGAAGAACATTTGCTGGTTCAAGCTGGCACCGGAACGGGAAAGTCCATGGGCTATCTCATTCCGGCGCTGGCCCATGCGCAAACTAGTGCCAAGCCAGTGATTGTTTCAACCGCTACACTCGCGTTGCAGTCGCAAATTGTCGGTCGCGACGTGCCGAGATTACTTGAGTCACTCAAGGGCAAGCTCTCCCGTCCCATGGATGTGGCTCTGCTCAAAGGCCGCTCCAATTACTTGTGCCAATACAAGCTCGGTGGCGGATACCCCGATGACGAAGGCACGCTGTTCTCGATGGATGAACCGGCAGTACCCGCCGGAACCACCTATTCACCGCTTGCCAGTGAAGTGATGAAACTTCGCGATTGGGCCGAGCGCACCGACACCGGCGACCGAGATGAATTGGTGCCCGGAGTCAGCGACAAGGCCTGGAAGCAGGTTTCGGTTTCGGCGATGGAATGCCTGGGTTCTCAAAAGTGCCCGATGGCCGATGAATGCTTCTCGGAAATGGCACGCGCCCGCGCGGCCGAATCTGACGTGGTGATCACCAATCATGCCTTGCTGGCGGTGTCTGCGTTTGAAGGCCTGTCGGTCTTGCCGGATTTCGACGTGGCCATCATCGATGAGGCCCACGAACTGCAGGACCGCGTGACCAGCTCGGTGTCTGGCGCCCTGTCGGCTCGAATGGTGATGACTGCTGCTGGTGGCGCCAAGCGCCACTGCGGCGTCAACGTCGATGAAATGGTCAAAGCGGCCAACCGACTGGAGAAGTCCCTGACGGGGATCCCCACCGGTCTGCTGGAGCAAGGCTTGCGCGAAGACATGGGCATTGCACTCAATGACATTGTTGAGCAGGCTCGCCTGGCATTGGCGCTGTCCAAGCCAGAGGCGAACGCGCCCGCCGATGGCGGACGACAGACTGCACGCTCCCAGCTGCAGGCTGTTATGGATGACTCTCTGCGCATGCTCGAATCTGAAGAGCGCCGCGAAGTTCTCTACACAACGCGCCCACGGGAGTTCGTAGAAGGCCGAGGCTACGTGGAGGCCGAAGAATCCCAACCGGCAACGCTGAATGTCGCACCGCTGTCGGTGGCAGGAAAACTGCGCGAAGGCCTATTTGATGGCCGCACGGTCGTGCTCACCAGTGCAACGTTGGCTATCGGTTCGCAATTTGATGCCGTGGCCGGTTCGCTGGGCTTGATGGGGAACGGAGCGCCAACATGGACTGGCGTCGATGTGGGAAGCCCTTTTGATTATCCAAAACAAGGCATCCTGTACGTAGCCAGGCATTTGCCAAAACCTGGCCGTCAACTTGCAGCTGAGACCCTGGACGAGATTGAAGATCTCATCAAGGCATCCGGCGGTGGCGCACTGGCGCTGTTCACTTCGAAGCGTTCGGCGGAAGAGGCCGCCAGCATCTTGCGCGAGCGGCTGGACGTGGACATCTTGTGCCAGGGCGAGGCCAGCATGAAATCCCTGGTTGAACAGTTCGCAGACGAACGCGACACTTGCCTCTTTGGCACGATGACGCTGTGGCAGGGAGTTGACGTCCCGGGGGATTCCTGCCGTCTGGTCATCATCGACAAGATTCCATTCCCACGCCCCGACGACCCGATTTCGAAGGCCCGGACCGAAGACGTCGCCAAGCATGGTGGCAATGGCTTTATGCAGGTTTCGGCTACGCATGCCGCCATCCGCTTGGCGCAGGGCGCAGGACGCCTGATCCGATCGGTCAACGACCGGGGCGTTGTAGCCATATTGGACTCGCGCATGGCCACGGCGCGCTACGGAAGCTTCCTGAAGGCTACCCTGCCACCGATGTGGCCCACAGTAGACAAGAAGGTCATTTCTGGAGTTCTGGAACGCCTCAAGCCTGCTGAAAAGTAACTTCCGGTGCTCGAAAGCAATGACCCGGTGACTCGGGCTCGTTGAATGCACTAATGTCTGCGCCACAGGGAAGGCAAATTCCGGAAGGCAAGATGAAATCCATGAGGGAACTGGCGTGTGAAGCAGCCGAAGATACGCATGCGCGTTTTGGCCATCGGCTCCTTCGCCTGCCAGGCACGTGGATTGGCCGGCCCTATAGCCTTCAGCACCGGATGCATGACGGAAGCATGCTCAGCGATATGAATGGATTTTCTCATCCGTTTGCTGAGTGGAACTACTGGTGGCAGGCCCACTACCTGGATGCGATCCTTGACGACGGGCTGGGCTATTGGGAAGCTGGCGATCGTGATGCAGCCCGGCGCGAACTTCACCGTGCCAAAGACCTGCTGGCAGGAATCCGCATTCGCAATTTCGGAGTCTTCCCGAACTACTTCTTTGACGATATGGCATGGCTGGCGCTGGCGAGCCAGAGGTTGCTGGCTTTTTCCCGGAAGCTGGAAGGGCACAGCCATCTCGGTGCAAAACGAGCAATAACGACTTTGCGCAAGCAATTGGAAAGCGGCATCGACGAAGTCCTCGATGGCGGCTTGTACTGGTCGAGGAAACGCGATTTCAAGAATGCCCCTGCCAACGCTCCTGCCGCACTCTTTTTCGCACGCATCGGTGATCGCGAACAAGCCAGGAAGCTGCTTGACTGGATGCATTCCAACATCTTCAGCGACCAGCACGGTTTATATCTTGATGGGCTCAGACTCACTTCAACAGGCCAAAAACTGGAAGATCACCTCTATACCTATAACCAGGGTCCGGTGCTCGGCGCGCTGCTGGAATTAGGTACCGCAGCTGATTTGGAGCATGCTGCTGCACTTGTTCATGCCACACGCCGGCATCTGGCCGACGAGGCCGGATCCCTGGTGCTTGATGGAGGAGGCGATGGCAACCTATTTGCCGGGATTCTCTGCCGATACCTGGCCCTCTGCGCAAACGATGAGCGCATGGATCTGGACGTTCGGGGCATCGCACGCGATTTGGTGACGTCGACAGCTAGCCGATTGGTCAACGAAGAACCACGACGGCTCTCAGCGGCAGTTCAGCGTTGGATGATCTTCAGCGCAGCACAACGGTGCGAATCGAAACCGAAATCGCAGGGAGCAAACGACTGAGGGGTGTTGATGCTTGCGCACCAACACCCCTCATGCCAGATGCGATTAGAGCGAACGCATCACAGAAACAACACGGCCCATGATCTTGGCCGCGTCGCCCAAGATCGGTTCGTAGCGTGAGTTCTGGGGCAGCAGCCATGTATGCCCATCGCGCTGCCGGAAGGTTTTGACAGTGGCTTCTTCGTCCAGCAATGCAGCGACGATATCGCCGTTTTCAGCATTCTGCTGACGGCGGACGACTACCCAGTCACCATCACAGATAGCGGCATCAACCATGGAATCGCCAGAGACTTTGAGCATGAATAATTCGCCGTGTCCGACCAGCTGGCGAGGCAACGAGAAAACATCTTCGACAGACTGATCAGCAAGGATCGGCCCACCAGCAGCGATCCGGCCGACCAATGGAACCATGGTCGTATCGGCTGACGTGCTGAGCTCGATGACCATCGCGTCTTCGGCAGCCTTGCTCTCTGCGGCCTCCGACGCCGTTGAGTTCTCAGCATCGTCCGCCAACTGCAGCGGCAACAAAATCTCCATGGCGCGCGGACGGCGTGGATCTCGACGAATGTACCCGAGCTTTTCCAGCTGGCTCAATTGGTGGGTGACGCTCGAAAGGCTCTTGAGTCCTACCGAGTCGCCAATCTCACGCATGGATGGTGGATAGCCGTTCTTGCCGATGGCACGCTGGATCGTTTCCAGGATCTTCTTTTGGCGAATCGTCAACGAGCGTGCATTCGATCGGGGAGTGCGTTGTGAAGCTGACATGAGATTTTGCCTTCCCTAGCTATCTGTCGAAAGTTCGGCAGTCCAAACTGTCGGAGCCAGATGGTGTGATGTTTTCATTGCTCGTCTACTTCGAAATCTTAGTGGATAAGCGAGCTTCTTTCAAAGATTTGTTCGAAAACTTCTGGACAAGTCGGACGAAGCTCTGTTAGAACAGATGTACTAGTTTCGAACAAGTCTTCGAAATCTACATATCGAATATAACTTCGCATCGCTACACAATCTTGAGGAGATAAGGTCATGGCAACCCTCGCACTTGACTCAAATCAAACCCAGAGCCCATTGAAGATCCGGATCAACCGCCGCGGCTGGGCTGTTTTGGTGGGCATTCCAGTTTTTGCGCTAACCGTAGCTGCAGCGTTCTTCTTCTCGATGTTCGCTTCAGATGCAAGGGCATCATCTGAACTCCCAACGGGCGTCGAAACTGTGGACGTCACCGTTATCCCGGGCGACACCGTGTGGAGCTTGGCCAAGGAGTACGCCCAGGGCTACGACGTCACTTCTGCTGTCAGCCACATTTCGGAACTCAACTCCCTCCAGGGAAGCGAGATCCACGTTGGCGACTCGCTGTCGATCCCTGTGCTCGCTGGTTAGAGCATCGATCGAGGCAGGGGATTGTTACCTTGACTCGTAGCGGATTCACCCGCCAAGCCGGTACGCACGTAGACTTATTGCGTGAATGACCGCAGTGAACTTTTGAGTCAGCTGCCCTTGCGTGAGAATCTCCGCGGGCTATCCCCATATGGCGCACCACAAATCGACGTGCCCATTCAGCTGAATGTCAACGAGAACACTCATCCGCTTCCGCCAACTGTCGTGGATGCCATTGCGCAAGAGGTCGCAAAAGCAGCAACCAGCCTCAACAGATACCCGGATCGTGAATTCACCGAACTCCGTGAACTGCTGGCTGACTATCTCGGCCACTCCCTGACCGCAGGTAACATCTGGGCGGCAAACGGCTCGAACGAAATCCTCCAGCAAATCCTGCAGGCATTTGGCGGGCCAGGACGAAGCGTCATGAGTTTCGGACCAACATACTCGATGTACCCCCTCCTAGCTAGCGGGACCGATACAACATATATCGCCGGTACGCGCGCCGAGGATTTCACTCTCTCCGCAGAATCCGCGGCAGAACAAGTTCTCAAGCACCAACCGAACATTGTCTTCCTGTGCTCTCCTAACAACCCCACGGGCACGGCGCTTGGCCTGGACGTGATCACAGCCGTATATGACGCAATGAGCGAGCACAATGGCATGGTCATTGTTGACGAAGCCTACGCCGAGTTTTCCTTGTCCAGCACCAAATCGGCGCTCACCTTGCTTGAAGGCCGCCAGCGGCTCATCGTCACGCGCACCATGTCAAAGGCCTTTGGCCTTGCCGGTGCCCGCGTCGGGTACCTCGCAGCGGCGCCTGAAGTCACCGATGCCATTCGCTTGGTGCGGCTGCCATACCACCTCTCGGCCGTCACGCAGGCAACTGCCGTAGCGGCGCTGAAGAATATCGATTTGTTGTTAGCCCAGGTGGAAGACATCAAAACGCAACGAGATCGAATTGTTGCCCGCTTGAAAGAGCTTGGGCTTAAGCCTTCCGTCTCCGACTCCAACTTCGTCTTTTTCGGCGGGCTGGAGAACCCCCACGCGGTGTGGGAAGGATTGTTGGAAGCAGGCATTATCGTCCGCGACAATGGGATCCCGGGCACTCTGCGAGTAACCGCCGGAACCGAATCAGAAACTACTGCGTTCTTGGATCGTCTATCCGAGCTGCTCGGCGCGGAAAAGTAATCAAGAACAAGCGAAGGAAGACATGGCTGCCGAATTGATTGGCGCACGTCGCGCCCGCATGGAACGCGTCACCAGCGAATCGTCCGTATTCGTAGAACTGGATCTCGATGGAACTGGTGTGTCGGAGATCAGCACGTCCGTGCCGTTCTACGACCACATGCTCACCGCGCTGTCCAAGCACTCGCTCATTGACTTGACCGTTCGGGCAACGGGCGATACCCACATCGACGTGCACCATACCGTGGAGGACACCGCCATCACCATCGGCGAAGTGCTGCGCGTTGCCCTGGGCAACAAGGCCGGCATCCGGCGCTTCGGCACCGCATATGCTCCATTGGATGAAGCGCTTTCGCGTTCAGTGGTGGATGTATCCGGACGCCCTTACCTCGTCCACTCCGGCGAGCCGGCGGGGCAGGAATACCACCTCATCGGTGGGCACTTCACCGGTTCCATGACCCGCCACGTTTTTGAAGCGATCACCTTCCACGCCCAGATTTGTGCACATATCGAGGTGCTCTCGGGCCGCGATCCACACCATATTGTCGAAGCCCAGTTCAAGTCCTTTGCACGAGCTCTGCGCGAAGCCGTTGAATTCGACGAACGCATGGGTGACAAGATTCCATCCACGAAGGGTGCACTGTAAGTGGAAAAGAAGAATGTAGTTGTTCTCGACTACGGTTCGGGCAACGTCCGTTCGGCTGTCCGGGCGCTGGAAGCCGCGGGTGCTCACGTGGAGCTGACCGCAGATCCCGAAAAGGTCATGAGCGCTGACGGGCTGGTTGTTCCTGGCGTTGGCGCCTACGCGTCCGTGATGGAACAGCTGACGAATATTGGTGCCCTGCGCTGGATCGGCCGCCGCATCGCCGGAGGACAACCCGTATTGGGAATTTGCGTCGGCCACCAGGTCTTCTTCGAGGAAGGCGTTGAGCACGGAGTCCAAACGGCCGGTATCGGCGAATGGCCCGGCACCGTCGAACGGCTCAAATCCGATGTCATTCCGCACATGGGCTGGAATACCGTGCAGCCACCAGCTAGCACCAAGCTCTTTGCCGGCGTCGAGAACGAGCGTTTCTACTTCGTGCACTCATACGCAGTACAGAAGTGGGAATTCGACGTTACGCAACCTGCAATGACTCCGCCTCAAGTTACCTGGAGCACGCACGGAACGCCATTTGTGGCCGCAGTGGAGAACGGTCCACTCTCGGCAGTGCAATTCCACCCGGAAAAGTCAGGCGAAGCCGGCGCACAGCTGTTGCGCAACTGGTTGGGCACCCTGTAGGCATGTGGACCATCGTGCTTGGGTTCGTTGGCGCATTCCTGGCTGGCGGAGCGATCTCCCTCAAAAGCCAGAAGGCCCATATCTCTTGGGTCATCGCGCTATGGGCTCTCGCAGCAATGAGCATCATTGCCGCGTGGGTATTGGCCCTCTAAAAAATTCATTTCTTCACAAAGGACATTATGAGCGAGCAACCAATTCTCGAACTCTTGCCTGCCGTAGACATCGCCGGAGGCCAGGCAGTGCGTCTGGTCCAGGGCGAAGCCGGTTCCGAGACGGGCTACGGCGATCCACTGGAAGCTGCCCTTTCCTGGCAGAACGCAGGCGCTGAATGGCTGCACCTGGTTGATTTGGATGCTGCTTTTGACCGCGGCAGCAACGTGGAGATCGTCCAGCGCATCGCCAAGGAACTGAACATCAAAGTTGAGCTCTCTGGTGGCATTCGTGACGATGCGTCCCTGGACCGCGCCTTGGAATTCGGCGCGACCCGCGTCAACTTGGGAACCGCTGCGCTAGAAAATCCTGAATGGACCAAGCAGGCCATCGCCCGTCATGGCGACAAGATCGCAGTGGGCATGGACGTTCGAGGCACCACCTTGTCGGGCCACGGCTGGACCAAAGATGGAGGCGACTTGTGGGAGGTCCTGGCGCGCCTGGAAGATGCGGGATGCGCCCGTTACGTCGTCACCGACGTGACCAAGGACGGCACCCTTCGCGGACCGAACGTCGAGCTGTTGCGTGAAATCGCCGCAAAAACCAATAAGCCTGTCGTAGCGTCGGGCGGCATCTCGTCGCTCGAAGACCTGCGTGTGCTTCGCGAGCTAGTTCCAGAAGGCATCGAGGGCGCCATCATGGGCAAGGCCCTGTACTCAGGACAGTTCACCTTGCAGGAGGCCCTGGACGTAGCAGGACGCCGCTAAGTCCGCTCGCTCCACCACAATGACGGTTTGAATGCCACTGGGCATTCAAGCCGTCATTTGTTTTCTGGCGCGGACAGCGCACGATGAAACCAGAGGGCATTCGCCGGCTGCTGATTTCCGCAAAAAATCTTGAATTACCCATCCGTGGTGTTCAAGCTCATGGGAGAAGATTCCGTCCGTCCTTTCAACTGAAGCAAATCCACCGATAGCATGGAGCTATGAGCACGGAGCATTCTGAATCAGCGCCTCAACGCCACCTGCCTGGACATATCGTCGCGGCCTTGGCCCAGGCCGGTTCACCCGCCGACTCTGCGGGGCAGGATTGGGAAGGGCGCGACCTCAGCGGCGAGGGCAACCCCCTGCATAATTTCGACAAGGACGACGGCAGCGCCGACTCCCAAACCATGGAGGCGCTGGCGCAGCTGCGCGACGGCAAAGGCTCCGAGGCCGAAGTCCACAAGGCCTTGGCCACTGCACGGGTGTTCGTGGCGGTTGTCGCCCAGCTCGGCGAAGAAGCCATGACCGAGCACGGTTTCGCTTCGGACAAGGAAGCCGACATGGCACTGGTGAAGATCAATGCTCCGGACGGCCGAATGGCCCTGCCTGTCTTCAGCACCGTCGAACGACTGCAAGCCTGGCACAAGGAGGCCCGGCCGGTGGCAGTGTTTGCCCCGCGCGCGGCACTCTCGGCGGTCAGCGAGGAATGCCAGCTGCTGGTCCTTGATCCGGGCAGCGACTTCACTTTCGTCCTGCGCCGACCGGGGGTCTGGAACCTCGCCAAGCAGATCGACTGGACTCCAAGCTATCAGAATCAGCAGATCGCCAACCTCGTGCAGGATGCCACCGAAGGCTTCAGCCAATTGCAGGCCGTGAAGCTGGCTCCGGGCAGGGGAGTAGGCTCAAGAACCAGGGACGGCCAGATGGTTCCTGGCGGCGGATCCGGACCAGAACTCAATTTGCAGTTCGTTTTCGCACCGGGAACAAGCCGGGAGAAGGCGCAGGAAATCACCGGCGCCATCCAGGGGCGCTTGGCCCAGAACACTGAATTCACTGAAGCGGTGGATTCCCTAGAACTCAGTTTGCATAGCGCGCCAAGCTAGACTCGGCGGGCTCCTAGAAGTAAGGAACACCTCGGGCATGAAAAGCTATTGGCAGATTCTGCGCCAGCCGCAGATCTCGATGCTCCTGCTGATTGGCATGATTGCCCGACTTCCTCACTCTGCACTGAGCATGCTCTTGCTCCTGCATCTGGTCAACAACCTTGAACAGAGCTGGGTCTCGGCCGGCTTGGTCACGGCGTTGATGACCCTGGGTATCGCCATCGGCGCACCCTGGCGCGGATCACGCGTAGACTCGTGGGGATTGCGCCGGGCCATGCTGCCTTCGATCATCGTCGAAACCCTGGTTTGGTGCACCGTCCCGCACGTGCCGCTGGTCTGGGTTTACCCCTTGGCCTTCGTCGGCGGTTTATTCGCCCTGCCAGTATTCTCCGTGGTGCGTACGGCCTTGGGCATCATGACCACCGGCGAGCAGCGGCGAACCGCATTTGCATTGGACGCGACAGCCACCGAATTGGTGTTCATCGTCGGGCCGGCAACTGCCGGCATTGTTGCCACCCAGATCAGCAGCGTGATCGGGCTAAGCGTGATTGGACTGACCGCCTCCCTGGCCGGATTGGTGCTGATGATCCTCAACCCGCCAACTCGCAGCGATGACCCCAAGGCCATCGCCATGCAGCCCAATGCCCATGAAGAGCGGCTGGGTGCCGAAGCCAGCTTCATTGCCGCAGCCCCAATGGGCGTGCAAGAGGTTGAAGGCGAACTGATCGTTGCTGGCTGGAAGTCGGCGCGGGCCAGGATCAAGAAGCGCGGACGGGCCTTCAAGAGCCGCTTCAGCTGGATCAGCGCATCGGTGCTGGCGGTTTTCATCGCCTCAGCCGGAGCCGGGATGCTGCTCACCGGCACCGAAGTGGCCATCGTGGCCGAGCTCGATGCCGCCATGCAAAGCCACCGTCTCGGATTGGTGTTCTTATTCTGGTGCGGTGCTTCGCTGATTGGGGGCCTGGTCTACGGCTCCATGAAGCGTGTGGTTTCGCCCCTGCTGCTGCTGTTGTTCATGGCGATTTTGACGATCCCGATGTACTTCGCGTGGGACACCTGGTCCTTGGCCCTCTTCTCCGCCTTGCCCGGGTTCCTCTGTGCGCCGACCCTCTCGGCCGCCTCGGAATGGCTCACGGATTTGGTGGCCGAAAAACGCCGTGGCGAAGCCATGGGCTGGTACGGTTCCGCGATGACCGCTGGCACCGCATTGGGTTCACCGGTCACCGGGCTCTTCGTGGACAGTGCTGGCCCGGCCTACGCCTTTGTCGGCATTGGCATCATGGCCACCATCGTGGTCCTGGCCGCCCTGGTTGCCCAGCAGATTCGCCGTCGGGTGCGCCGGGCTCGCCGGCAGCGCTGGGAAACTACGGCCTAGTCCTGCGCCCTCTCGGCGATGCGCGAGTACATATACAGATCCTTGGGCTCATTGCCGATCAGCTCCCAGCCGCGCAACAACCCTTCGCGCTGGAATCCACACCGTTCGGCCACACGCCAGGAGCCTTCGTTCCACGGCTCGACGTACAGCTCGACACGATGGATGCCAGGATAACCCAGGCCCCAATCAGCGAGGGTGTTCAGCGCGCAGGCGGCAATGCCTTGACGGCGATGTTCCGGTCCCACCCAGTAGCCGATGCTTGCCCGTCCGTGGCGGGCGTCGCGGAACCACAGGCCAATCTGCCCGACAGCCCGATGGGTTGTCGAATCCGCGATGGCGAATGAGTATCCGGTTCCATCCGTGGTTCTGCTCCATTGGCGATAGATGAATTCCAGGCATTGTTGATGATCGCCCTGTAGCGGCACAGTGGTGATCCTTGTGATGTAGGGGTCCGACGAAGCCTGCTTGATGAGCGGGATGTCCTCAAGCGAAAACGGGCGCAGATAATAGGGCGTTGCGTCCAAGACGGGCTGTTCGATCAGTTCCATTGGAACAACACTAGCCCGAAGCGGACGGCTCGCTGCGCAAAAGGAATCTTGTGATGCATACAACGATGGGCTCGGCTTCCGAAGAAGCCGAGCCCATGATGTTAATCTCTTAAAAAACTAGGATGGTTGCTTAGTTGACAGCGCCGGTGAACTTTTCGCCGGGGCCCTTGCCTGGAGCATCCGGGATCAGCGAAGCTTCGCGGAACGCCAGCTGCAAGCTGCGCAGGCCATCGCGCAATGGAGCTGCGTGCTGCGAACCGATCTCAGGTGCGCCCGCGGTGACTAGGCCTGCAAGAGCGGTGATCAGCTTTCGAGCTTCATCCAGATCCTTCAGCTCAACGGCGTCTTCGCCCTCGGCCAGGCCGCATTTAACGGCGGCCGCGCTCATGAGGTGAACCGCCGCGGTGGTGATGATTTCTACAGCCGGAACTTCGGCGATATCGCGCACCTGCTGATCGACGAGGTGCTGATGCGAGTTGGTGTCTTCGGTACTCATACTGCTAAGCTTGTCACAGACCGACTCGATGCCGGTACTTCTCATGTTCTCCAGTTAGCCCTGGATGCCAGATTCGTACTAGTATTGAGCCATGCAAGTGGAGGCCATCTCCCACCCGCTGTCGCCGTTTCCAGGCTTCCGGGTATTTCGGCAGGATCGCATTCGTGCAATCCCCAGATGCAGGCGCAATGATATGCGCCACTCATCATGTCGTTCTCTTTTGGCCTTCGCCTGCAATCGCAGACGGGGGCCTTCTTCGTTTGTGGTTATGGATTACGAATTTCAGGAGTGACACATCAGCGATCCACGCATTAATGAGCGCATTCGCGTGCCAGAGGTACGTCTCGTCGGCCCCAATGGTGAGCAGGTAGGCATCGTCCGCATCGAGGACGCGCTTCGTTTGGCTCATGAGTCCGATCTGGACTTGGTCGAGGTGGCACCCAACGCCAAGCCTCCAGTGTGCAAACTGATGGACTTCGGCAAGTACAAGTACGAAGCCGCTGTTAAGGCTCGTGAAGCTCGTAAGAACCAGACCAACACGGTCTTGAAGGAAGTTCGCTTCCGCCTGAAGATTGATACTCACGACTACGAGACCAAGGTTGGGCACGCGTTGCGCTTCCTGGGCGCTGGCGACAAGGTGAAAGCCATGATCCAGTTCCGCGGTCGTGAACAGCAGCGTCCAGAGATGGGCATCCGCTTGCTGGAAAAGTTTGCAGCAGACGTCGCCGAGGTTGGAATCATTGAGTCCAGCCCGCGCATCGATGGCCGAAACATGGTCATGGTTGTTGGTCCGCTGAAGAACAAGGCAGAGGCTCGCCGCGAACAGCAGCAGCAGAAGTCCGGTGGCCGTAATTCGGCCAAGCGCAAGATCCGCACCGACGCTCCAGCTGAAACCGAGGGCCAGAACGTTGCAGCAGCTATGGATGACGAAGCCCGCGCCAAGTTGGAGCAGGCCCGCCAAGCAGCTGAAGGCGACGCCTAGCCAAGCCTGTTGGGCTTTCGAGCCCGTCACCGTTTACGGTGAAGGATCTTCCCCCGGGAAGATCCAACTACAAGAGAACAACAGCGGTCACCTTATACGGGGCCCGCTTCGGATGATCCCCACGCGGTAATTTTGCCGTGTGGAGCACGTTAGGAGAACGGCAGCTATGCCGAAGTTCAAGACTCACAGTGGCGCCAAGAAGCGCTTCAAGCTGACCGGTAGCGGTAAGCTCGTTCGTCAGCAGGCCAACCGTCGCCACTACCTGGAGCACAAGTCCTCGCGCATTACCCGTCGCCTGGCTTCTGACCAGATCGTCGCTAAGGCCGATGTAAAGACCATCAAGCGGATGCTGGGCCTCTAAGCTCTCCCTTTCGCAATTCGGGGAAGCAATACCCCACCACCCATAGATTTCTCCCACCCCGCAAAATCGCGGGCACTGGGGAACTGACTTGAAGGAGTACACACGTGGCACGTGTGAAGCGGGCTGTAAACGCCCACAAGAAGCGTCGCGTCGTTCTGGAACGCGCAAAGGGTTACCGCGGTCAGCGTTCGCGCCTGTACCGCAAGGCCAAGGAGCAGCTGCTCCACTCGTTCGTTTACAGCTTCAACGACCGCCGTAAGCGCAAGGGCGACTTCCGCCGCCTGTGGATCCAGCGCATCAACGCTGCATCCCGCGCCAACGGCATGACCTACAACCGCTTGATCCAGGGCCTGAAGGCTGCTGAGATCGAGGTTGACCGCCGCATGCTGGCCGAACTGGCCGTATCGGACTCCAACGCATTCGCAACCCTGGTTAAGGTTGCAAAGGAAGCTCTTCCAGCTGACGTCAACGCTCCACGCGCTGCCGCAGAGGTTGCTGCTCCAAAGGCTGCCAAGGCTCCTAAGGCTGCCGCTGCCAAGTCCGTCGAGGGCGAAGGTGTAATCAAGGCTGTTGAAGGCGAAGACGCTCCTGAGGGCTTCGTTATCAAGGGCAACGCCGGCTCGAACAAGTACCACGTTCCAGGCTCGACCTGGTACGAGCAGACCGAAGCTGAATTCTGGTTCAACTCGGTTGAAGCTGCCAAGGCTGCAGGCTTCGAACCAGCTGGTGGAGAATCCCGCCAGCAGATGAAGTAAATCTTTTCTCCCTTTGAGCTAATGCTCAGGTAGGACAGATCACACCGATGGGTGGGTTCCGCGCATGACGCGGAACCTGCCCATTGGTGTTTCTACCGGTATTCTCGAAGTATGAGCAGTTTTTCCCCTGAAGTGATGTCCAATCCACGCGCCGAACGAGTCAAAGCCGTTGCCCGGCTTGCCAACCGCAAGGGGCGTGAAGCCACAGGGGAATTCCTGGTCGAAGGACCACAGGCCGTGCGGGAAGCACTCAAGGCCCACCTGCTGGATGACAACCTTCTCCAGGCCGTCTACGTGGTGGGTGGTTTCCTCGAAAGCCATGACGAGTTCGCAGAACTGCTCGAGCAAGCGCAGGTTCCAACGCGCATCGTCACCGGCGAAGTACTGCATGCCATGGCCGATACCCAGACCCCTCAGGGCATTCTCGCCGTCGCTGCAATCGCCCAGCCGCAACTGAGCGAAGTGCTCTCCTCCAAGCCGAAACTCATTGCGGTCCTCTGCCGAGTCCAGGACCCGGGAAACGCAGGCACCGTGCTGCGCGCTGCCGACGCCGCCGGGGCAGACGCGGTAATCCTGACCAAGGGCAGCGTTGATATTTACAACCCGAAGGCCGTG
The DNA here is from genome assembly GCF_015524875.1 of Glutamicibacter sp. FBE19. Taxonomy (NCBI): domain Bacteria; kingdom Bacillati; phylum Actinomycetota; class Actinomycetes; order Micrococcales; family Micrococcaceae; genus Glutamicibacter; species Glutamicibacter sp. FBE19. The sequence goes on along the minus strand of NZ_JACKQN010000002.1, from coordinate 33,012 downwards.
CGTTCCACCGTCGGCTCGCTGTTCCACCTGCCGGTGCTGAACAACATCGAATTCGACCACCTCATCGAAGCCGCTAAAACCACCGGAAGCCAAGTGCTGGCCGCCGATGGATACGGTGCGCTCAACCTTGATTCGCTCCAGGACGCCGCAGTCCTCCGGGCGCACCACGGCGGTGCCGAAGAAGACCAGTGGCTTGAGGGCCAGCCAGTCCTGGAAGCGCCAACGCTATGGCTTTTCGGCAACGAGGGGCAGGGCCTTGACGAGCACGAAAAGCAGGCCGCAGACCATGCCGTGGCCGTTCCGCTCTACGGCGTGGCCGAATCGCTGAATGTGGGAACCGCCGCGACCGTATGCCTGTACGCATCAGCGCGGGCCCAGCACGCCACCAAGTCGAGCTAGCCCATGCCGGAAACAAGAATGCTGAAACAAATTGTCGCGGTAGCCATCGTTGATGACCTTGAAGCTCCGGGCAAACTGCTAGCGGCCCGCCGCAACCGGCCTGAATCCCTGGCCGGATTGTGGGAGTTCCCCGGAGGGAAAGTCGAACCGGGGGAGAGCGAAATCGACGCGGTGCACCGGGAACTGCGCGAAGAGCTCGGAGTCGCCATCCAGCTAGGCGCGCCCATTCCAGGTCCCCACCCCCAAGGGTGGCCGCTGAACGAGAAGGCAGCCATGCGGATGTGGTTTGCACAGATCACCGCTGGGGTGCCCGACACCTTGGATGGACATGACCAGCTGGCCTGGCTCGCGCTCGATGGCTCATTGCCCAAGGCCGTTGAATGGATCCCAGCGGATGCCCCGATAGTCGCGGCATGCCTGGAGCAAGCACGTGCAAGTGCGACCAAATAAAGACGCGTAAGCTTGAACTAGCGCCCGTTGAGGCAATGCACGTTTTCTGAACCCCAACATTTTTGAGGAGCCCTTTTCCGTGAAGAGACTTTTGAGCGTGATTGCGCTGGTCTTTACCGCCGTCCTAGCTTTGTCCGGCTGCGTCAACATGAATGCAGAAGTCAACGTTCAGGGTCAAGACAAGACGACCGGTGCCGTTGAAGTCACCATGAACAAGGAAAACCTTCAGGGCATGAGCCTCGATGAACTTCTGGCTTCACAGGTTGACACTGCTGCCATGGAACAGCAGATTGGCGGCAAGTGGACCTACTCGAAGATCGAGGAGGGCGAGAACGTTGGCCTGCGCTTTGAGACCGATGGCGTGAAAACCTACACTCAGCTCAAAGACGCGTTCAAGGTCTTCGGATTTGAGATCAACCTGGCAGATGACGGCAAGGAAGTGACCTTCTCCATGCCAGGCGACAAGGCTGCCGTTGACTCCTCCTTCACCGAGGCCAACTTGCACGTGAACTTCCCCGGTGAAGTCACCTCCCACGCCCCGGGCGAAGTCGAGCACCACACTGTGACCTTTGACATGATTCAGGGCGCTCCGGTGTACCAGGCGACCGGCAAATTCGACCACTCGCTGTTCTACTCGGCGATCTTCGGGGGAGCAATACTCGTCCTGACTCTGGTCTTCGTATTGGCTTTCGCGCCAAAGGGCGCCAAGGAAGCGCACTAAGCATCCGGATAGCTGCTTCCTGGTAAGAAGCTTCACGTCAAGGGCCCGTCATCGGTGAAACGATCACGGGCCCTTGGCAATAGAATGGAACCAAAGTGTTCTACGCGTAAGTACAAGATAAGAGTAAGGATCGATCGATCCCATGTCTGATCAGACAACTGGACAAGCTCCCGACGGGGAGCCCAACGTTCCGCACCCAACCGATGAAGCAGGAATCCAGGCAGCCGTTGAAGCTGCCCTGGCCGCCATCGAGGCTGCCGGCGACCTGAACGAGCTGAAGGAAGCCCGCCTGGCGCATACCGGTGAAAAGTCGGCGCTGTCCCTGGCCAACCGCCAGATCGGCCAGCTCGACAAGTCCGAGAAAGCCGTCGCTGGCAAGCTGGTTGGCTCGGCCCGCGGACGGGTCAACAAGGCGCTGGCTGCCCGCACCACGGTGCTGGAAGAAGCAGAAGCCGCCCGCATCCTCATCGAAGAGACCGTTGACGTCACCGCTGCCGCGCGCCGCCGCCCCCTTGGCGCCCGCCATCCGCTCTCGGTCCTGCAGGACCGGGTGTCCGACATCTTCGTCGGCATGGGCTGGGAAATTGCCGAGGGCCCAGAAGTTGAATCCGAATGGTTCAACTTCGACGCGCTGAACTTCAAGCCGGACCATCCGGCCCGCGAAATGCAGGACACCTTCTTCATCGAGCCTGCCGACGCGCACCTGGTATTGCGCACCCACACCTCCCCGGTGCAGGTCCGCTCCATGCTCGAGCGCGATCTGCCGGTCTACGTGCTGTGCCCGGGACGCACCTTCCGCACCGATGAGCTCGATGCCACCCACACCCCGGTCTTCCACCAGTTCGAAGGCCTGGCCGTGGACAAGGGCCTGACCATGGCCGACCTGCGCGGCACCCTGGAGCACTTCGCCCGCCAGATGTTCGGCGAAGAAGCCCAGATCCGCTTGCGCCCAGCCTACTTCCCCTTCACCGAGCCATCGGCCGAGCTGGATATCTGGCACCCGGGTGCCAAGGGCGGCCCGCGCTGGATCGAGTGGGGCGGCTGCGGCATGATCAACCCGAACGTGCTGCGCGCTGCCGGCATCGACCCGGAAGAGTACTCCGGCTTTGCCTTCGGCATGGGCATTGAGCGCACGCTCATGTTCCGCAACGATGTCCCCGACATGCACGACATGATCGAGGGCGACATCCGTTTCAGCCAGCACTTCGGGATGGAGATCTAAGCAATGCGTATTCCACTTTCATGGCTGCGCGAGTATGCGCAGGTACCGGCCGACGCCTCGGCTGAAGACGTCATGGCGGACCTGGTCAAGGTCGGCCTCGAAGAAGAAGACGTGCACCGCCCCTCCGACGAGCTCTCCGGCCCGATCGTGGTCGGCCAGGTGCTCTCCTTGGAGAAGGAAGTCGCCTCCAACGGCAAGACCATCAACTGGTGCCAGGTCCGCGTGGTCCCGGAAGGCACCGAGCAGACCCTGGCCGGCAAGGGCATCGACCCGACGGGTGTGCAGGGGATCGTTTGCGGCGCGCACAACTTCGTGGAAGGCGACAAGGTTGTTGTCACCCTGCCCGGAGCGGTGCTGCCAGGAGACTTCAAGATCTCCCCGCGCAAGACCTACGGCCACACCTCGGCCGGCATGATCGCCTCCTCCCGCGAACTGGGCATCGGCGATGACCACGATGGCATCATCGTGCTCTCCAACTACGGTCTGGATCCGGAACTGGGCACCGACGTCTTCGAGCTCTTCGGACTGGACGACCAGGCCGCCGAGATCAACGTGACCCCGGACCGCGGCTACTGCTTCTCGATCCGCGGCGTGGCCCGCGAGTACGCGCTGGCTACCGGAACCTCCTTCACCGACCCGGCAAGCACCGTTGCGGTCGCTGAAGCCACCGAGGCCGGCCATGAGGTCGTGCTTGCCGACCAGGCGCCAATCTACGGTGTCCCTGGCTGCACCCGCTTCGTGACCCGCGAGGTCACCGGCATCAACCCGGCCCTGCCCACCCCGCGCTGGATGGCTTCGCGCCTGCAGCTGGCGGGCATGCGCTCGATCTCGCTGCCGGTGGACATCTCGAACTACGTGATGCTGGAACTCGGCGCGCCGCTGCACTTCTACGATGCCGACAAGCTCACCGGTGCGATCACCGTGCGCCGCGCCAATGCCGGGGAGAAGCTGACCACCTTGGACGACAAGGAGCGCGAGCTCTCGGCCGAGGACCTGTTGATCACCGACGAGTCCGGTGCCCTGGGCATCGCCGGGGTCATGGGCGGGGCGGCCACCGAGGTCTCGGATTCGACCACCCGGGTGCTGATCGAGGCCGCGCACTTCGACGCCGTGTCCATCGGCCGATCGCGCCGCCGCCACAAGCTGCCTTCCGAAGCCTCCAAGCGCTTTGAACGCGGTGTGGACCCGAGCATCATGCAGGTCGCGGCCCAGCGCGCCGTGAATCTGCTCGTGCAGCTGGCCGGTGGCACCGAAACCACCAGGATCACCGATGCCGGCGCGCAGCCAGCCGATACGCAGATCCAGCTGCCAGCAGGTTTCGCCAGCGCACTGATCGGCGTGGACTATACCGATGAGCAGACCGTGGACTCGCTCGAAGGCATCGGCGCCACCGTGGCGCAGAACGCCGGCGGCTTCCTGGTCACCGCCCCGAGCTGGCGCCCGGACCTGGCCATCAAGGAAGACCTGGTCGAGGAAGTGGCCCGCGTTGTGGGCTACGACAAGATCCCGGCAACCTTGCCAGTGGCCCCTCCGGGCCGTGGCTTGACCCGCGCGCAGTCCCAGCGTCGCCGCTTGCTCCAGGGCTTGGCGGATGCAGGACTGACCGAGATCCTGTCCTACCCGTTCGTCTCCGAACTGCAGAACAACACCTTCGGCGCAGCAACGGCGGGCACCGCGGTGAAGGCCATTTCGCTGGCCAACCCGATCTCCAAGGAATTCCGCTTCCTGCGCACCAGCCTGCTGCCAGGGCTGCTGGACACCGCGCGCCGCAATATCGGCCGCGGCTTCCGCGATCTGGCCCTCTATGAGGGCGGCCTGGTATTCCTGCCAGGCGAGCAACTGGGCTCCAGCGTGCTTCCGCCACTGGGCGCCAAGCCGAGTGATGAAGTGCTGGCCGAGCTGTTCAACGGCGTGCCCCGCCAGCCATGGCATCTGGCTGCTGTCCTCACCGGGCATGAAGCCTCGGCCGCCGCTGGCTTCGAGCCACGCGCCTGGGACTGGGCTGACGCCTTGGACACCGCCCAAGGAGTTGCCGGGATCCTCGGTGTGCAGCTCGAGGTTGCCCAGGGCAGCCACCAGGGCTTCCACCCGGGCCGTGCCGCCCAGCTGATGGTTGCCGGTGAAGTTGTCGGCTACGCCGGTGAACTGCACCCGCAGCTGCTCAAGGATTGGGACCTGCCAGCGCGCACCGTGGCCATGGAACTGAACGCTGCTGCGCTGATGGATGCGGCTCCTGCTGTAGTTGTTGCCCAGCACCTGTCCAGCCAGCCGCTGGCTACCCAGGACGTGGCACTGGTCGTGGACCAGGACGTTGTCGCCGGGGAAGTGCTGGCCGCATTGCGCGAAGGCGCAGGCGAGCTGCTCGAAGATATCGCCTTGTTCGACGTGTACCAGGGCAAGGGGATCGAAGATGGCAAGAAGTCGTTGGCCTTCGGCTTGCGCTTCCGCGCTACCGATCGCACCCTGACCGCCGATGAGGCATCCGAGGCGCGCGCAGCCGCTGTGGCTGTGGCTGCCGAGAAGTTTGGTGCCACCCAGCGCTAGCTGGAACTGCAGATGCCCCGCCGGCTGCCTTGATTAATTTCAAGGCGATGGGCGGGGCATTTGTGATTTTCCGTGTCCGGGTTTTGCACCGAAGGCGTCTACACTTGATTCTGGGAAACCGCTGATATTTATTTGATGCTAAGGAAGTGACGGCTCGTGAAGGGACTGCGTTCATGCGGCGCCGTGCTGCTGGTATTGTTCCTCGGCCTGCTGGCAATCGCAGCGCTCATCGCAGCGGGTTGGGCAGTCGTGGTGTTCATCGAGCGCGGTGCGGGAGCGCACCTGCAAGATGAGCCGACTGAGACCTACCAGCCAGAAGAGGAAGCCCCGGATCCCTTGCGGCCTACCAGCTTCGGGCTGCCGCATGAGGCGAGCACCTATTAGAGCGGCCTTGCGGCTTTGGTGAGGGTGAGAAGCGACGCGTCCTGGCTTTGAAGGAGAAATCCTTGCCGTTCGAGGACTTTAAGCGACGCCGCATTATCGGGTGCCACCCTGGCAATGAGGTCGGTGATTCCAGCTTTTTCAAGCTGCCTTATGCCAAGGGCGACCAGGGCCTTGGCCAGCCCCTGGCCCCAGAACTCTGGCGCCAGCCAATACCCGATCTCGGTGGCCCCGGCGCGCTGTGTTGCGGTGAATAGGCCGATGCGAGCCTTGCCGCGCCAGGCAATGAACCACGAAATTCCAGGGCTTTCCAGGACGTGGGCTACCCGCTGTTCGCAGTATGCCCGGCTCCATGGCTGGCCATCACCGATGTACGCGGTGACCCGCTCATCCGCGGCCAGCTCCGCAACGAAATCCGTGTCGGCTTCGGAGATTGCCGTCAGCAGCAGTGGGGAAGTCATGTCTTCAGCGTATTGCACGGACTTGTGCACCTCTAGCTACATACGCGAGATGCTGAACACCGACCTGCATGACTAAGCAAAAGCAGGGAACGATGGGCATCGTTCCCTGCTGAAGATCAAAAAATTACTTTGCTGCACCAGCGGTAACCGGTGGCAGGTCCGACCATGGGAAAGTGATCCACTTGTCGGTGCGGCGCCATTCGTAGTCCGGCACCATGATGGTTCGCGGCTTGGTGTAGAGGCAGACGGTCTTGACATCTGCGCCCCAAGCGGAGACCAGATCGACGACCTTCTCCAAGGTGCGGCCGGAGTCGGAGACATCGTCGACTATCAGGATCTTCTTGTCGCGCAGGTGGCCATCATCCAGCATTGGCGGAAGCACCACTGGCTCGGGAAGCACGGTGCCGATGCCCGTGTAGAACTCCACGTTCAGGGCGCCGCAGGCCTTGACGCCCAGGGCGTAGGAAATCGAGCCGGCCAGCAGCAGGCCGCCGCGTGCCACAGCCAAGACGATGTCCGGCTCGAAGCCGCTATCAACAATGGTCTGTGCCAGTTCGCGGGATGCCTCGCCAAAGGTGTCCCAGGTGAGGATTTCGCGCTCTGGTTCTGAAAGGACGGATGCCCCTGAATCGTCAATGCTAGTCATTCTGCAATTTTACCGCCGTTTTCCTTTCCACGGTTCTGGTATCAAAGGCCTGATCCGGTTTTCAGCACTAGTCCGGAGCGGTTTTTGCTTATTGATTAGGCAATAATCCGAAAGGGAGCCCCATCTCTGAGCAATGCATCACGTCGTTGCGAATGGCGCCCGGGGAGAAACTGCTGCGTGCCCCAGAAAGCGGCGAAGCAGCGGATCGTGACGAGCAGATCCACGTCTCGGCTGGTCCCGCGGCAAAAATCCCTTTTGATCGATAAACTGGTGGAAGCAGTCGTCGACTCACCATCTGGCATCGGTCTAAGGAGAAGCGAGCATGACACGTAGCATTCGAAAGGGGCCCGCTGTCAGTGCCTTGGCAATCCTGGCATGGGGATTCTTCACCGCGGCGGCACCGGCCCACGCCGTGCCGGCAGTGCAAATCCACGCCGGTGAAAACCTGGGGACAGTGACCATCGACGATACCGCTGGCGTGATCAATCGTGAACGGCTTTCAGATGCCCTCGATGATCTGGATTTCAACGAACCGACCAACGTCGCGGTGTATACGCGCAATGGCGAGTACTCGGATGACATCAATGCGAAAACCCTCGAATTCGCCCGTGAATCCCATCCGGAATGGATTTCGGATAAGCCTGAGGACTACGGCGACTACTGGGCCGATGGGCTGCTGATCATCACCCTGTCCGTCGAAGGACCCGGAGACGGGCAAATCGGCACGTACTTCGGCGAAGACCGCAAGGTCAGCACCGGCCAGATGGAAAGCATCCAAGAAAAAGGCTACGAAGATTTCAACCTGTCGAGGTGGACCGATGGCGTAATAGCCGTAGCCACCAAGGCCTCGGGCATCATGAATCGGCCCTGGTACAAGAGCCCTGCGCTCTGGTGGACCGTAGCAGCCGGAGGCGGCGGCACCGGAATTGTCCTGGGAGCCACTGCCGCAGTGCGTTCCTCGCGACGCAAGAACTTTGCCCAGGATTTTCACGCAGGACGAGAGCATCTGACCAATGTCACGATGGACTTGGAAGAAACCGAGCTCGCCGCAAAAACTCTGCCCACAGGATCGGCGCACGCCGCGCAGCTGGAACGCCGCTTTGCCGACTTCATGGCCAACTATCGCGAAACCTTCGATGCGCAAGCCAACCTGGACACAGCTGAGAAGAAGTACCGGTCATCAACCGATGGCGTGGAAGCCGCCAAGAAATTCAAGGACGACGCGCAAAACCTCGACCGCACCGACGACGCCATCATTGCCGCCGCGGCTCTCTATACTCGCTCGGCTTCATGGGAAGACGCATGGCGTGCGCAAACCAAGCCGCTCGCCGATGACCTAGCGCAGATTTCCACGCTCGTTGATGATGCCGAACCCGAATTGGCGGGCAGTGCCGCGGCGCTGGCTTCATACCGGGTGACAGCCGCAGAATCGCTGGAAGCACTCGGCACCCAATTGAAGACCGAGGAAATCGATGTAGATCAGGCATTGGACCAGCTCTCCGATCTTCGCCAAGGACTGACCGAGCGCCTGGACGAGTTTGCCAAGGCGCAAATCGACGCCTATGCAGAAAATGACGAGGAGAAGGAACAGATGCGCGAGGCGATGGAACGCTCGCGCAACTCCACCGGAAGCCATAGCCCGCGTGGCGGGACCATCCTGGACGTATTGAACCCCGGCGCGATGTACTGGAGCGTCAGCAGCTACCACGCCGGCTACACCTCTGGCGCGAACTCGGTAGACCAGTCGCGGGAATCCGCCAGCTCATCCGGGTCGGTGTCTACCGGATATTCCGGAGGCGGCAGCTTCTCTGGCTCCGGCGGATCTTCACGCTTCTAGCGAGGATTGATGCGCATTTTCAACAAGCTGCTGCCCGCGTCAGTACACGTGGCAGAAACCCGTTCAGAGCTGGACGAGGGACCTCGATACCGGGCCGAGGAGATCTACGTGGCCAACGCGGTCGAATCCCGCCAGCAAGAATTTCGCACGGTGCGCATTTGTGCCCGGCAAGCGCTCGCAAAACTGGGCCACGGCGGACATGTTCTGGTGCCTGATGAGCACCGGGCGCCGGTCTGGCCCCGGGGTGTGGTGGGAAGCATGACGCACTGCGAAGGGCTGCGGGCCGCTGCCGTGGCAAGTTCGGATCAGTGGAGCGGGATCGGCATTGACGCCGAGCCGCATTTGGCCCTGCCGCCAGGCACCGTGGATATTCTCCTGCTGCCAGCTGAGCAAGAGGCTGTAGAGCGGCTGTCCACCGTGGAACCTGGCATCGCCTGGGACAGGCTGATTTTCAGCGCCAAGGAAAGCGTCTTCAAGACCTGGTTTCCGATGGCACGGCGATGGCTGGATTTCCTTGAATGCGAGATCACTGTGGGCCAGCGGCCCGGGGCCTTCACCGCCCGACTCCTGCAGTCCGGGACCTTGCACCAGGGCACAGACCTGTCCGCGGTTTCCGGGCAATGGACGGCCGAGGATCGGGTGGGGCACGGATTGCTGGCTACCGCGATTGCCGTTCGGCAGCATTTTGCAAGGACCTAGAATTCTTCGCCGTGGGTGATGACGTTGGCTGCACGGCCCACGATCTGCGGGTTGGGTGATCCGACCAGCTCATGGTCCTTGCCCGCGTAATCAAAGCGGTTCAGCACATGGCGCATGGCCGCAAGCCGTGCGCGCTTCTTGTCATTGGACTTCACTACCGTCCACGGAGCGTGGTCGGTGTCCGTCTTGAGGAACATTTCCTTCTTTGCTTCCGTGTACTTGTCCCATTTGTCCAGGGATTCAAGATCCATGGGGAGAGCTTCCACTGGCGCACGGGATCAAGGCGGCGAATGGTGAATCGGGTGAGCTGCTCGCTGGCGGAGACGGAAAACCAGAACTTCACCAGATCAATGCCTTCGTCCACCACGAGTTGTTCAAACAGGGGCGCCTGATCGAGGAAATGGCCCGCTTGGGCTGGCGTGCAAAATCCCATGACGCGTTCCACACCGGCCCGGTTGTACCAGGAGCGGTCAAACAGCACGATTTCCCCGGCGGACGGGAAATGCTGCACGTAGCGCTGGTAGTACCACTGCGTGGATTCGCGGTCGCTGGGTTTTTCCAGGGCCACGACGCGGGCGCCACGAGGATTCAGGTGCTCGGTGAATCTCTTGATCGTTCCGCCTTTGCCTGCGGCATCGCGGCCTTCAAAAACAATCATGATGCGCCGGCCATGGGCCTTGGCCCATTTTTGAAGCTTGAGCAGCTCAAGCTGCAGGGCACGCTTTTCGAGCTCGTAGGTTTCGCGGTCGAGTTTTTCTTCGTAAGGGTAGTCCTCGCGCCAGGTATCGACCACGCTGCCATCGGCGCGCAACAACAATGGATCGTCATCATCATCGTCGAGCACCGAGTAGCCGCGGAAAGCATCATCAAGCAGGGGGATTTCTACGCTCATGGTGGCAAGCCTAGATTCAGTGGATGAACAGCCAATGAATCGGAATTGAACGAGGACACCGGCGGGCCCGGCGTTCAGCTAGGGAAGGGCGGCAGCTGGAGTTCGGAAAGCCAATTGTGCAGAATTTGATCAGTTTCAATGCCGGGCGCATGCTTTTTCAGGTGCTTGCCGAACTTTTTCGCATCGACACTTCCATGCTGATAGGTGCCCGTCCAATCGCGCAGCATCTCGTAGAACGCTTCATCGCCCAGCTCCTTGAGCAACGCGTAGAGGGCCAGCGCACCGCGCTTGTAGACGCGATCGTCAAACATGTCCTCCGGGCCGGGATCCCCGATCAGCAGATCCTGGGGGATGGCATTGAGCTTCTCCCAGGCGGCCCGGGCACGCTGTTCCATCGGCATGGCGCCACAGTGTTCCGAGTAGACCCACTCGCTGAAACACGCGAACCCTTCGTTCAGCCAGATGTCCTTCCACCCAGCAGGTGTCAGCGAGTTGCCGAACCATTGGTGCGCGAACTCGTGGGCGATCAGCCGCTGTGCCTCCCAGTCCAGGGACAGGTGGTTGCGCCCGAAGATGCTCATGCCCTGGGCTTCCAGCGGAATTTCCAGTTCGTCGTCGACCACCACGATCTTGTAATTCTCAAAGGGGTACGGGCCGAATTTGCGTTCAAAGATCTCGGCCATCTGCCCCTGCTTGGCAAAGGCGCCACGCACCGCCAAGTCGTTGCCCGGTACCGAGTAGGCCAGCAGATGGTGCCCGCGGTCAAAAGCGATTTCGGCATAGCGCCCGATCTGCAAGGTGGCCAGATAGGTCGCCATCGGTTCACGCTGTTCATAGATCCAGGTGGAGCGGCTGGCCGAACGGCGCTGGGAGAGCAAATCGCCATTGGCAACGACCCGGTATCCGGCGTCGGTGGACACCTCGAAGCGGTACGAGGACTTGTGGCTGGGGTGGTCATTGCAGGGGAACCAGGTGGAAGCCCCGACCGGCTGGCCGGAAACGAGAATGCCATCGGTCAGCTCTTCCCAGCCGACTTCGCCCCAAGGCCCGTTATCCACCGCGGGGTTGCCGCCATAGCGCAGGTTCAGCTCGATATGCTCGCCGGCCTTGACCCGATTCGGGGTCGAGACCACGACGCGGTGGTGCTTCTTGGCCACGGAGACTTTGCGCCCCTGGCAGGTGGCCTTGATGATCTTGAGCCCATTGAGGTTCAGCGCGATCTCGTTGAGGTCCTCAAGGGCGCGGATGCGCAGCATCGCCCGGCCATCGAGGTGGTTGCTGGCCAGCTTCACCACGAGGTTCACGTCGTAGTGCTCCACGGTGTAGTCCGGGGAGCCGTGGTGCTTGGTGTACTCATCCAATATGCGATGGTGCATCGGTGTGTTGCCTCAGGCTTCCTGTGTGGCGGGCTGTGGAAGGTGCGTATCCGGGTTGATGTTCCAGCGTACTGCCGGATTGCCCCGCCAGTAGGTATTGGCGGGCAGAACCTCGCCGCGCAGGACCAGGCTGGCTGGACCGGTGGTGGTGCCCTCGGAGATCTGCGCGGCCGGCAAGATCACGCTGTGCGGCCCGAGAGTTGCTCCGGCACCCAGGGTGACCGCGTCAATGGACATGATGCGGTCGTGGAAGAGGTGGGTCTGCAGCACCGAGCCGCGGTTGACCGTGGAATGGTCCTGAAGGGTCACCAGATCGGCTTCGGGCAGCCAGTAGCTTTCGCACCACACGCCGTGGCCGATCTTCGCGCCCTGGGCACGCAGGAACCACACCAGGGCCGGGGTCCCCGAAGCGAGGCGGGCGAACCATTGGGCGCACACCAGCTCGGTGAAGGAATCGACCATTTCGGTGCGCCAGATGAAGGAGCTCCACAGGGTGTGCTCGCCGGGGCGGATCGCGCCAACCACCAGCCACTTGGCGGCGACCGCGATCGCCGCGGCCACTGCGCCGGCGAGCACCAGCACCGCGCCGGAGAGCAAGATGCCCGCCCAGACTCCGGCATGGGTGGCCAAAGCCGCCAGCGCCCACAGCACGCCACCGGCGATGGCCACGGTAGTGAAGACCGCCAGTGACCGGGCCAGCTCCCAGAAGGAACGCATGATCTTCAATTTCAGGGCTGGCCGGTAGGTGCGCTCCGACTCGGCTTCCACCGTGGTGCGGCGCAGCTTGTTCGGCGGGGAACCGATCCACGATGTACCGGCCTTCATCTTCTTCGGCGTGGCCGAGAGCACCGCAATCAGCGAACGCTTGGGCACCCGGCGCCCGGCATGCAGGATGCCGGAGTTGCCCAGGAAGGCCTTCTTGCCCACGCGCACAGGGGCGATATGCATCCATCCGCCACCGAGTTCATAGGAGGCCACCATGGTGTCGTCGGCCAGGAAGGCGCCGGAGGAGATGGTGGTCATCTTCGGGATCAGCAGCACGGTGGAAATTTCCACATCACGTCCCACCTTGGCCCCCAGCAGGCGCAGCCAGATCGGGGTGAACAGCGAAGCATAGAGCGGGAAGAGCTGGTCGCGGGCGGTATCCAGGACCCGTTCGGTCGCCCAGGCCTGCCATCCCACGCGCGAGGTGACCGGATGCCAGCCTTCAACCAGGCCGATGGACAGCAGGCGAACCACGGCGATGGTCAAGGCCATGCTCGACAGGAACCAGGCCAGCGCCGCCACGAGGACGGCCGGGATGAAGCTCCACCCGATCCCGGCCAGCGAATCGGCCGGCCGCAGGATCGGGGTGATGGCCAGCAGGGCAATGGCCACCGGGATCCACTGCCACAGGTTGAGCAGCAGGGATGCGATGCCGGCGAGCAGGCGCGGCGCTGCGCGGTACACCGGCTGGGCCTCGGGCCATTTGGGCTTGGCCTTGGACTGGCGGGTGGCCGGGGAGCCGGCGTAGCGCGAGTTCGCGCGGGTGTGCCCATAGACGGCCGAACCGGCGTCGACGATGCAATGATCGCCGATGGCGGCACCAGGCATCAGGGTGCTGCGCGCGCCGATGGAGGCATGGGCGCCGATCTCGATGGCCCCGACATGCAGCTTGTCGCCATCGATCCAGTAGCCGCTGACATCCACTTCCGGTTCGATGGTGGCCCCGGGGCCCACGGCGAGCATTCCGGTCACCGGGGGCAGGGTGTGCAAGGTTGCGGTGCGGTCGATTTTTGCGCCGAGCATCCGGGCGTACCACGGCAGCAGGGGGGCGCTGGACAGCGAGATCGGATCGACCACATCGGCCACTTGCTGGGCCAGCCACAGCCGCAGGTGCACGGATCCCGAACGCGGGTAGATGCCCGGCTCCAGCCCGCGCAGCAGCAGCTTATTGGCCAGGATGGACAGCGACATCCGCCCGGCCGGGGTGACGAAGACCAGCCATAGCGCAGCGACCGCGTACCAGGGCACGGGCAGCGGGGCGTCGAATACGCCCAGGGCCGCCAGCGCCAGGTGCCCGATCGCCACATAGGTGAACCAGCGCAGGCCGGAGAGGATGAACAGCGGGAAGGCCGCGAGGGTTTGCGCCAGCTGGGTGCTGCGCCTGGTGCGGGCCACGGTGCGGGGCTCCACCGGCTCGCTGGCGGCCTGCTGCCCGCCGAGATACTCCGCCAGGGCGCCGAACCGCGGGTAGTTGTAGAGTTCTGCGACCGTTAGATCGGGGTAGCGAAAGCGCAGGGCGGAGACCAATTGGGCCGCCGAGAGCGATCCGCCGCCGGCGGCAAAGAAGTCCGAGTCAAGGCCGGAAACCGGGGTGCCCAAGGCGCCCTGCCAGGCCTCGGCAATGAAGCTGCCGGCTTCATCCAGCTGAGGAGCTTCGCCGGCAGCCCCGGTGTTTTCTTCTCCGGGCAATGGCCACGGCAGGGCGTTGCGGTCGACCTTGCCGCTGGTCTTCATCGGCAGGCTGTCCATGACGGCCAGGATCGGCACCATGGGCGCAGGCAGGTCATCCAAAAGCGCGCTGCGGGCCGCCTGCAGGTCATAGCCCTCGGGAGCTTGCAGGTATCCGACAAGGACCTTGTTGCCGGTGGCGGTTTCCCGCACCGCCACCGCCGCCGAGGATACTCCTGCCAAGGAGTTCAGGGCCGCATCGATTTCGCCCAGCTCGATGCGCCGGCCGCCGATTTTCACCTGGTCGTCAACGCGCCCGATGAAAATCAGCCCCAGCGGGTCGTTGACGACCATATCGCCGGAGCGATAGGCGCGCTCCCAGCCCAGGGTGGGCATGGGGGCGTACTTTTCCGCGTCCTTTTCGGGATCCAGGTAGCGGGCCAGGCCCACGCCGCCAATGATCAGCTCGCCCGAATCGCCCTCGGCCACCGGAATGCCCTGGGGGTCGACCACTGCCAGGTCCCAGCCGGCCAGCGGCAGGCCGATGCGCACCGGCAGGCTGCCGTCCATGGTGGCACCGCAGGCCACCACGGTCGCTTCGGTGGGGCCGTAGGTATTCCAGACCTCGCGGCCCTCGGTCGCCAGGCGGCCGGCGAGTTCGGGCGGGCAGGCTTCGCCGCCAAAAATCAGCAGGCGCACCGAGTCCAGGGCCTGGGCTGGCCACAGCGCCGCCAAGGTGGGGACGGTGGAGACCGCGGTGATGGAGCGGGAAATCAGCCAAGGCCCAAGGTCCATGCCGCTGCGCACCAGGGCGCGCGGGGCGGGCACCAGGCAGGCGCCGTTGCGCCAGGCGATCCACATTTCCTCGCAGGAGGCGTCGAAGGCGACCGACAGCCCGGCGAGCACGCGGTCGGTGGTGTTCAGCGGGTCGGCGGCCAGGAACATCTGCGCTTCGGCATCAACGAAGGCTGCCGCAGAACGATGGGATACAGCGACGCCCTTGGGCTTTCCGGTGGATCCCGAGGTGAAAATGATCCAGGCGTCATCCTCCAGCCCCGGCATCCGTGGCGCGACGTATGGCTTGGGCCGCCCGGCCTCGGCCACGATGGTGCCGGTGCCCTTGATGATTCCGGCCACCTGGGCTTCGGTGAAGACGGTTTTGGCCCGCTCGTCGGGGTCATCGGCATCCACCGGAACGTAGGCGGCGCCCACCCAGAGGATCGCCAGGATCCATTCGTAGAGGTGGCGGGTGCCGGATTCGACGCGCACGCCAATGCGGTCGCCGGCGCCCAGCCCCTGCTCATGCAAGCGGCGGGCCTTGGCCTTGACCTCCTCGATGAGCTCGGCGTAGCTTTCGGTGCGCTCCCCGTCATCAATGGCGGGGGCGTCGGGGTATGCCCGGGCGGTGGCCTGCAGGATGTCCAAAAGGGTTCGAGGAGCCGGGGCCAGGGCACCGGAAGGAAACTGCGGAGCATAGATTTCTTGATCCGGCGCCGTAGCTTGATCGTTGTCCATGATGAACGGATCCATCCCTTCTCATTTAACTGCGTAAATGGAATCGGGGCGCTGGGGGAGAGCGTCCCACAAAGGATATGGATGCTGGAGGGGCGGATCGGGAGATCCAGTGCCCATCTTAAGGGGCAGTGGATGAACGGGTGCGGCTGGTTCGGCTGAACTGTCGGCTAAGTCTCACTGATTTCGCGACTGCTACGCCGTGGGCCCGGGGCGCTGGCCACAATGTTGTTCCCCGGGCCCAAAACTGGTAGCTACGGCAGCAGGATGACCTTGCCGGTGGTGGCCCGCGATTCCAGCGCCGCATGTGCTGCGCCCGCCTCGGCCAGCGGGTACTGGGCTCCGATGCGCACATCGATCTTGCCGGTGGCCACCCAGCCGACCATATCGCCGAAGCGCCAGTGCATTTCCTGCTCCGAGGTCAGGAAATCGGCGAGCTTGGGGCGGGTCACGGTCAGCGATCCTCCAGCGTTCAGGCGCTGCAGGTTGAAATCAGGGACCTGCCCGCTGGCGCCGCCAAAAAGCACCAAAGTGCCGCGCCGGCGCAGTGCTGCCAAGGAGGTGTCGAAGGTGTCCTTGCCGATGCCGTCATAGACCGCGTTCACGCCTTTGCCCCCGGTGACCTTCTCGACCGTTTCGGCGACCTGGTTGTAGTCGACCACGTAGTCGGCTCCGGCGGCCTTGGCCAGATCCTTCTTCTCCTGGCTGGAGGCGGTGGTGATCACGGTGGCGCCCTTGAGCTTGAGCAACTGGGTGAGGATCAGCCCCACACCACCGGCGCCGGCATAGGTGAGGATGACATCGCCGTTGTGCACCATGTAGCTGGAGTGGACCAGGTAATGGGCGGTCATGCCCTGCAGGGGCAGGGCGGCAGCGATATGCAGGTCCACCGAGTCCGGGACCTTGGCGGTCAGCTCGGCATCGACCACGGCATAGTTCGAGTATCCGGCCACCCCTGAGGCGGTGGCTACGCGATCGCCCGGCTTGAAGTTCTGGACGCCCTGGCCGATCTGCTCCACCACTCCGGAGAACTCGGACCCCGGCACAAACGGGTAGTCGACGCTGTAGACGCCGCTGCGCTGGTAGGTTTCGATGAAGTTGACGCCGGTGGCTGCGACCTTGACCAGCAGCTGTCCGGGGCCTGGGTCGGGGACGGGGATTCGGGTTAGCTGCAATCCGGTGGCGTCGGTGGGTTCGTTGACCACGATGGCTTGTTGCTGCATTATGCGGTGCTCCTGAAATACGCGGTGTCTGCGGGGTGTTCCGGCGGGCCTCTACGGCCAGTTTAGGACTTTGCCCGCCATGGTGGGGACAGGACTTGGTGGATGTCGGGTTACGTGACGAAGTATTTTATGAATATTTATTAGCGCACATGAATATTTCGCGATAGAATCTGGTCATGACGATTTCAGTAGCTGTCTCCGGCGCCAGCGGATACGCCGGCGGTGAGGTCCTTCGCATCCTTGCAGCCCATCCAGAAGTAGAGATTGGCGCGATCACCGCGCACTCCCAAGCCGGGCAGCGGCTCGGTTCCATCGCGCCGCACCTGCATGCGCTCGCCGACCGCGTCCTGGTGGACACCACGGTGGAGAACCTTGCCGGGCACGACGTCGTGTTCCTGGCCCTGCCGCACGGTGCCTCGGCAGCCGTCGCCGCCGCCCTGCCGGAAAACACCCTGGTCATCGACGCCGGTGCGGACCACCGGCTCGAATCCGCAGCCGCCTGGGAAAAATTCTACGGTTCAGAACATGCCGGCTTCTGGCCCTACGGCCTTCCAGAGCTCCCGGGCCAGCGCGAAAAGCTCGTGGGCACCCGCCGCGTAGCCGTGCCCGGCTGCTATCCCACCGGCGCTCAGCTGGCTCTGGCCCCGGGCTTTGCCGCCGGGCTGCTGGAAGCAGACGACGTGGTCATCGTTTCCGCCTCGGGCACCTCGGGGGCCGGCAAGTCGCTGAAGCCGAACCTGCTGGGCAGCGAAGTCATGGGCTCGATGAGCACCTACGGCGTGGGCGGCATCCACCGGCACATCCCGGAAATGGAGCAGGGCTTCTCCAAGCTCGCCGGCCAGCCGGTCACCGTGTCCTTCACCCCCACCCTGGCCCCCATGCCGCGCGGCATCCTGACCACCGCCACCGCCAAGGCCAAGCCCGGGGTGAGCGCCGGGGCCCTGCGCGCCGCCTGGGAACAGGCCTACGCGAACGAGCAGTTCGTGCACCTGCTGCCCGAGGGCCAATGGCCGACCACCGGTGCGGTCCAGGGCTCCAACCACGTCCAGCTGCAGCTGGCCTTCGACGAGCACGCCAACCGCGTCATCGTCACCGCCGCCCTGGATAACCTCACCAAGGGCACCGCAGGTGCCGCGGTCCAGTCGATGAACATCGCGCTCGGCCTGGAAGAAAATACCGGATTGCTCATGCAAGGAGTCGCACCGTGAGTCTCGCCTACACCAGCACCCACCCATCGGCAGCCACCACGGGTGTCACCGCGCCAGCCGGTTTCAGCGCCGCCGGCGTGCCAGCCGGGCTGAAGTCCACCGGCAAGAACGACGTGGTTCTGGTCAAGAACCTCGGGCCCCAGTTCACCGCCGCCGGAGTCTTCACCTCCAACCGCGTGGCCGCCGCCCCGGTGCACTGGTCCAAGCAGGTGCTGGCCGATGGCCGCATCGACGCGGTCCTGCTGAACTCGGGCGGTGCCAACGCCTGCACCGGTGCCGAAGGCTTCGGCAACACCCACCAGAGCGCCGAATACGCGGCCGGGCTGCTCGATGTCTCCGCCGGGGACGTGGCCGTGGCCTCCACCGGGCTGATCGGCGTGCAGCTGCCCATGGACAAGCTGCTGCCCGGCATCGAAGCCGCCGCGAAGGCGCTGGCCAGCGGCCAGGCCGCCGCTGACGAGGCCGCCGCCGGCATCATGACCACCGATACCGTGCCCAAGCTGGTTTCCCGCGTGGTGGGCGCGGCCGGCTCGGCCCAGATCACCATCGGCGGCATGGCCAAGGGCGCGGGCATGCTCGCCCCGGCGCTGGCCACGATGCTCGTGGTGCTCACCACCGACGCGGTGCTCACCAGCGCCCAGGCCGACACCGCGCTGCGCGTCGCCACCGCGATGAGCTTCGACCGCGCGGACTCCGATGGCTGCATGTCCACCAATGACACCGTGCTCCTGCTGGCCTCCGGCGCTTCGGGCACCACCCCGGACATCGCCGAGTTCACCGGCGCGCTGACCGACGCCTGCTGCGAGCTGGCCGCGAAGCTGATCGAGGATGCCGAGGGAGCGGACCACACCATCGCGATCCGCACCTACAACGCCGCTACCGAGGCCGACGCCCTGGAAGTGTCCAAGGCCGTCTCGCGCTCCAACCTGGTCAAGACTGCGGTCTTCGGCAAGGACCCGAACTGGGGCCGGGTGCTCTCCGAGGTCGGCACCACCAAGGCCGCCTTCGAGCCCGATGAGCTCAACGTCGCGATCAACGGCGTCATGGTCTGCAAGAACGGCGGGGTCGGCGAAGACCGCAACCTGGTCTCGCTCGAGGAGCGCAATGTCTCGATCGAGATCGACCTGAACGCCGGCACCGAGGAAGCCACCGTGCTGACCAACGACCTGACCCACGACTACGTCCACGAAAATTCCGCCTACTCCAGCTAGGCTGCACCCGAGGAATCACCCATGGCCCA
This sequence comes from Glutamicibacter sp. FBE19, assembly GCF_015524875.1. Lineage (NCBI taxonomy): Bacteria > Bacillati > Actinomycetota > Actinomycetes > Micrococcales > Micrococcaceae > Glutamicibacter > Glutamicibacter sp. FBE19. The sequence goes on along the minus strand of NZ_JACKQN010000002.1, from coordinate 13,768 downwards.
CACCGCCCGCACCAACCTGGATATCGCCCAGTCCAAAGCCGAAGCCCTGATCGAGGCGCTGCCCTGGATCCAGCGCTTTGCCGGAACCACCATGGTCATCAAGTACGGCGGCAATGCCATGGTTAATGACGAGCTGCGCCGCGCCTTCGCCGAGGACATCGTGTTCCTGCGCCATGCCGGGGTCAACCCGGTGGTGGTGCACGGCGGCGGCCCGCAGATCAACAAGATGCTCGACACCTTGGGCATCGAATCCGAGTTCCGCGGCGGGCTGCGCGTGACCACCCCCGAAGCCATGGATGTGGTGCGGATGGTGCTCACCGGGCAGGTGCAGCGCGACCTGGTCGGCCTGATCAACTCGCACGGCCCCTACTCGGTGGGCATGTCCGGGGAGGACGGGGCCACCTTGCAGGCGATCCGCACCGGCACCGTGGTCGACGGGCTGCCGGTGGACCTGGGACTGGTCGGCGAGGTCACCCGGGTGCGCACCGACCAGGTGGACTCGCTGGTGGACGCCGGGATGATCCCGGTCATCTCCACCGTCGCCCCGGAATTCGACGCGCAGGGCGATCCGACCGGCGCGGTGCTCAACGTCAACGCGGACACCGCCGCGGCCGCCCTGGCCAGCGCGCTGGGCGCCACCAAGCTGGTGATCCTCACCGACGTGGAGGGCTTGTACGCGGCCTGGCCGGACAAGTCCTCGCTGATCAGCTCGATCACCAACGACGAGCTGCGCGGCATGCTGCCCAGCCTCGAATCGGGCATGATCCCCAAGATGGGCGCCTGCCTCAAGGCGGTCGACGAAGGCGTGGGCCAGGCCCACATCGTCGATGGCCGGGCCCCGCACTCGATGCTGCTGGAAATCTTCACCACCGCCGGCGTGGGCACCCAGGTGCTCCCGGCCTCCCACACCAACCTGAAGGAGGGCAAGTGAGCGAGCAGACAGCGCACACTCCCAAGACCATCGAACTGGCCACCGACCAGGTGCAGGAGCTGGCCCAGCTCTCCTCCTCGGTGCTCGCCGAGCGCTACCAGCAATCCCTGCTGGGGGTCTTCGGCGCCCCGCAGCGCGTGCTCGTGCGCGGGGCCGGCTGCCATGTCTGGGATGCCGACGGCAACCAGTACCTGGATCTGCTCGGCGGCATCGCGGTCAACACCCTGGGCCACGCCAATCCGCTGCTCACCAGTGTGATCGCCAGCCAGCTGGCCACCTTGGGGCACGTGTCGAACTTCTTCACCTCCCCGAGCCAGATCGCCCTGGCCGAAAAGCTGCTGGAAATTTCTGCCGCTCCGGCCGGCTCCAAGGTCTTCTTCGCCAACTCCGGCACCGAGGCCAACGAGGCAGCGCTGAAGCTGACCCGGCGCAACGCCGGCACCGAAGAGGCCCCGCGCACCCGCGTGATCGCCCTGGAACAGGCCTTCCACGGCCGCACCCTGGGCGCGCTGTCGCTGACCTACAAGGAAAAGTACCGCGCGCCCTTCGCCCCGCTGCCCGGGAATGTCACCTGGATCCCCGCCGGGGACATCGATGCGCTGCGCGCCGCGGTGGACGAGACCGTATCCGCGGTGTTCATCGAGCCGATCCAGGGCGAAGCAGGGGTGAAGATGCTCTCCGCGCAGTACCTGCAGGCCGCCCGCGACATCACCCGCGAAGCCGGCGCCCTGCTGGTTTTCGACGAGGTGCAGACCGGCATGGGCCGCACCGGCTCCTTCTTCGCCTCGGCGCCGGTGATCCCGGATGTCATGACCCTGGCCAAGGGGCTGGGCGGAGGCTTCCCGATCGGCGCGATGATCGTCTTCGGCCAGGAGAACACCGCCTGGCTGACCCCGGGGGACCACGGAACCACCTTCGGCGGGAACCCGGTGGCCTGCGCCGCCGGCCTGGCGGTCATCCACACCATCGAATCCCAGAACCTGCTGGTCCAGGTCCGGTCCAACGGCCACTGGCTGCGCGAACAGCTCGCGGCGGTGCCCGGGATCAGCGCGGTGCGCGGGGCAGGCATGCTCACCGCCTTCGAGCTGGCCCAGGCCAATGCCCCGAAGCTGGTCGCCGTGGCGCTGGAGGCCGGATTCATCATCAACGCCACCGATGATTCCACCATCCGCCTGGCCCCGCCACTGGTGATCACCCAAGAGCAATTGGGCAGCTTCCTGGCCGCCCTGCCGCAGCTGATCGCCTCCGCCTAGAACTTCGCCCCGCCCATTGCGGCCCCCAGCATCAAAGGAGCACCACCCATGAGCGCCACCCGCCACTTCCTGACCGACCTGGATTTCACCCCCGACGAGCAGTCCAAGGTGCTCGATCTGGCCGCGGCAATGAAGGCCGACAAGTACGGCTACCAGCCCTACGCCGGCCCGCAGACCGTCGCGGTCTTCTTCGACAAGACCTCCACGCGCACCCGGGTCTCCTTCCACGCCGGCATCGCCGAGCTGGGCGGATCCCCGCTGATTATCAACTCCGGCGAATCCCAGCTGGGCCACAAGGAATCCATCGCCGACTCCGCCAAGGTGCTCGAGCGCATGGTCTCCACCATCGTCTGGCGCACCTATGCCCAGTCCGGGCTGGAGGAAATGGCAGCGAATTCCTCGGTGCCGGTGATCAACGCGCTGTCCGACGACTACCACCCCTGCCAGCTGATTGCCGACCTGCTCACCGTGCGCGAGCACAAGGGAAAAACCGCGGGCCTGATCATGAGCTACCTGGGCGATGCGGCGAACAACATGGCCAACTCCTACCTTCTGGCCGGGGTCACCGCCGGCATGCACGTGCGCATCGCCGGCCCCGAGGGCTACCTGCCTTCCGCGTCGATCATCGCCGCCGCACAGGAGCGCGCCGCGCTGACCGGGGGATCGGTCACGATCACCACCGATGCCGCCGCCGCGCTGGAAGACGCCGACGTGGTGGTCACCGACACCTGGGTATCCATGGGCCAGGAGGATGAGAAGGAAGCGCGGCTGAAGCTGTTCACCGACTATTCGGTGAGCACCGCGGCGATGAAGCTGGCCAAGGACGACGCCATCGTGCTGCACTGCCTGCCGGCCTACCGCGGCTACGAAATCGACGCCGAGGTGATCGACGGCCCGCAGTCGGTGGTCTTCGACGAGGCGGAAAACCGGGTGCACGCCCAGAAGGCCGTGATGGCCTGGCTGATGGTTGCCTCGGGCCTGGCCGAAGACTCGCGAGTGGAGCTCTAGGATGTCCGCCCAGCCAAGCACCAAAACCGCCCGGCAGGCCCGCATCCGCGCCTTTCTGGGCAACAATTCGGTCAAATCCCAGGCCGAGCTGCTCGGGCTGCTCAAGGACGACGGGCTGGAGGTCACCCAGGCCACGCTCTCGCGCGACCTGGTGGAGATCGGCGCGGTGCGCATCCGCGACCACTCCGGCCAGCTGATCTACGCCGTGCGCCAGGAAGGCGGGGACCGTTCCCCGCAGACCGCCATCACCCAGGAAGTGCTCGACGCGCGCCTGGCCAAGATCTGCGCCGAGCAGCTGGTAACCGCCGAAGCCTCCGGGAACATCGTGGTGCTGCGCACCCCGCCGGGGGCCGCGAACCTTTTGGCCTTGGCCATCGACCACTCGCAGATGCCCTCGATCCTGGGCTGCATCGCCGGGGATGACACCATCATGGTCACCACCCGGGATATCGACGGGGGAGCCGAGGTGGCCGCCCGCTTCCTGCAGCTGGCCGAACCGCGCTAGCCGCGCCCCTTGAGCACGCCACGCCGCCGCGCACTTATCCACAGTGCGCGGCGGCGTGCTGCTTAATCCGTGCCCGCCGCCGGAGCATCGATGCATGGAAATGCAACAGCTCTCGCGCACGCTCACCGCGCTGGCCGACCAGATGGCCGATCAGGGGGACGATGAGCAGCTGCTGGGCGCGCCGCAATTGCTACAGGCCCAATCCCTGTGCCTGAAGCTGATGGCCCGCCTTTCCCGCCAGGCCGAACAGCTGGCTGACCCGCGCGCCGCCGTGGCCTATGCCCAGTTTGCCGAAGGCTTCAGCCGCCAGGCCACCCGCTCGAATATCATCGCGGCCAGCCTCGTGGAAACCACCGCCGCCCATGCCCTAAATCTCCAGGAATTCGACGATCTGTGCGCCGGCCGCACCGACTTCAGCGCCGAACCGCGCTTTGCCGCCGGACGCACGGTCTACCAGGACGCCGCAAACCTGCTGGCCAACCTGCTCGACCTGAACTACTTCGAGGCTTCCCGCCGGGTGGACGACGCGCATCTGGTGCATGCCCGGCGCGAGTTGACCGGAGCCGCCTGCGCACCGCGCTTCACCCTTCTGGCCGAGCATTTCGCCACCGCTTCGGATCCGCTTGCCGCGTCCTCCAACGCGTCTTCGCCCTGGTCGCCGCCTGATCTGCATCACCTGCGCGATCCGCGCGAAGTGCTCAAGACCGCCCGGGCGCTGGATAAGTTCGAACCCGAGGACACCACCTTCGACGGCATCCCCACCTCGGCCACCGCCACCGCGCCCGACGGCGCGCTCTTAGAGGAGCATGCCAGCGCGCTGCTGGCCGAATTTCCGATGCGCACCCGGCAGAAGCACTTGGCGACGCTCATCAAGGAGTACAAGGACGCCCATGCGCAGACCCGCACTCCGCCGCTGGGCCTCTTCCGCGGCAGGGTCGTCAATGGCGTGCATGAATTCATTGTCCGAGTGTGCGCCTTGGATGCCGAGCTGTGGATCTCGCTGATCGCGCAGGCCGACAATAAGCGCACCCAGGCTGGAGCCGCCGCCCGCCAGGCGTCCGAACAACCCCGGCCCGAGCAGCCAGAGCAGTCCGAGCGATCCGAGCAGTCCGATCAGCCCGAGCAGTCCGAGCGATCCGGGAATTCTGGGCCGCTGGAAGAAGCAACCTCGCACGAAGAATCCCCGGAACAAGGAACCCCGATCGATGAACAGCCCGCCGGCGAACTGCCCGGCGAACTACCCGGCGAACCGCCCGGCGAACCGCCCAGTGAAGGACCCGACGAGCTCTGGCACAGCGATGATCCGCTGCCTGAATGGGCTCGCGGCGAAGATTCCCTGCCCAGCGACGCCGATCCGCCCGATCGCACAGCACCCGGTGCCGCCGCGCCGGCAATGCCCGGTTCCTGCACCATCCCGGAGCGAAGGCTCAACGCCCTGAATGCTGTGCTGCGCAATATCGACCCTGAAAACAGCACCAAGCGCATCACCCCGGAAATCGTCGTGCACGCCAGCTATGAGGATCTCAACGATCTGGCCTCGCTGCACGGAATCACCGCCCACGGCGTGAAGCTTTCCGCGCCCGAATTGCGCACCATGCTGTGCGAAGCGAAGGTGCTGAGCCCGATCTACAACGCCGACGGGGTGATCATGGACATCGGCCGCGATGCCCGGCTCTTCCCGCGGTGGATGAAGCTTGCCGCTCGTGACCGCGATGGCGGATGCCTGGTGCCTGGGTGCACGGTCGAACCGGCATTGCTGGAATTCCACCATTTCAAGCCGTGGTCCAAAGGCGGGCATACCCGGCTGCAAGATTGCTGTCCACTTTGCTCAACCCATCACGTCATGGTCCACAGCGGGTATTTGCGGCTGGTGAAGATCAAGGGCTTGCCCTACGTCATCCTGCCCAGGCATCAGGATCCCGAACAGCAGCCGCGGCGCAATAGCTATTTTGCGCGCACCTGACCAGGCGCGCTTCCACCACCCCGGACATGAGCACTGCCGCGCCCTTCGCTAAGGAAGGACGCGGCAGTGCTCTGCCAGGATCGTTGCGGGGATCAGGCTGCCAGTTCCTGGACGGCGTCGAGGTCGAAGGCCCGCTCGAAAGCGGCCTGGACTTCATCGGTATGCGCCACCAGCACAATCTTGTGGATCGGCGAGATGTGCTTGTTGGTATCGATCCAGCGATCGATGGCTTCATGGGCGATGTCTGCCACCTGCTGTGGCTCCCAGCCGAAGGCCCCGGCGCCGATGGCAGGGAAGGCGATTGAGTGGGCATCGTGGCGTGCTGCCACATAGAGCGAGTTCACGAAGCAATCGTTCAAAATTTTTGGGTTGGGCTTGATCAGCGCCAAATTCGGCGCGGCCGTGTGGATGACCCACTTCGCATCAAGATCTCCGGCCTTCGTGGCCACGGCGATTCCTGAAGGGATTCCGTCGGGGTAGCGCTGTGCGCGGACTTCTCGGCAGGCAGCCAGCAGGCTGGGGCCGGCAGCTTCATGAATTGCTCCATCAACTCCGCCACCACCTAGAAGTGAAGGGTTGGCTGCGTTCACAATGGCATCAACGTGCAGGGTGGTGATGTCACCACGGTACAACTGGATTTCCATTTCGTACCTCCGAAGATAGTTCCGATTCGGTTATGGCAACACCTTACGCCCGGGCGCTGTGGACTGGAAGAGGTTAAACATCGAGTTTTCTGCGTGTCGGGCGACGGCGAAAAATGCATGAATCCCCGACGCAATGAATATTTATGAGCAACATTGCATAAAACTTTGCTAGAGTGGTGTGCAGTGCAATTTTCACCGGCAGAAAGGAACGGGCCATGGCCTCGTCAACAAATGAAGGATCGCTCTGGGGCGGCCGCTTCTCCGGCGGCCCTGCGGACGCAATGGCCGCGCTGAGCAAGTCAACCCATTTCGACTGGCGCCTGGCCAGCTATGACATTGCCGGTTCGCGTGCCCACGCCAAGGTGCTCAATCGCGCCGGCCTGCTCACCGATGCCGAGCTGATCGACATGATCGCCGCCCTGGACCAGCTGGAAGCAGATGTTAAATCCGAGGCCTACGTCGCCGCGGAATCCGACGAAGACGTGCACGGGTCCCTCGAGCGCGGATTGCTCGAGCGCGCGGGCACCCAGCTCGGCGGCAAGCTGCGCGCCGGGCGCTCGCGCAATGACCAGATCGCGACCCTGGGCCGGATGTTCCTGCGGGATCACGCACGCATCATTGCCCGCGGCGTGATCGACACCCTCGATGCCATGGTCGAACAGGCCAAGGCCCACCCGTATGCGCCGATGCCGGGGCGCACCCACTTGCAGCACGCGCAGCCGATCCTGCTTTCGCACCTGCTGCTGGCCTACTCCTGGCCGCTGCTGCGCGACGTGCAGCGCCTGGCCGATTGGGACAAGCGCGCTGCGGTTTCCCCCTATGGCTCTGGTGCGCTGGCCGGCCAGACCCTGGGCTTGGATCCGAACTTCGTCGCGGCCGAGCTCGGCTTCGACTCTGCGGTGCACAACTCGATTGATGGCACCGCCGCCCGTGACGTTTTTGCCGAATTCTCCTGGATCGCCGCGATGATCGGCGTCGATCTCTCCCGCGTTTCGGAGGAAGTGATCCTCTGGGCCACCAAGGAATTCAGCTTCGTGAAGCTGCACGATTCCTTCTCCACCGGCTCCTCGATCATGCCGCAGAAGAAGAACCCGGATATCGCCGAGCTGGCCCGCGGCAAGGCCGGGCGCCTGATCGGCGATCTCACCGGCCTGCTGGCCACCCTCAAGGCGCTGCCGCTGGCCTACAACCGCGACCTGCAGGAGGACAAGGAACCGGTATTCGACGCCGCGGATACCTTGGAAATCCTGCTCCCGGCCGTCGCCGGCATGATGGGCACGTTGACCTTCAACACCGAGCGCATGGCCGAATTGGCGCCGCAGGGCTTCGCGCTGGCCACCGATATTGCCGAATGGCTGGTCCGCCAGGGCGTGCCTTTCCGTGATGCGCACGAGCTCTCCGGCGCCGCGGTGCAGCTGGCCGAATCGCGAGGCGTGGAATTGTGGGATCTGACCGACGAGGAATACGCCGGCATTTCCGAGCACCTGACCCCGCAGGTCCGCGAAGTCCTCTCCACCGAAGGCTCGCTGAACGCGCGCAACGGCCAGGGCGGCACCGCGCCGAGCGCCGTTGCGGCCCAGCTGGTGGAATTCGAACGCCAGCTGGCGGAAATCAAGGCGTGGGCTAGCTAGGATCCAGCCACGCGGCCTGCCCGCTTGCGGCGGCCACCATGCGGAATGCTCCGCGCGGTGGCCGCTTGCGCGTTAACCCGCAACCCGCGCTAAAGTGTGTGCTATGGCACAACTTTTGGCTCCCGCCGACCTTATCGCACAAGTCACCTCCGCATTGGACGAACTGGCCGATCAATTGCGCGGGGTCCCGGCCGCCGACTACGCCAAACCGAGTTCGCTGCCGGGCTGGAGCACCGCGCAGCTGATCGCCCATTTGGCTTCCCTGGCCAAAGCGGCGGTGCGCCAGTTTGAGCGTGCCGGCACCGAGGATTTGCCGCCAATGTACGACGGGGGAGCCGAAGGGCGGATCGAGGCCATCAACATGACCGCGCTGATGCGCCCCGAATCCTTGCAGGCATTGGCCCTTGAAGCGCTGGCCCAACTGCGTGCGTCCTTGCCGCAGGCCGAGCAGAAGTGGGAAGCGGGCGTCGGATATCGTCCCGGGGCGCAGGTCGCAGACATGATGTACGCAACGTGGCGGGAGATGCTGATCCACGCCACGGACCTTGATCGGGCAATCCGGCCCCCGGCCACCTGGCCGGCAGAATTCTGCGCCCATTTATTCAGGGCGCTGGTGGCCCGCGTGCCGCAAGGAACGCGACTGGTCCTCCAGCCGCATGGCAAGGCCCGCATGGTCTTGGGGCAAGGCGAGAAGTCGTGGGTGCTGTCCGGCACCGATTTCGACCTGGCGGCGTGGCTTGCCGGCCGCGAAATTCCTGGTTCCATCCGTGTCACGGCCGCCGCCGACGGGGCTGCCGATCCGCAATTGCTGCCGTGGCCCAGCGACCGATTGATGGAACGTTAACCGCGCCATTGCATGGGCAGCGGCCACAATGTGCTCATGATTATGCATCCTGGCGCATCATCGGGCGGGCAGAAGGACTAAAATTGCTAGGCGTGACTACTTCTGAGAGCATTAGCGACCTGCTGGACCGACTGAGCAAGATTGTCCCCGACTATCCGCAGCCCGGGATCTCCTTCAAGGACCTGACTCCCGTTTTCGCCGATCCGGTGGGCTTGCGCCGCATGGTTGACGAGCTGATCGCCCCCTTTGAAGGGCAGTTCGACATTGTCGCTGGCCTTGAGGCACGCGGTTTTGTGCTGGCCGCGGCAGCCGCCTATGCCTCGGGCAAGGGCATGCTCACGATCCGCAAGGCCGGCAAGCTGCCGCGCGAGGTCTACCGCGACGAGTACACGCTGGAATACGGCACCAGCTGCCTGGAAGTGCACAAGGACGAGATCGCGCCGGGCACCCGCGTGCTGATCCTCGACGATGTGCTCGCCACCGGCGGCACGGTCGGCTCCTCGGTGCGCTTGATTGAAAAAACCGGTGCCGTGGTCGCCGGAGTCGGCGTGGTGCTGGAACTGGATGGCTTGAACGGCCGCGGAAAGCTGGAAGGCCACACAGTGCATTCCCTGCAGGTCGTCCACTCCTGATTTCACGGCCGATCGCGGTAATACTGCGCAGTGTTTCACGCCGCTGGCGAACAGCCGGCCGGCCAAGGCAGCGAGCAGCAGGCGGACATCTGGCGCCACATGGCCCAGGGGCCGCATCAGCCCGTCCGGAGGATTACCGGCCAGCGATTAAAGGCGCGTATCATTATCTGTCCTGTGATTTTGCGCAGGATGCAGATTGTGAGCGCGAGGGGAACCAGGTTGACCGAGACGATCGAACGCGACTTGTTGGCTGAATCCGAGTATGTGGGCCGCTTGTATGGGCGGCTCGACGAACTGCGCGCCGAAAAGGTCGAGCAGCTTGAGCGCACCCGGGCCCAGGGAGCCGTTGGAACCTTCCAGAACATGTCCGAGCGCGACTCCTTCGCTACCTTGTACGAGGACCGGATCGCCCAGCTGGACGCGGTCCAGGACCGGCTGGTTTTCGGGCGGCTGGACATGAAAGACCAGGAGCAGGAACAGGGCCCGCGCTACATCGGGCGCATCGGCCTGTCCGATGAAGAGCTGAACCGGCTGATGATCGACTGGCGCGCTTCCGAGGCCGCCCCCTTCTACCAGGCCACCGCGCTGAACCCGCGCGGGGTGCGCCGCCGCCGCCACCTGATGCTCAAGGGCAGGACCGTGGCCGGGATCGAAGACGACGTGCTCGACGAGACCTGGCTGGATGAGGGGCATACCCATCACGGCGAGGGCGCGCTGATGGCTGCCCTGCGCGAAAAGCGCACCGGCCGCATGGGCGATATTGTCGGCACCATCCAGGCCGAGCAGGACGCGATCATCCGCGCGCAGCTGCCCGGCGCGGTGGTGGTCCAGGGCGGTCCGGGCACCGGCAAGACCGCGGTGGCCCTGCACCGTGCTGCCTTCCTGCTCTACGAATACCGCGAACGGCTCAAGAACGCCGGCGTGCTGATCGTCGGCCCGTCGAATTCCTTCATGCGCTACATCGAGCGCGTTCTGCCCTCGCTGGGCGAGACCGGCGTGGTGATGTCCTCGGTGGGCGATCTGTACCATGGCCTGCATGCGGTGCCCGAAACCAACCGCACCGTCGCCCGGCTCAAGGGCCAGATTTCGATGGCCAAGGTCATCGCCAACGCCGTGCGCAACCGCCAGCGCCTGATTCCCGCTGACCGCACCGTGGTAGTGGAAGGCACCCGCCTGACATTGACCCCGAAGATGGTCCGCAACGCGCGCGAACGCGCCCGCCACACCCACAAGCCCTACAACGAGGCCCGCGAAACCTTCGTGAAGGTGCTGGTGGGCGACCTGGCCGAGCAGCTGCGCCGAAAGCTGGAGGAATCGGCCGGGCAGTCCTCGACCACCGACCGCTCCTACCTGCCCCAGGAAGTGCGCGAATCGCACGATGTGCGCGTGGCGCTGAACCTGTGCTGGATGCCGATGACCCCGCAGCAGCTGGTGGCCGAGCTTCTTGCCACCCCGCACCTGCTCGCCGCCGCCGCGCCTCACCTGAAGGAGGCCGAGCGCGACGCCCTGTACCGCCGCGCCAACTCACCGTTCACCGAGGCCGATGTGCCGCTGCTGGATGAGGCCGCGCAGCTGCTCGGCGACTTTGCGGACCCGAACGCGGCCGCCCACACCGCGCAGTATGAGGCGGATGTCGAAAACGCCAAGGCCGCGTTGACCAATATGCACACCATGCTGGAAAACGCCGGCATCGATGGCGTGATCACTGCCGAACAGGTGGCCGGGGTGAACCAGGAAACCGCAGCGAAGCTCTCCGCAGCCGAGCGCGCGGTGGCCGATCGCACCTGGGCCTATGGGCATATCGTCGTTGACGAGGCACAGGAGCTTTCGCCGATGCAGTGGCGCCTGCTGGTGCGCCGCTGCCCGATGAAGTCCTTCACCATCGTGGGCGATATCGCGCAGACCTCGGCGGCTTCGGGCGCCAACAGCTGGTCCCAGGCGCTCAAGCCATTCTTCGGGGAGCGGTTCGACCTTGAGGAACTGACGGTCAACTACCGCACCCCGGCACAGATTGCCGATGCCGCTGTGCGCGTGGCCCAGGCCGCGGGCTTGCGCATCACCACTCCGCAGGCTGTGCGCGAGGGCGACTGGCCACCGGTGATCACCAAAACCACGCAGGAGCACCTGGACGCAGCGGTTCTCGAGGCGCTCGCCCAGGAGCTGGCCTATTCCGCTGGCGGCCTGCAGGCGGTCATCGTTCCGCAGCAGGACCTTGGCAGGATCCGTTCTGCGGTGAGGGAAGTCCATGGCGATCGGGTGGGCACCGGATCGGGCGGATTGAGCCAGGACATTGTGGTGATTACCGCGCGGGAGTCCAAGGGCCTGGAATTCGATGGCGTGCTGATCCTGGAACCCGCGCAGCTGGTTGCCGAAGTCGATGGCGGCGTGGGGGATTTGTATGTGGCGATGACCCGCACCACCCAGCGCCTGCATCTGGTGCATAGCCAGCCGCTTCCCGAGGGATTGGACTAGGCGCGAGCAGATGTGACCAAGGGCGGGGACCGGCAACTGGCACTTGTCCATGGCCAAGCGATAATCTGGGAACTGCGCGCCGAGACGGCAACCCCAACTCGCGGCGCAGAAGCAGAACCGCGTGAGATCTTCACGCGCAACAGGGGCAGAACGAAGACAGAAAATGGTCACAGTGAGCATGTCTGATACCAAGCAGAATCCCGTGATTGCGGGTCAGAGCAACGACGCATCTTTTCAGAACGTCTGGCAGGAACTGAAGTGGCGCGGCCTGGTGCACGTATCCACCGATGAGACCGAGCTGGAACGCGCCCTGTCCGAAGAGACTGTGACCTACTATTGCGGGTTCGACCCCACTGCGCCTTCCCTGCACCTGGGCAACCTGGTGCAGCTGCTGAACATGCGCCGCCTGCAGCTGGCCGGCCACAAGCCGCTGGCCTTGGTCGGCGGTTCCACCGGCCTGATCGGCGATCCGCGCCAAACCGCGGAGCGCACCTTGAACACCAAGGAGACCGTGACCGAATGGGTCGCCAAGCTCCAGGCCCAGGTTTCCCGCTTCCTCTCCGCCGAGGGGGAGAACGCGGTACAGCTGGTGAACAACCTGGACTGGACCCAGCAGCTTTCCGCGCTGGACTTCCTGCGCGACGTGGGCAAGTACTTCCGTGTGGGCACCATGGTCAAGAAGGAGATCGTTGCCGCGCGCCTGAACTCCGACGAGGGCATCAGCTACACCGAATTCTCCTACCAGGTCCTGCAGGGCTACGACTTCCTGGAGCTGAACCGCCAGTACGGCTGCACTCTGCAGACCGGCGGCTCGGACCAGTGGGGCAACCTGACCAGCGGCACCGATTTGATCCGCAAGGTTCAGGGCAATTCGGTGCACGCCTACGGCACCCCGCTGATCACCAACTCGGACGGCACCAAATTCGGCAAGTCCGAAGGCAACGCCATCTGGCTGGATGCAGAAATGTGCAGCCCATACACCTTCTACCAGTTCTGGTTGAACACCGCTGACGCCGATGTGATCGACCGCTTGAAGGTCTTCACCTTCTTGACCCGCGAGCAGATCGCCGAGCTTGAGGCCGAAGTTGCCGAGCGGCCATTCAAGCGCGTTGCCCAGCGCACCTTGGCCTGGGAAGTGACGTCCCTGGTCCATGGGGAGCAGGCCACCGAGCAGGTGATCGCGGCTTCGGCCGCGGTATTCGGCAATGGCGATCTGGGCGCGATCGACTTGCCTACCTTGGAATCGGTCATCGCCGAGCTTCCAACCGCCAAGGTTGAGGCCGGCGATCTGGGCATCCTGAATGTGCTGCATTCATCGGGCTTGAGCAAGTCGCAGTCGGAGGCTCGTCGCACAGTGAGCGAGGGCGGAGCCTATGTGAACAACGAAAAGGTTGAAGGCATCGACACCGTACTCAGCGTGGCCGACTTCCTGCACGGGCGCTATGCCATCGTTCGACGCGGCAAGAAGAACATGGCCGTGATCGAGCTGGCGCAGTAGAGCTGCAATACCGGCGAACTACACGAAACCACCAAAAATGATGTGAAGCAGCACACTTTTTTGGTGGTTTTGTTGTACCCGGAACTGATACACCCAAGTCAGCATGAGATTTTAGACCAAAATCCGACACGCTTTCCGATTTTGCGTCTGGTGGGAATCCGTGTAGAGTTTTATCTCGCGCCGCTGATCCGGACGGGCCGAAAAGGCCTGCAGGAAACAGCGGGGTGAACAAGCTGGAAACATCGAGTTGACTTTGGTTGACATGATGGTAGGCTAGAAAAGTTGCTCCGGAGCGAAGCAGTCACCGAGTTTGTGGTGGTTGTGGTGTCGAGAGTGTTTGTTGTTTGAGAACTCAATAGTGTGCCAAGTTTGTTGATACCGAATATT
>NZ_JACKQN010000024.1:0-552 GCF_015524875.1 Glutamicibacter sp. FBE19 | reverse complement strand
ACCCCACAACCCCGATGATGCAACGCCTATCCGCTATCACACACCAACCGGTTTAGCCCCATCCGCGTTCGCTCGCCACTACTAACGGAATCACTATTGTTTTCTCTTCCTGCGGGTACTGAGATGTTTCACTTCCCCGCGTTCCCTCCACACAGCCTATACATTCAGCTGCAGGTCACACCACATAACATGGTGCGGGGTTCCCCCATTCGGAAATCCTGGTATCAACGTCCGGTTATCGACTCCACCAGGCTTATCGCAGATTCCCACGTCCTTCATCGGCTCTTGATGCCAAGGCATCCACCGTGCGCCCTTAAAAACTTCAACACAAAACAAAGTTCTCAGAATTGAGCAATAAAACAATCTAACAAAATCACGCAGACAAGACTCAAACACCCCAGGAATCCAAGGAAAAGGACCCCAAAGCTCATCTCATCTGCAAGATGCTCGCGTTCACTATACAGTTCCCAAACAACAACCCCGCACCCCCGCAAACACACCCCGCAGCAACAACCCGCAACCCCCACCCCAAAGGATGAAAACCACAAACCA
>NZ_JACKQN010000023.1:0-945 GCF_015524875.1 Glutamicibacter sp. FBE19 | reverse complement strand
TGAACACTGCGGAGAACACCGACGTGAACACCGATGTGAACACTGCGGAGAACACGGATGTGAACACCGATGTGAACACTGCGGAGAACACCGACGTGAACACCGATGTGAACACTGCGGAGAACACTGCGGAGAACACGGATGTGAACACTGCGGAGAACACCGATGTGAACACCGCGGAGAACACTTCAGATAACACTGATGACAACACGGCGGATAACACGGAACATCCGATCGTGAACGTGCTGCCTGACAGCGTTACTGAAGGGGACGAGATTACCGTAATTGGTGACAAGTTCACTCCAGACGGTAACGTCAAGATCACTATTCGCAACTCGAACGGCGACGAGGCTCCTATTCACCAGGATGACGTCATCGTTGACGAGAACGGTCACTTTGATTACAAGTTTGATACCGATGGTTTGCCAGAAGGTATCTACATGGTCGAAGTTCAGGACGAAGAAACTGGAAAGACTTACACTGAGTACTTCCAGGTAAATCCTGAGGACGCTGTTGAGAACGAAGTTCACATCGATATCACTCCGAACCGCATTATCAAGGGTGAAATCGGAACCGTGACCGGCAAGGAATTCACCTCGAACGGCGAAGTCAAGATCGAGCAGAGCCCACTAGGCGCGACGACCTTGGCCCAGGCTAAGGCTTTCGCTGCTTCTCTTCCTGAAGGCGTGACCGCTGACGACAAGGGAGATATTAGTTTCGAGGTTGATTCATCTGATCTTGAACTCGGAAATTACCTGATCGTTGCGACTGATGTGAAGACGAACGCGTATGCGTTTACTACGTTCACCGTTGTCGCCGATGATTCGACTGACGCGAACACTGCTGACAACACTGACGCAAACACGGATGCGAACACTGACGCAAACACGGATGCGAACACTGACGCAAACACGGATGCGAACACTGACGCAAACACGGATGCGA
>NZ_JACKQN010000022.1:0-1446 GCF_015524875.1 Glutamicibacter sp. FBE19 | reverse complement strand
CGGCTCTTCGCAATCAAGGGTGTAACACCGGTCTGAACCCACCAGACTCCAACAGGGACCTTGCGATGTAATTCGCGAGGTTCCTGAACCCCAACGCCGAACCACGAAGATGCTCCAACCGCCCATTGATCGCCTCAGTTGGCCCGTTCGATGACCCCATATGATCGAAATACGCCAAGATATCCGTGGCGCGTTTCTTCAACGTTGTCGCCAAAGACCTCACCTCGATCATTTCCCTAGGCAAGGTCTTAGTCAGGTCATGGATCAAATCCCTCAACCGTTCCTTCCCCTCCCGTGGGGAAGGTGCCCGGTACGCGGCCACCATCCGCTGATATACCTTCCACGTCGCTTCCACGACCTGATGTCCCGGATCAGCAAACAACGCCTCCAGCTGCCCTTTGCCACGTTCGCTGAGCAGTTCCTCACCGGTCAGCAGCGTCTTGCGGGCCCGATACAACGGATCCTTGCTCCGGCCCCGACGTCCCAGTGTTTCATGCTGGATCCGCTGCCGGGCTTTCTCCAACGCGGTGCCGGCCAGCTTCACCACATGGAACGGATCCATCACTTCCACCGCATGCGGCAGCTCTTCCACCGCCGCGGTCTTGAACCCGGTGAACCCGTCCATCGCAACGATCTGCACCCCGGCACGCCAAGCCGGGTCCCGCTCCTGCAACCAGGACTTGAACACCTGCTTCGACCGGCCCTGGACCATATCCAGCAACCGCGCCGGTCCGCTCCGCTGCTGCACCGGAGTCAGGTCAATGATGACCGTGACGTAATTGTCCCCGTACCGGGCATGCCGCCACACATGCTCATCCACCCCGATCACGTGGACTCCGTCAAAACGGGTCGGGCTGCTGATCAGCACCCGTTGTCCTTCGGCCAGCACCGCCGTGTTCGCGGTGTTCCACGAAACGCCCAGCCCCTCGGCGACCCGGGCCATGCTCAAGTGCTGGCACACAATGCCTTTCAAGGCCCAGCGCAGCCCGCCGCGGGAGATCTTTGCTTTCGGTTCGGCAGCCAAGGAGATGTCCTGCACCCATACGTGCTTGCAGCTGGCGCACCGGTAGCGGCGCACCCGAATAGCCAAGGTAGTGGGCCGCCACCCGAATGGCGCATGGTGCAGCCGGCGGATCCTGGTATCCCGTGCGGTGCCCTGCGCGCCGCACAGGTGGCAGAATTTGTCGTCTTCAACGACTCGGCACTCGATCACTGCGCGGGTATCGGTGATGTGCTGCCCGGTGGCGGTCAGGCCGAGGTCTTGAAGGCCGCAGAATGTCGTCAAGTCCGGGGTGCAGTAGGTAGCATTGAGCATGGCCGAGAGCTTTCGACGGTGTTTGTGTAGGAACTTTCATTCTCGTGAAGCTCTCGGCCTTTTCATGCCGTGACACGCTACCTGATGTCCGGGATCTGTTGAGGCTGCTACACCTTAGATTGCGAAGAGCC
>NZ_JACKQN010000021.1:0-3864 GCF_015524875.1 Glutamicibacter sp. FBE19 | reverse complement strand
TTTAACCAGCAAAACAGGTTGGTGGGGGTTCGGGTGGGTGCCTGGCCCCCCTTTTCGTTTTAGTGGGTGATCGGCAGTAGATGGCATCTGGGCCGTGCGGAAAGCGGTCATGAACTTTCGATGACACTTCTTTGGTCGTAGTGTCTAAAGTGAATTCGGATTCCCAGCGACCGTGGAGACAAAGGTGTCTAGTAAGCAAGTGTCTTTTCTTGAAAATCTTAAGAAGGTTCTTCCTGATGAATCGGTAGTCCAGGATGAACTAGTTTTATCGGAAAATTCTAGGGACTTCGGACAGTTATCCGAGATGCCGATTAATCCCATTGCAGTCGTCTTTCCTACAGAAGCGCAACAGGTCCAGCAGCTCATGCAACTGGCTACTGAATTTGGAATGCCGGTGATTAGCCGTGGGGCCGGCACAGGCGTATCTGGCGGTGTCCATGTCTTAGGCGAAGCCGTCATTCTCAATCTGAGCAGGATGAACCGGATCCTCGATATCCGTCCCGATGACGAAATTGCTGTTGTCGAGCCTGGGGTCATTAATCACGACCTCAATGTGGCAGTCGCCAAATTTGGTTTGATGTATGCCCCCGATCCGGCAAGCTACAAGATGTCCACCCTAGGCGGCAACGTCGCTACGAATGCGGGTGGTCTACGCTGCGCAAAGTATGGAGTTACGCGCGAATCAGTTCTGTCTCTGGATGTTGTCCTTGCTGACGGGCGCCTGATACGCGTTGGCAAGAATACCTTCAAGGGTGTAGCCGGCTACGACCTAACAGCGCTATTCACGGGATCTGAGGGAACCTTGGGCGTTGTAGTGCGAGCAGTGCTTCGATTGCGTTACCTGCCTGTAGACGAACGTGACGTCTCTTTGCTTTTCCCTTCACTCGAAGAAGCGGTTCACGGTGTGCAGCTCATTGCAAAAGCCAGGATCCAGCCAGCGATTCTGGAACTGATCGACCACGCGACCATTCAGGTCTTGGACAAACAATATTCAACCAATCTCTCTGCGTCAGGTGGAGCCATGTTGTTGGCCAGGCTAGACGGATATGGAGCAGCTCGTGAAGAGGAAGCCATCCGCGAGGTATTTGCAGATCGCAATGTCGTACTCAGCTCGGCTGGAAGCAGCGAGGCTACTCAACTCATCGAAATGCGACGCACCAGCAGGGGAGACACCAAAGATGATGCCTACAGGACCGGTGAAGACGTAGCGATTCCGAAGAGCAAAATGGTGGAGTACGTTCACCGGCTGCAGGCGGCTGCAAAGCAAGAGCGAGTCGACTTGCGAATGATCTCCCATGTTGGCGACGGCAATTTGCATCCCACATTTTCTGTAGAACCTGACGACGTTGGCGATCCGTTGGCTCGATTGCACCGCGCCGTTGAGAGTTCCGTGCGCATTGCTTTGGAAATGGGAGGAACGATTACGGGTGAGCACGGTGTTGGCCTGATCAAGAAGGACTGGTTGCCATGGGAACAATCGGCAGATGTGCTGCAGCTTCAACGCAGCATCAAGTCACTACTGGATCCATTGAATATCCTGAACCCGGGTAAAGCTATATAACTGTAACGCTGTTGGCTGATGCCGGTCCTTGGCCCTACCGGTCTATCGGAAAAGGATTATGTGATCAGAATGCTCAGGGTGTAGAGTAAAAACGTTCTTGATCACGGGATATGGCGCAGCTTGGTAGCGCGCGTCGTTCGGGACGACGAGGTCGCAGGTTCAAATCCTGTTATCCCGACCAATAACGATTAAGAGGGGCCCAGTTCTACTGGGTCCCTTTTTCTTATTCTTGAGACAATCGGGATCGGCCCGAGGGAAATCCCTAGGCCCGATATTGGCTCCAGATAACGCGAACATCGCGCATCTTTGCCTTTCAGCTGACTAACGAGCTGTAGATCACTCGAGGATGGCGCCTTTGGATGTGCGTTCAGGGAACTTTTTAGGTATAGTTATATCTCGTGCTAAGGCATTCATTGCTGATCGGATATCTGATCAAGCAAATGAATAGCAAGTCATATTGGGATATGGTGTAATTGGCAACACAACGGTTTCTGGTTCCGTCATTCTAGGTTCGAGTCCTGGTATCCCAGCGCTTCACCAAAGCAATTTGGTGAGCTGAAGATTTATCTTCAGCATACGGCCCCATCGTATAGCGGCCTAGTACTCCGCCCTCTCACGGCGGCAACACGGGTTCGAATCCCGTTGGGGTCACAAATATCGCGGAACTTCGGTTCCGCGATTTTTTTATGCCCAAACATGTTCCGTGAATAGTCATTGACCCGAATCCTGTTCTCGTGTGTTCAGTGCTGTACGCCTGTAGACATAATGGATCCCTAGCACGGAAACCTCGGTTGGCTGCATGGCAGCTAGCAAAGAGTATTGCGCCGTGGCGGGCGCGCTAATCGTAGAACTTATCCAACTTCTGCGAGGGGTGAGGAAATCTGGGATTTGCCGGCCCCAGGCACTCTTTGGGGTGTACAGCCGTGCCAACCATTTCTGTCTACATACCTGTGTGGCCAATCAGCGCTGGAAAGTATTTAGGGAATGCATTGCTAACCAGATAGGCGGATCCACCGCATGGAGCCTGAGCTGGTGCAGTGAGTCTTCACGGGAAGCCCGCTATTAGCGAGCCTCGAGCTCGTCGCAAGCCGACGGAGACGACGTTTATAAGAAGCGCTAGTAGGAATCTTCGAATCTTACGAGCACAGTGGCGTTACAACATCCCAGGTGCGAACTCAGGTGGGCCACAAACTGTCGAACAGCATCCAGAGGTGTTTTGACTGCGATCTGTATACGTACGGGAAAGCTGGAACCGGGAACACCCAATTCTTACCTCCTTGCAAAACGCTATGTGCTCTACCTTGAGAAACGGAATGCCCTGGTCATCATTCACCGCAGAGTTTTCCATGCATCCAAATCCTGGAACGGCAGGATCTGCTGAACTGGTTTCGAGTGATAAACGCAGGCGTCTTTGCGGCTCTTATATGTTCACTTCGCGTAGCGCAGTTATCGAATGATGTTTCAGACGGTCCCGTCTACGTTTCTGGACAATGTGCTATGACCCAAATACGTGAATCGAGGAGAGACCAATTCCAGCGCGAAGTCTACGAGGACAAGATTGGCGGCAGATTAGGCTGTGCTGTTTCGGATAGCTGACAACGCCAAGTTGTGTGTGGAACACCCCGGACCAACTTCCTGCCTGAATTTGATCGTCCATATATGAGTGGGTGGGGAATGATCGATTGTCATCTTGACATTGTTGCAAGTGCTTCCAGTACAGCGGTCAATCCGAGGTGACTGACAGCGACGCACTCCTTGGCCAGTCATGGGTAAGAGGGAGGTAGTTCAACTACGCCTCGGTGAATGGCGGAGTCGCAGTCGACCGCGAATCTGGAAAACGAGAACAAGCGACAGCAGCAATGACTCGTTCCCACTCTTGTAGCAAGCCGAAGTCGATCAACTACGGAGAACCAAGCAAGGAGTTCGGAAGGCCCCCCGGGTGTAGCGGCTGTGGTTGTAGGTTCCTGTGTTGGCTGCCAAAGTACAGCAACGAATTTTGCGGGTACCGGAACGCGCATGGGCGCCAGGGTTGTCACGACGGATGACCATCAAGCCTGCTTTTGGACTGGAAACTGCAGGTGTAACCACAGTCACCTCTAAAAGCACCGATCCGATTTGTAACTGTCCGAAAACCTGTGTATAGTTTTTATCTGTCGCCGCAACGAGGTCAGCTTGAAGCTGATACCAAATCCGGTGACAATCACTCAGAAAAAGCTCAAGTAATTTTGAGCGAAATAAATATCTGAGAAATATAACGCTGGACGAAATCATGGCTCGAATTGACGGGTTGTGGAGAACCGGTA
>NZ_JACKQN010000020.1:0-3901 GCF_015524875.1 Glutamicibacter sp. FBE19 | reverse complement strand
ATAATATGTGGTTTGGGCCCTGACACAGTTTGTGTCAGGGCCCAAACCTGTTTAACCAGCAAACTGCTGGTTGGTTGGTGGGATGGGCGGCCGGTGTTGGTGGTTGGTGTTTTTGGTTGGTGGGGGTTCGGGTGGGTGCCTGGCACCCTTTTTTCTGTTTAACGGGCTTTGGATGCTGACCGGGGACCGCGGCGCCTTAGCGGAGAGCGACATGCCAGGCGCTGGAATGTGAGTCCAGTTCAGGCGGACCATCGTTCGGATCCCAGGCTCTCGAGTCGACTAAGTTGGGCAGGCGGCTTCTGGCAGATTACCGCGCCACTATGGTGGAGCACTACTCTTCTGCAGCGATTACTTTCCCCAGGGCAATAGATCGGCAAAGTTTTGCCTATCAGGTTGTCTGAGGCCCGATCATCTTCGCTAGTCCGGCATTCCGGTAACTTCTTGCCGAATTCTGTGCTGTAGTGAATGATTGGGAACAGAATGTTGCCAATCGGCGACATACTGCCGGAAAAGGATCATTCATGAATTCAGTGACGGAGCTCGGAGCAGAATTGCAACGCGCCAGAAAACAGAATGGCCTGACGCAGGAGCAGCTGGCTGAATTAGCCGGCATCGCCGAACGTACACTGCGCTCCATAGAGCGCGGAGCGGGGAACCCATCCATAGATGCCGTGTTCTCTGTAGCAAATGTTCTCGGCCTGCGAATTGTTGTGGCTCAATGAATCCACAACTCCAAGACCTCAAGCTTGTCACTCAGGCTGACGTGTACTGCAACGAAAGCCTGGCTGGCTATCTAACTAGGCAAGCAGATGGAAGCGTTGCCTTCACCTATGACGAGAACTATCTTGCAGGCGGCCGCTCGGCCATTGCTACATCTTTGCCTGTTTCCCGGGAGCCATACGTTGGCCCCGGGGGCGCCTTGCCGTCGTTCTTCTCGGGGCTATTACCCGAAGGCCATCGTCTTACTGTCCTCAAAGACGCAACTAAGACTAGCCTCTCCGACGAGCTGACTCTGTTGATGGCCGTTGGCTCTGATACCCCCGGCAACGTTCGCATTGTCCCGGCGGGGTCGGCACTGGAACAAGCTCCGGTGGTTGCCGAGTTCAGCAGCGCAGCTGACCTTGACTTCTCAGTTCTCGCACGGACCCTGGACCGCCACTCGATACCTGGTGTGCAAGACAAGATCAGCGCAACGATGCTGACGACTCCAGTGGAATTCAAGAACAGCGCATATCTGCTCAAGCTCGATCCTCGTGATCACCCGCATCTGGTGGTTAACGAGGCCCAGCACCTGAAGGCAGCAAAAGCGCTCAAGCTTCCGGTGGTTAGCAATCAGCTAGTTCTGGACTCGAAGGGGAGCCAGGGGCTCCTGGTCGAGAGATTCGATCGCAAAGCCGTCGGGAAAACAGACCATACGATCCGGTTGGCATTGGAAGATGCCATGCAGGTACTGAACCTTCCGCCGGCAAGCAAGTATGCCGTGGGAACGGAGCAAGTCATTGAGGCGTTAGCGCTACAGTGCCAAGCTCCGGTGCTCGCGAGACGCAATCTGTACATGCAGTTCGTTTTTGCCTGGCTAACCGGCAACGGCGATTTGCATGGAAAGAACGTTTCGATTCTGGCGGACGAGGATGGACGGTTTAGCGTTGCACCCATCTATGACATCCCCTGCACCTTGGTCTACGGCGATGTCACCATGGCGCTGACCGTCGCAGGAAAGGCAAAGAACTTGAAGAGGAGGCACTGGGACGAACTTGCCGGAGGGCTGGGGCTAACTGGCCGTGCTGCGCAGTCTGCCAACCAGTTAGCCCTGAAAGCGGCGATGGCCGTAGACCTTGGTGAACTTCCGTTTGATGGGTCGCCTCTGCGCGGTGCACAAAGGGAGCTGCGGTTTCGGCGCATGGAGATGGAGTAGACGTCCGAGCGCCCTGAGCTAGCCGGCTAGTAACGTGAACGCAGGCAGCTGACTTTCCTGGCTTTTCTTTGCTTGTCCCTTGAGCCCAGTGGTCCAAGAAGGATAGATGCGGAAACCACGCTTGCCCGGAGAGGACGTTGAGGCGAAGATGCCCAGGCGCTCGAGATGCTGTTGAGCGAAGCGAAAGACTCCGAAGTTTTTGCCTTCCTCGATGAAGACCAGGACCCCGTGGAGCCTTTCGTCGAATTCGTAGGGCGCAGTAGTCCCAGTATTGTCACGCTTCCATATGGCTACGAACCCACCTGACTTGGTGGGCGTGATCCGTGCGGTCCTGATGCGCCACAGCTGACCGTCAATCTCGGCGACCCCAGCTTGGTAGTCGCTCTGCTGCTCATCGGGAGTCACTCCACTGTGTGTATGGCCGGTAACGAGGCAATAGCGTTCTAACGCGGTGTACTTCAAAGCATCACTTCATTGGTGTAGGTACGTCCGTGGTGTAGCCATCCTCGCAGAGGGCGATGAGGCCATTGCCTACAATGATGCCAGCTTGCTGTTCGTTCCAGGTGCAGCTATTCAAGGCTAGCCGCAGTCCTATGTACTTACTATTGCGCTGGCGCGCTCGCTATATTCACAAGCCGATCTCGGAACGGAATTTGCGGGCCCCTTCTGCAGTGGGACGATCCGACAACGCAGTACTGGCTTTCAGGAATCGGACCCGGTCCTAAACCACGCGAGCAAATCAGGTTGGTGGCTCCAAGAGCCAATCGATCCGTGTCTTGCTTACCGTATTAGAGAAAGTGTTGGTTGCGCGCACCCAGGACGACACTTCCGGTAATCTCCATTGGATCCGAAGAGCACTATTGGATGGCGGAGCAAAAACGGGACTTTCCGAGCCCGGCTTACGGAGCCTGCGATGCAGCGTCAGCCGGCAGTGCCTGCTGGCATTGGGATTTTACGTGAAACTCGGACAACTTATCGTTGAAGCTGCTGCCTCCCTCATCAGCTTCCGGCATCATGCGGCACGGCACTAGACGCACCACCCCTTCATCCGGCCCGCGACAGCTTGGGCTTGCCGAACTCAGCCAAGCTGATCCCAACAATGCGGGGATTGCAGGGAAGGGCGAACACGCGATGGAAGCCGTGCCCACGTTGACCAACCAAGCGGGCAGTGCCGCAATTCAGCGGAAGTACATGCAGTTTCTGGTGGACAGGGGCGAGGGGATGAAGCCGCAAGGGAGCTGCCTATGTGGCGCTCCACAACCAGGGTTCGATGGAAGCGCTCATTGACGACATGTGGCGTTCTATGGGACGAGGCGCTCCACGTGCACGAGTAGTCCAGTTGGCCAACGCCCAGGCGCAATTCCAAACGGCTCATGCGTTCGCAGATGGTGGTTGCGGCTCCCCTCTCGTGTTGGTTACCCCGATGGTTCCGGCTACAGGAGCAGTTGAATCAGCGACCTCGCTGGCATCTGCCGGGTTATCCATGAACGCGGGTCGCTACTTCTAGGCATACGCTTCCGTGAGCCTCAGCGATGCAGCTCCGATTGTCGTGGAATCTACGGGGACCTCGATACGTGCCGCTTCCAGCAGGAGCGTTCGGATCGACCATCTAGCGAGAGCGATGCAAGCCGGCCGATGAGAGCTCAGGAGGTTCAGGCCGCAGTTGATGGCTTGGGGATTGATCGCTTCGTGTCTTGACCGGCTATGAGCGCGGACTTCTCTGCGAAGTTGTTGAGCGCTTACGGCACGGGCGCACTCAGGGCGTTGTAACAGGCTGAAGAGAGGGGAATCCTAGGAGAACAATTAGCGCAAGCGCATAAACGGATTTGGCGGGACGAGGGAATTCTAGATTCCTTGGACATTTACTGGCGCGGTTGCTTTGTAAGCTCCGAAACGGCCTATTTGGATTAAGTGTCCACGGTCACCGCCGAAAACCACCCACCCGATTTGCACCACCCCCAAAACCTGTGTATAGTTTTTCCTTGT